>NZ_JBHZBH010000005.1:0-303286 GCF_042754765.1 Nonomuraea sp. NPDC059194 | reverse complement strand
CACCTGCGCCAAGAGGATATCGACGTCGGCGGGCGACCTACCCACATTTTCCCGCATGCGCGGCGTCCCCGCAGGGGACCTAGCGACTGACCTGCCCCAGCCCGTGCGTCCGCCATCGCAACCACTGCCCCACCTGCCTGTGGTGGCCGTCGCCCCGCTCGCCCGGCCGCCCTTCCCGCTGGACTGGTTCGCGCGGCTCCGGGCTCAGGCGCTGATCCCGCCGTCCACCGGGATCACCGTTCCGGTCAGGTAGGCGCCCGCCCGCGAGGCCAGGAAGATCGCCGCCCCGGCCATGTCGTCGGGGCGGCCGATCCTGCCGAGCGGCACGCCACCCGCGATCATCTCGCGGGTGGCGGGGTCGTCGAGCGCGAAGGCCATCATCTTCGACTCGAACGGCCCCGGCGCGATCGCGTTGACCGTGATGTGCTCGGGCGCCAGCTGCCTGGCCAGATGCCTGGTCAGCATGTGTACGCCGGCCTTCGCCGCGGAGTAGGCGTAGTTCTCCATCACGGGGACCCTGATGCCGTCGATGGAGCCGATGTTGATCACTCTGGCGGGATCGTCAGGACCGGCGGCGGCGCGCAGGTGCGGCAGGAAGCGCTGCGTCAGGTAGAAGACGCCCTTCACGTTGATGCCCCACAGCTTGTCGAAGGCGTGCTCGGGATACTCCTCCAGCGGAGCGCCCCAGGTCGCGCCCGCGTTGTTGACCAGCACGTGCAGCGGCCCCTCGACGGCCTCGGCCAGCGTGGCGACGCCATCGGGCGTGGACAGGTCGGCGGGCACCGCGACGCAGCCCAGCTCGGCGGCGGCCTTGTCGACCTCGGCCGCCTTGCGCGCGGAGATGTAGACCGTGGCGCCGGCCGCGACGAACCCCGCGGCGATCATCCGCCCGATACCCCTGGAGCCGCCGGTGACGACGACCTTCTTGCCTTCCACCGAGAACAGAGTCATGCTCTGGAAGCATGCCATACCAACCGGTCGGTTCCTAGAGTCTCGCGACCGGTCGACGCCAGAGGGGCCGTTCCGGTCGTGGCTAGAGGCCGGGGATTCGGCCGTTCCTGAACAGGTCGACGAAGGTCTGGTGGTCCTGGCGGACCTGCGCGCCGTACGCGTGGGCGAAGTCGACCAGCATCCCGACGAACCCGGCCGCGTCACCGTCGATGACGGCCACGATCGCCTCCTCGGTGGAGAAGTCGACCAGGTCATGGGCGGACTCGTCGTCGGCGACGGAGTGCATCCGCGCCACCGCCCGGCCCAGGTCACGCACGATCGAGCGCATCTCGCCCGGTTCGTTCACCTCGTCCCAGTCGAGGTCTGCGGAGTACGGCGAGACCTCGGCCACCAACTGCCCGATCCCGTCGAGCGTCGTGTAGCCGAGCCACGGGTCGGCGTAGGCCTGCAGGGCCCGCTGCGACTCGGCGGTCCTGTGGCCCTGGTGCCTGAAGTAGGCGCTGACCTTCTCATCGTGGATGTGCCTGGCCACCGCGGGCACCTGGGCCTGCTTCATGTAGAGGATGACGTCGTTCTCCAGCGCCTGCGTGCGGCCCTCCAGCAGGAGGTTGTAGGAGGGCAGCCCCGCCGAGCCGATGCCGACGCCCTTGCGCAGCGCCACGTCCTTGATGACGTGCTCGACGGGCCTGGTACGGCCGGGCAGCGTGGTGCGGTAGTCGTCGAAGGCGGCCAGCACCGCCGCCCTGGTCCGCTCCGAGACCGGCTCGCGCCCCTCGATGAGCGCGAAGCGCCGGTCGTAGTCGTCGATCATCGTCTCGACGTCGAGCAGGGCCACGCGCGTGTGCAGCCGCGCCGACTGCAGCACCCGGTGGAGTACTCCCGTCGTGCTGCCCAGCGTCAGCGAGCCGATCGCGTCGTCGCCGTCCTCGGCGATGGCGGTCAGCTCGGCCAGGTAGGCGGCGCCGAAGTCGCTCACCAGGCGGGAGATCGCCTCGTCGGACAGCGCCTTGCCGTACCCGATGAGGGCGACGCTGGCCGCGAAGCGCTTCAGGTCCCAGGTGTAGGGACCGACATAGGCCTCGTCGAAGTCGTTGACGTTGAAGACGAGGACGCCGGAGGCGTTCATGTAGGTGCCGAAGTTCTCCGCGTGCAGGTCGCCGTGGATCCACACCCGGCTGGTCGGCCCGTCGAGGTAGGAGTCGTCGGCGAAGTCACCGGTCAGGTCGGCGTAGAAGACGGCTGCGCTGCCGCGGTAGAACGCGAACGCCGACCCCGCCATCTTCCTGAACTTGCGCAGGAACGCGGCGGGGTCACGCTCGATGGAAGGGCCGAACTCGGTGGTCAGGACCTCGAGGAGGTGTGACGCGCGGCTCTGTGTCGCCATAGCTCACAGTAGGCCCGCGCGCCCCGTCAAGCTAGGTGGGGCGCGGCGGCGACACGACGCTCACGACGACGAGCGGGCAGCGCGCCGATGCTCACGACGACGCGCGGGCAGCGCGGGGCAGCGACCTGACGCTCACGACGGCGAGCGCGGCGGCCAGCAGCAGCAGCGCCGCGAACTGGGCGATCATCGTGGTCCCCAGCGGCTGCGTGGCGATGCTCTCGGCGTCCAGGGGCAGCAGGGGCGCCCGCATCAAGCCCAGCAGCATCGCGACCGCGGCCAGGGCCAGACCCCACGCAGGCGAGGCACGCCGGACGAGGCAGTGCACGCCGGCCACCCCGACCGCGATCGCGCTCAGGCCGTACAGGTCCGTCCACGCGGCCACCCAGGTCGGCCCGTCGCCGGTGTAGGAGGTCAGGCGCTGCAGGGTGACGGCATTGACCGTGAGGTACAGGGCGGTCAGTCCCAGCGGAAGCACCGCGAGCAGCGGCGAGCGGCGCACCGGCGCGTCCTCGTGGTAGCCGATCAGCAGCGCCACGCCGGGCGCCGCCATGGCCAGCAGGTAGAGCGCCTGCTCGATGATCGTCCGCTCCCACATGAACAAGCCCACCCTGGTCACCTGCAGCAGGCCCAGCCCGGTCATGACCACGACGTGCAGCAGGCTCAGCCAGGTGAGGATCCTGGCCGCGCGCACCCTTCCCAGGGCGAGCGTGGCGAAGGCCGCGACCGCCACCAGGCCCGCCGCCGTGGACGCGAGCTCCCACGCCAGCCGGGCCGGATCGGTGATCACGTACTCGGGGTCGAGGTCGCCTACGACACCGGTGGAGACCAGCGTGGCGGCGACGCCGTACCAGCCCAGCACGGCGTGGTAGCCCAGGCCGAGCAGGGCGACCAGCCTGACCGCGTCTCCCATCTCCCGGTAGCGGGGGGCGGCGCCGAGCCCGCCCGCCCTCACCCGGATCGCCAGCGCGGCCACGGAGGCGATCTCGCGCCAGCTCGGCCGCGCGTTGTCCTCGTCGCGGATCCGCTCCGCGCCGTCGAGGAAGGCGTCGACCATCTCCTCTTCGCGCTCGGCCCGGTAGGACGCGGGCAGCATCCTGAGCACGAAGCGGTAGCGCTGCTCCAGCAGGGTCATGCATGACCTCCGGCGGTCGACGGTCGGGGGGTGGCCTGGGGGGCGCGACGGCGGGCGTCAAGCCGCTCGGTGGCGGTCTGGAGGGTGCCGGACAGCCTGGCGACCTCCGTCTGGAGCGCGCCCTCTCCGGCGTCGGTGAGGCGGTAGTAGCGGCGCAGCCGCCCCGACTGCACTTCTTCACGGTCGAGCTCGACGAGGCCGTCGGCGGCGAGCCGGTCGAGCACGCCGTACAGCGTGCCGATCTTGAGCTGCACCTTGCCCTCGGACAGCCGTTCCACTTCCTGCACGATCCCGTAGCCGTGGCGCGGCTCGTCGAGGAGTGCCGTCAGAGCCAGGAACATGGGCTCCGTCATATTCATGGGTTCACCATAACATGTCGGACAAGATATCAGGCGCGCTGGCTCGAAACCGAGACGACCTCTCCCGTCATGTAGCCGGAGTAGTCGCTTGCCAGGAAGACGATCACGTTGGCCACCTCCCACGGCTGCGCCGCCCTGCCGAACGCCTCCCTGTCCGCCAGCTCGGCCAGCACCTCCGACGTGGTGACCCTGGACAGGAACGGGTGCATGGCCAGCGAGGGCGCGACCGCGTTGACCCTGATCCCGTGCTCGGCGGCCTCCATGGCCGCGCACCTGGTCAGCGCCATGACCCCGGCCTTGGCCGCGGCGTAGTGCGACTGGCCCCGCTGCGCCCTCCAGCCCACCACGGAGGCGTTGTTGACGACCACGCCCGCGCCCCGCGGGATCATGTGCCGCAGCGCGGCCCGCGTGCAGCGCATCGTGCCCGTCAGCGTCACGTCGAGCACCGCGTGCCACTGCTCGTCGGCCATCTCGGCCAGCTCGGCCGTACCGCCGAGGCCCGCGTTGTTGACGAGCACGTCGAGCCGCCCGTGCGCGGCCACCGTCGCCTCGAACAGCGCGCCCACCTCGGCCTCGCGGGTGACATCACACGGTACGGCCAGCGGCTCGACCCCCGTCAGCTCGGCCAGCGCCCCGGCCGCCTCCGCCAGCCGCCGCTCGTGCCGGTCGGAGATGACGACGATCGCGCCCTCCTCCGCGCACCGCCTGGCGGTGGCGTAGCCGATGCCGGTTCCCGCCGCCGCGGTGACCAGCGTTACCCTTCCTTCGAGCAGACCGTGCGACTTCACTTCGGCAGCCCCAGGGTGCGTTCGGCGATGATGGTGCGCTGGATCTCGCTCGACCCCGCGTAAATGGTGTCGGCGCGGCTGAACAGGTAGAGCCGCTGCAACTCGCCGAGCTCGCCCACCAGGCCCTCCTTGCCCAGCACCGCCTGGGCCAGCTCGCCCAGGCGCTGGTGCCACTGCGACCAGTAGAGCTTGGCGATCGACGGCTCGGCGTCCGGCCGCAGCGCGTTGAAGCGCATGATCCGCAGCTCCAGCCACGACCGGGCGAGCTCGTCCCTGATCAGGGGGTCATCGATGGCGCCGGTACGGCGGGCCGCCTCGACGACCTTGGCCAGCTCGCGCCGGAAGCCGATCTGCTGGCCGAGCGTGGAGGCGCCGCGCTCGTAGCCGAGCGTGGCCATCGCCACCCGCCAGCCCTCGCCTGGCGCCCCCAGGATGTTCTCCTTCGCGGTCCTGGCGCCGTCGAAGAACACCTCGTTGAACTCGGCGGTGCCGGTGAGCTGCCTGATCGGCCGCACCTCGACGCCGTCCTGCCGCATCGGGACCAGCAGGTACGACAGGCCGTGGTGCCGCCTGGAGCCTTCCTCGGTACGGCACAGCGCGAAGCACCAGTCGGCCACGTGCGCGAGCGACGTCCAGACCTTCTGCCCCGTGACGACCCACTCGCCGCCGTCGAGCACCGCCCTGGTCTGGACGTTGGCCAGGTCGGAGCCGGCCTCGGGCTCGGAGTAGCCCTGGCACCACAGCTCGTCGCCGCGCTGGATCGGGGGCAGGAAACGGTCCTTCTGCTCCCGCGACCCGAAGTCGAGGATCGTGGGGCCGATCAGCCCCTCGCCGATGTGGCCGACCCGCGCGGGGGCGTCGGCCATCGCGTACTCCTCGTGGAAGGCGATCTGGTCCTCGAGAGAGGCCTCGCGCCCGCCGTACTCCTTGGGCCAGGCCAGGCACGTCCAGCCGGCCCTGCCGAGGTGGCGCTCCCACGCGTGCCGTACCTCGTGACCCTCGTGCTCGCGGCCCGGGCCGCCGAGCCCGCGGGCGTGCGCGAACTCGCCGGTCAGCGCCGCCTCCAGCCACGCCCTGGCCTCCTGCCTGAGCGTCATGAGGCGAACCGCCCGTACCCGCCGCGGAAGAACAGCAGCGGGCCGCCGTCGGCGTGGGTGTCGAGCTGGTGAACCCTGGCCACGACGATCACGTGGTCGCCCGCGGGGTGTTCGGCCTCGACCGAGCACTCCAGCCAGGCCAGCGCGCCTTCGAGTAAGGGGTTGCCGCCGGGGGAGCGGGTCCAGGCGAGACCCGCGAACTTGTCGCCGCCCCTGGCCGCGAGCTGCGCGCACACCTGCTGCTGGTGCTCGGCGAGCACGTTGACGGTGAGCGTTCGCGCCGCGCGGAGCCTGGGCCAGCTGGTGCTGGTGTGCGCGACGCAGAAGGCGACCAGCGGCGGGTCGAGCGAGACGGAGGTGAAGGAGTTGGCCGCCAGGCCGCTCGGCGCCCCGGTGCCGGGATCGAGGGCGGTGATGGCGACGACGCCGGTGGCGAACCTGCTCAGCACCGACCTGAAGTGCCTGGCGGCGGCCCCGTTGTCCGTCGTGGCGTTGCTCCCGTTGGGCGTGGTGCTCCTATGGGGGGTGTCGTGCTGGAACGGCGCGACATGCGGCCTGCCGTCACAGCCGTCCGGCGCGATCAGCCGGGCAGCGTGGGTGCTCATGGGCGCCTCCTCGTCCACCACTGTAGCTTACCAAGCGCTTGCTTGGACGCTAGGCGTTTCCCCGAAAGCCTGTCAACGCGTTGACATCGGTTTCCGGCGCCGCATAGCGTCAGGTGTGTGGCCAAGCGCTTGCTTGATTTCAGGGACGCCGCCGCGATCGCGGGAGTCGGCTACACGCCGTTCGCCAAGAACTCGGGCGTCAGCACGCTGACCCTCGCCTGCAGAGCCGTGCTCGCCGCGCTCGACGACGCCGGGCTCACCGCCGACGACGTGGACGGCCTGGCCACCCACCGGGTCGGCGACTCGGCCGCGCCCTCCCTGGTCGGCCCCGCGCTCGGGATCGCCGCGCCCACCTGGCACCTCGACCACTTCGGCGGCGGCAGCGTCTCGCATGCGGTCGTCGGTCAGGCCGCACTCGCGGTGGCCGCGGGCATCGCCGAGACGGTGGTCTGCTACCGGGCGATCAACGCCAGGTCCGAGTTCCGCATGGGGACGGCGCCGAACCCGAGCCCCGAGACGCAGTACCTCGCCCCATACGGCTACGGCGCCCCCGTCCAGCAGTTCGCCATGTACGCCCGCGCCCACATGCTGAAGTACGGCACCAGCGCCGAACACTTCGGGCAGGTGGCGGTCCGGCAGCGCTCCTTCGCGGCGGCCAACCCCCGGGCCCTGATGCGCACGCCCATCACCCTCGACGACTACCTCGCCAGCCGTCCCATCGCCGAGCCGCTGCGCCTGCTCGACTGCTGCCTGGAGACCGACGGCGCGTGCGCGGTGGTCGTCACCACCGCCGAACGCGCCCGCGACCTGCGCAGGACGCCCGTGCTGATCTCCGGCGCGGCGTGGGGAGGCGGCGACTCCTTCCTGGCCCCCGGCGAGCCGACCGTGACCGCCGCCGCCGCTCTGGCCCCCCGCCTGTACGGCATGGCGGGCCTCGGACCCGGCGACATCGACGTGGCCGAGCTGTACGACTGCTTCACCTACTCGGTGATCGTCCAGCTGGAGGACTACGGCTTCTGCGCCAAGGGCGAGGGCGGCCCCTTCGCAGCCTCGGGGGAGGGGCCGCCGGTCAACACCCACGGCGGGTTCCTGTCCGAGGGGTACGTGCACGGGCTCAACCACGTCGCCGAGGCCGTCTCCCAACTGCGCGGGGACGCGGGGGAGCGGCAGGTGGAGGGGGCCGAGGTGGCGCTGTCCACCGCCCAGCCCGGCCACATCCTCCCCGCCACCTCGGCCCTGATCCTCCGAAAGGGATGAGCGTGGACGACAAGGTGGGCGTGGACAGGGACTCGGCCGAGTGGTGGGAGCTGGTGGCCAGGGGAGTGCTCGCGGTGCAGCGGTGCTCCTCGTGCGGGCTGGCCAGATTCCCGGCCAGGGCGTTCTGCGCGGCGTGCCGTACCGAGGGGTGGTCGTGGGCGCCGGTGGCGCCCGAGGGGCTGGTGGAGAGCTGGATCGTCACCCACTGGCGGGCTCCGGCGCCCGCCACGGTCGTGCGGGTACGGCTGGCCGAGGCGCGGGGGTGCGTGCTGTACGGCACCTGGCGGGGTAAGGGCGAGCCGCGTCAGGGACAGCGGGTGCGGGCGCTGTTCACCGACGAGCCGCTGATCGAGTGGACCGCCTGACCGGCCGAAGCAAAAGAGAGCGCGCCCTGGCGGGCGTGGGGGACCCGCCAGGACGCGCCTCCGTACCGTGCGCGTCGACCCAGGACCCCGGCGAGGGATGGGGTCCTACGCCGAGTGCTCGCGCACGGAGCCGGTACTAATGGGAAACCTGCTCGTCAGCCTGCCACCCCACTGTTGTCCCTGGTCAGGGCCGTAGTGGCAGTCCACTTAGCAACTTTCCCATTAGTAGGGGAGTGACCGTCTGAAGTTGGGTACCGGTAGTGCTCGGCGATGCGGAGTGCCGCGCCTACCGGGTCGTCGATCGGGTGGGTGACGGTTGACCCTTCCTCGTCCCATTGAAACGAGCCGTCCTTGCACCACACGGTCAACTCGGTCAGTACAGACAGCACGGACATACCGTTTCCACTGCTCTGGTAGGTGTGGGAGAACCCCTGGCGGTGCAACGCGTAACGCAGTAAACGTGTTGCCTCGCGGGGGTCGTGCCAGGGCTGGTGCGGCGTACCCGCGCGGACCGGTAACACCGGCCGTCACCCCCTCGCCCGACCTTTCGATGGATTTGTACCAACGAATGGATGATGCGGCTGTCAAGGCGCTCCGGTCAAGGGGTTGTAGCTAGCTAGAACCAGATCGTCTAAATTGTTGGAACAAAAGGGGTGAAAGTGGCACGGTCGTCGCTGTATCAGCAGGTGGCTTCGGATCTGCGAAGGGCCATCTACTCCGGCGACCTCGGCCCTGGGGCACAATTGCCCACAGAAGCCCATCTTCAGGACAAATACGGCGTTAGTCGCAATACCGTCAGACTGGCGCTCGGTGAGCTGGTGAACGAGGGCCTCGTCACGCGGGCGCCCCGGCGCGGCACGGTCGTGCGCGATCGCCGGCCGCTGCTGATGTACCCGCAGCGAGAGCTCGCTCCGCAGCCGCGCGGTGAGGTGCGGGAGGCGTTCGCCTACGCCGTCTCCCAGGAGGGCCGCGAGCCGAGCCAGACGATCGAGGTGCAGATCGTCAGCCCGGTCGAGGAGATCGCCAGCCGGCTGGAGCTGGGCGACAGCGATCTGGCGGTCGTCAGGCGCAGGCTGCGGTTCGTCGACGGCCAGCCGTACAACACCAACGACTCCTACTTCCCGCTGGACCTGGTGCGGGACTCCGAGATCACCAGGCCAGGAGACATCGCCCGCGGGGCGAACAGGGTGCTCGAAGAGCTCGGCCACAAGCAGGTACGGGTGGTCGACGACATCATGGCGCGGATGCCGAACCAGGAGGAGGCCGAGCGCCTCCAGTTGGAGCTGGGGACCCCGGTGGTCGTCTACATCAGGGTCGGCTACGACCGTTCGGACGCGCCCGTGCGCGTGGCCGTGTCGGTGCTCCCGGCTGACAAGCACTTGATCCGATACGAGCTGGGTCTCCGCTAGACCAGTCTCGCTTGGGGGTGATCCCGTCCGTGCGGCGCGGGTCATTCTTCCGCGCTGGGCACGGAGGAGTTGTGCATACTCCCCCAAATTGCATTTTTCCCTGAAATATCGCCATGAAAGCCGTGTGCCACCGGACGAGCACGCTACGTGTTCACTCCGTTACCCATCGGAACGAAGGGCAGAATCATGCACTCCAACACCCTCCTTCCCCCGCTGACCCTTCGGCGGGCCGTACCCGACGACCTCCCCGGCGTCCTCACCCTCCTCGCCGACACCGCCGAATGGCTCCACCTGCGGGGCGTGCGGCAGTGGCCGCGCGGCGGCTTCGGGCCGGAGCGGATCGTGCCGTTGATCGAGGAACAGGTGCTCTACCTGCTGGAAGGCCGCTTCGGGGAGACCGTCGCGACCATCGCGCTCGACGGTCACGCCGACGCCGAGTTCTGGACGCAGGCGGACCGGCCCGACGCGGCCCTCTACGTCCACAAGCTCGCCGTCTCCCGCGCCGCCGCAGGAACCGGCCTCGGTGACGCGTTGCTCGACTGGGCGGGGGTGGTCGTCGCCGCGTCGGGACTCGACTGGCTGCGGCTCGACTGCTCGAAGGACAACCCGCGGCTCCAGCAGTACTACCGGCGGCGCGGCTTCCGCCACCTCCGCACGGTGGACCTGCCGCACCGGGCCTCGGGCGCGCTGTTCCAGCGGCCCGCCGAACTGCGTGCCGGCGTCGCGGAGGGCCTCTTCCGGACCATGGACCTTGTCAACGCCTGACGTGATTTGTCAGGAATGACCACTGCCCTCCTCTATGCCAAGAGGAGGGCAGTTGAGGGGATAACCTCTCTTTCATGACCGGATCCTTGCTTGAGGTGATCGCGCTCGACGCGCGCGACGCCGTCGCCGCGGAAGAGGGGGGCGCCGACCGTGTCGAGGTCGTCGCCGACATGGCGGCCGACGGGCTCACCCCAGCGACGGAGACGGTCGCCGCGATCGCCAGAGAGTGCGCGCTGCCCCAGATGGTCATGCTGCGCACCGACCCGAACTTCACCCCCGAGTCGCTCGACAAGCTGCTGTCCGAGGTGAAGGGGCTGGCCGAGGCGGGCGCGGCGGGGTTCGTGTTCGGCTTCCTCACCTCCGAGGGCGCCGTGGACCTGGAGGCGACCGAGGCGCTCATCCATGCGGTCTCGCCGCTGCCGTGGACGTTCCACCGGGCGGTGGACCATGCCGCGGACGTGCAGGCCGCGTGGCGGGCGGTGCGGTTGCTGCCGAACCTGGCCACCGTGCTGACGTCGGGCTCGCCCGCGGGCGTCTCGGAGGGGCTGCCGGTGCTGAAGGCGCGCGCCGAGGCGGGCGACGCGGGCCTGATCCTGGCCGGTGGCGGGCTTAAGCTGCGCCATATCCCCACGCTGCTCGACTACGGGGTGCGCGCCTTCCACGTGGGTAGCGCGGTCCGTTCGTCGTGGACCGTCCCCGTCGACGCCCAGCTCGTCGCTCAGTGGCGCGCGCTCATCGACCGCGACCTCTAGTTCTTCTCGTACGGCAGGCCGGGCCAAGGCCACCGTGGTCACCGGTGGCCGCCCGTCCATCACGCGTGCTCGAGCAGGGCTCCGGTCCCCGCCGCAACGTCGCCCCCCAGATCAATCCAAGGCGGAGTCTGCCCGGTGCAGCGCCGCCACCAGGGTCTTGATCGTGGCGGGCTCGTCCATCACGCCGCCGCCCGCCGCCCTGCGCTCCTCCCACGCCCGCACCCTGGCCGCATACGCGTCGTAGTGCGCCAGGTGGAAGGCGTACACGGTGGCGAAGCGGGACACCAGGTGGGAGGGGTGCATGTCCCACCCCTGGTAGAACCCGTGCGACAGCGAGTGCCTGACCAGGGCCGCGTGCCTGCGCCACAGCGCGTGCACGTCCGCCGTCGAGTCGGAGGCGGGCGAGGCGGCCAGCGACCCGTCCGACAGCTCGACGCCCGTCCCGGCGAACGCGGTCTGCATGACGTGGCGGGCGTGGTCGCAGGCGGGATGGTCGAGGCGCTGCTCGTGCGGGGGCAGGCCGAGCGCGGCGGTGTAGTCGAAGACGCCGAAGTGGGCCGCCGCGAGCCGCCCGCCGAGCGACTCGGCGAGGTCGGAGCGCAGGAACATGACGGTCTGCGGGGCCTCGACCTGGATCTCGAAGCGCAGCGGCGAGGGCAGCCCGAGCCTGCTCTCCAGCTCGGCCAGCACCCCGGCGAACTGCCCCAGGTACTTCTCCATGAGCACCTTGGGGAAGGTGAGCGTGAAGCCGGGCGGCAGGGTGCCCGCCCGCGCGACCAGCTCGGTGAGGAACAGCTCCAGCGTGCGGACCGCACGATCGGGGTCGCCGTCGGCGAACGACTTGATCCGCAGCCCCCACCGGCGCGGCAGGCCGCCCTCGGCGTGCAGGCGGGCCAGCGCCGACGCGGCGGCCACGGCGTCGCCGTCCTCCGCGTCGGGACGCAGGCCGTACCCGTCCTCGAAGTCGACGCGCAGGTCCTCGACCGGCTCGGCGGCGAGCTTGGCGGCCACGCGCGCGTGCACGCCCGCCGCCAGGTCCGAGGGGAGCTCGAACACCTCGGCCATGGCGGCGGCGTCGGGCAGATGCGCCTTCATCAGGTCGAGCGCCTGGCCGCCCCACGAGGAGGGCGTCGAGGCGGAGAACAGGTCGGCGGGAACGTAGGCCGTGTGCACGGGCTGCCAGCCGGGCCCCGTTCTGAGGTCCAGTACGGGATAGCGGGCCTGCTGGGTGCGGTGGACGTCCTCGAAACCGTCGACGGTGATGCGCATCGTCACACGCTATCGAGGCGTGACCGTCACGGTCACGGCGGTGCCGGGGCGGGCGCGGACCGCCACCTTCAGCAGTCCATTTCGATGCGAGGTCGTGGCAGAGCGGACGCCGGTGACCTTGACCCGCACGCCGCGTGGGAAGAACTCCTTCGGCACCGAGATCTCGGTCGGTGCGTGCACGCCGCGCCTGGTGGTGTAGGTGAGCGTGAGCTTCCTGGCGGCCGCGTCGTAGGACTCGGAGACCGGCAGGCCCGCGACGCGGCGGGCGTAGGCGGCGAGGGCGGGCTCGGCGCCGGGCGCGACGTTGCCCCTGCCGTCGAGCTGGCAGTAGCCGCCGGAGTCCGACCGGCACCAGTAGAACATCGCCCAGCCGGAGGCGAAGCGGTTCATGGCCGCCACCGAACCGGTGACGAGCTGCCGGTTGCCCGGCAGGCGGCTGTTGGGCGGCCCCCACTCGCCGACGACCACGGGCATCCGGTTGGCGGTGGGGTACTGGCCGATGGCGGCCTCGTAGCGCTCGATGAAGCCGCTGGCCGGATCCCAGTCGCCGCCCGCCTCCACGCTGGTGGAGTACATGTGCGGGGCGTAGCCCACCTTGGGGTCGTCGAACGCCGGCAGCTGGGTCGGCACGCCCTCGCCGACCAGCACCGTCGGCTCC
This sequence comes from Nonomuraea sp. NPDC059194, assembly GCF_042754765.1. Taxonomy (NCBI): domain Bacteria; kingdom Bacillati; phylum Actinomycetota; class Actinomycetes; order Streptosporangiales; family Streptosporangiaceae; genus Nonomuraea; species Nonomuraea sp. NPDC059194. The sequence goes on along the minus strand of NZ_JBHZBH010000005.1, from coordinate 290,495 downwards.
ACGAAGATCCACGACTTCCTGTCGTAGGCCCTGATGCCCGCGATCAGGCGGCGGTACATGTCGGCGAGCTGCGTCCGCTCGATCCTGCCCGAGGCCGTGACCAGGTCCTCGCCCTCCAGGAACTTGCCGAACGGCTCGTTGAACAGGTCGTAGCCGAGCAGCGAGCGGTGCCCGGAGACCTTCCTGACCAGGGTCTGCCACATCTCCACCTGCTCGGCGCGCAGGTCGGCGTCCTCGTAGAGGTGCTCGAAGGCGGCCATCACGGCGGGCTGGAAGTAGTCCTGGAACCAGTCGTCGGGGTTGCGCTCGAACGGCAGGCCGTCGTCGCGCGTCGCCCACTCGGGGATGCCGTTGTGGCCGCCGAACTTCGGGCCGTAGACGTCCTGGTGCATGTCGATCATGACCTGCAGGCCGTACCTGTCGGCCCAGCCGAGGACGCGGTCGACGTAGCTCAGGTACTCCTGGTCGTAGACGTCCTTCTGCGGCTCGATGTACTGCCACTGGACGATCAGCCGCAGGAAGTTCATCCCCTTGTCCGCCATGGCCCTGACGTCGGCCTCGGTGACCCTGTCGGTGGCCCACTTGCCGGCGTTGAAGCCGCGCAGTTTGATGACGCGGCCGTCGTCGTCGGTGAAGTGGGTCCGGCCGTCGACGGTGATCGTGTCGGGGGAGCGGCCGTGGGCGGGGCTGGGGGTGTGGCCGGGGTCGGTGGACGCCTCGGCCGGCAGGGGCGCGGCCAGGAGGGCGGCGAGGGTCGCGAAGGCGAGTGAGCGGCGCATGGTGGACCCTAACCCGCCAAGCCGCTAAAGGTGAACGGTACTCATGTTACAGTTCGGCCGCAGGCCGCGAGCATGGCCTCCAGGCCGACCAGCTTGACCCGCTCGCCCCTGTCAAGCGTCCTGGCCAGCTCAGCCTCGGCCGTCTCGATGGCCAGCCAGTCGTCGTAGGTGACGGGCCTGACGCCCCGCTCGGCCAGCAGGTCGTCGATCGAGCCGGCCGCACCCGAAGGCGCGTCCGCCAGCAGCGTCCTGACCGTCTCCGCGGCGTCGGACTTGTTGGTCCCGATCACGCCGGTCGGCCCGCGCTTGAGCCAGCCCGCCACGTACTCCCGGTCGCGGACCCTGCCCGCGACGTTCGGCACGGTCATCGTCTCGGTGGAGAACGGCACGCCGGGCAGCGGAACGCTCTGGTAGCCGACCGAGCGCAGCACCATCCCGACCGGCAGCGTCTCGAACTCGCCCGTGCCCACGACCCTGCCGTCCTGCGACAGCCTGGTCCGCTCCAGCCGCAGCCCCTCCACCCGGGTGGTGCCGAGGATCTCCACCGGACGCAGCCAGAACCGCACGTCCAGCCTGCGCGGCCGGCCCGCCGGAACGCGCTCCGACCACGACCGCAGCACGTCGATGTTGCCCTTGACTTGCCGGGGGAAGTCGCCGCCGAGCACCACGGCCTCGTCGGGGCGCACGCACACGTCCGCGTTGGCCACCTCGCCCAGCTCGCGCAGCTCCTTCAGGGTGAACTTGGCGTGCTCGGGGCCGCGCCGCCCGATCATGTGGATGGCCTTGACCTGGCTGTCGGCCAGCCGGTCCAGCACGTCGGCGGGCACGTCGGTGGCGCGCAGGTCCTCGGCGGTCTTGGCCAGCACCCGCACCACGTCCACGGCCACGTTGCCCACGCCGATCACGGCGACCTCGGGGCTGTCGAGCTCGAATTTGTCGGGCGAGACGTCGGGGTGGCCGCAGTACCAGTTCACGAAGTCCGTCGCGGCGACGCTGCCCAGCAGGTCCTCGCCGGGGATGCCCATCTTCCTGTCGACCATCGCGCCCGTGCAGTAGACGACGGCGTCGTAGCAGGCCAGCAGGTCATCGACGGAGACCTCGGCGCCGAGCGTCACCCCGCCGAGAAACCGGATACCCGGCTGTTCGAGAACCTTCCTGAGATAGTTGGCGATCGACTTGATCGAGGTGTGGTCGGGCGCCACCCCGTAGCGCACGAGCCCGTACGGCGTGGGCAGCCGTTCGAGCACGTCCACCTCGACAGGATCGGCCGACTGTTTGACCAGCGCCTCCGCCGTGTAGATGCCGGCGGGGCCCGATCCGACGACTGCCACGCGCAACGACACGCTGCCTCCTTGGTGGCGACGCTATGTCGGTGATTCTCTACCCACCAGATGCAGGCGGCCAAGCTCGTCGAGGAAACCCGTGTCGCCGGTCCTGACGAACCCGTCCTTGGCGAACACCCGCGCGGCGCCGTCTCCGACGTACCCGCTCATGACCGCCTGGGACCGCAGCAGCACCTCGCCCTTCGCGCCCACGGGCAGCGGGCGGCCCGCCGGGTCGCGTACGGACAGGTCAACGCCGGGGCGCGGCCTGCCGACGGTCAGCTCGGCGTCCCGCGGCGGGTCCTCGGGACGGGTGCCGAGGCCGAGGCCCGCCTCCGTGCAGATGTAGCGGTTGCACACGGGCACGCCGAACCGCTCCCGCAACCGTCTGATCAGCTCCGGCGTGGCCGGAGCCCCGCTGGACAGGACCAGACCGAGCGAGGGCGGCGCGCCCGGCACCTCCAGCATGGCGGCCAGCTGGGCGGGCGTGCCGTGGAGCACCCGCAGCTCCCTCTCGCACACCAGGCGCAGCACCGCCTCGGGCTCCCATCGGGACAGGACGTGTGTGTTCCTGCCGGTCTGCAGGAACACCGGCAGCCGCGTCGCGAACGCCATGTGGCCCATCGGATGCCACAGCACGCGCGAGTCGCCCGTGCCCCACCTGACGCCCGCCCCGCGCGCCCTGATCGCCTCCAGTTGCCGCTCGCCGAAGACCGCCGCCTTGGGCGGGCCCGTCCGGCCTGAGGTGTGGGTGATCACGACAGGCCGTCCTGGATCGGGCGGCAGTGGGGGCGGCGGGGCCTCGTTCCTGGCCAGCGTGCCGTACCCGCCGCCGGAAAGGATCACGACGTCGAGCCCGGGCAGGGAGGGGAGCGCGCCCGGCACGGTGACGACGATCAGCGGGTCGAGGGCGGAGAGCAGGCGCACCCGCAGGGGATGGCGCGGGTCGACGCCCGCGGCGACCGCGCCGATCTTGGCGGCGGCCACGTAGCAGACGACGAACTCGGGGCCGTCGGGCAGCACGAGGGCGACCACGTCGCCGATGCGCGTGCCGCGGTGGGCCAGGCCCGCGGCCACCTGGTCGGAGAGGCGGTCGAGATCGGAGAAGGACAGTCGGGAGGTGCCGGAGTCGACCGCGACGCGCCCCCCGAACCGACGCGCGGCCTCCCCGGCCAGCAGGCGCAGCATGGCGGCTCCTGACGAAAAGGCGCACTGGAGTTCTTACCCGCCTCGCGCGACCTCACGCAGGGCGATCTTGTCCAGCTTGCCGGTGGCGTTCACGGGAAGCTCGTCGAGGACGAAGACGCGGCGGGGCACCTTGTAGTCGGCCATGTTGGCCTTCGCCCACGCGCGTATGCCCTCCTCGCTGACGTCGGCGCCCGCTCTCGGCACTACGTAGGCCCAGCCCGCCTCGCCCGACCTGTCGTTCGGCACCCCGATCACCGCCGCCTGGGCCAGCGAGCCCTCCTTGAGCAGCAGCGACTCGACCTCCGCAGGCGAGACGTTGAACCCGTTGACGATGTAGAGCTCCTTCTTCCTGTCCACGATCGTCAGGTTGCCCGCCGGGTCGAGCACGCCGATGTCGCCGGTGTGCAGCCACCCGTCGGCGTCGATCACCTCGGCGGTCTTGTCGGGCTCGCCCCAGTAGCCGCGCATCACGCCGTAGCCGCGCTGCAGGATCTCGCCCCGCTCGCCCCGCGGCACCTCCTTGCCCGCCTCGTCCACGATCTTCACCTCGATGCCGGGCACCGGGCGCCCCGCCGAGCCCGCGATCACCTCGACGGGGTCGTCGTGCCTGGTCATCGAAACGACGGTGCCTTCCATGAGGCCGTAGGCGTTGATCACGCGGTCGAGGCCGACCCGCTCGACGAGCCTGGTGACGAGTGAGGCGGGCACGGACGCCGCGCCGCAGATGGCCACCCGCAGCGATGACACGTCGCGCGGCCGCCCGTCCGGTCTGTCCAGCTCGTCCAGGAGCCGGGCGAACAGCGTCGGCGGTCCCGCCAGGATGGTGATCCGCCCCGACTCGATGAGCGTCATCAGGGCGTCCGGGCTGAAGGACGCGACCGGCATCATCGTCGCCCCGCGCAGCACGCACGCCAGCAGCCCGGCGTTGAGCCCGAAGCCGTGGGCGAAGGGCGCGATCACCGGGTACCTGTCGCCCTCGCGCAATGAGACGATCTCCGACCAGTCCCAGTAGCCGCGCAGGGTCTGGGCGTGGTCGAGCATGACGCCCTTGGGAGTACCGGTCGTCCCCGACGTGGACATGATCTCGCACAGATCATCCCCTCGTACGGCCAGCGCCCTGGCCTCCGCCTCCGCCACGCTCGCCATCGCATGCCGTACGCCCTCGAAGGCGGGCACGGACGGGAGGCGGTGCTCGCTGATCAGCACCGACACCCCCATCCTGTGGGCCAACTCGGCTGCCTCCAGCCGCTTGGCGCGGGCGGAGATCGGCACGAGCACCGCGCCGGCGTCCCACACGCCGAAGGCGTTGACCACCCACGACAGGTCGTTCGGCCCCCAGATCGCCACCCTGTCGCCATGCCGAACGCCCTGGGCGATGAGCGCCCGCGCCACCACCTGGGCCCGCTCGCGCAGGGCCGCCATGCCGAACTCGAGCGTGACCGGGGCGTCGGGGTGGCGCTCCGCCTGGTCGCGCAGCATCCTGGGGATCGTTTCCCATCGCATGGTGGGCTCCTAGACGAGAGCGCGGTCCCTGCCGAGGTGATGGCCTCGGTGATCGGTGGCCACCCCGGGCGTGGAGCTGTCCGCCACGACGGGCGAGACCTCCACGGCGATCGAGATCGGGGTGAGCGCCGCGAGGGCCTGCCGTACGCGTGAGCGCCACATCGGGTTCTCGACCAGGCTCTCCCTGCTGAAGGTCACGGTGAGCACGGCGGCGTCGAGCGTGCCCTGCCGGCTGACGGCCAGCTCCCAGCCCGACACCCCGTCGATCTTCGACAGCGCCTTCTCCATCAGCGGCAGCGAGACCCACACCCCGCGCACCAGCACGTGGTCGCCGACGGTGTGCGCGAGCCTGCCGTCGGCCGTCACGTGGCCGGTGCGTACGGTGGCCTCGCCGTGCGTGACGACCAGCTCTGCCAGGCCCTCGTCGACCGGGGAGTCCTTGGCCAGCGCGCCGAACCCCAGCACGCCGTCGGCCAGCGGGGTCAGCGGCTCGTCCTCGCCCGCGCGGAAGGCGAGCGCGCCACCGGAGAAGGGGCTGGAGTAGACCTCGCTCACCCTGGCGTCGAACTCGGCCGCCAGGTGGCCGAGGGTGCGCCTGCTCGCGATCTCGCCGGTCAGGACGATGGTCCGCAGCCCGAGGTCGAGCGGGTCGAGCAGGAACTCCAGGTGCAGTCTGGCCAGGAAGTCCATCGCGCCCGTGGGGGTGGCCACCAGCGTCGTGGCTCCGAGCGCCTCGATCGCGCGGTGCAGCCGCATCCTGCCGCGCGGCCCGACCGAGGCGGCGGCCTCCGCCACACCGGCCGCCGTCGCGGCCCACAGGCCTCCCGCGGGTTCGGCCAGCGCCACCACCACCCTGTCGCGCTCGCCCACCCCCGCGTTGCGCAGGGCCAGCTCGGTCAGCTCGGGACGCAGTGGGAAGGCGAAGGAGGCGTCGGGCGCCAGATGGAGCAGCCCGGTGGCGCTGCCCGCCACCAGATCGTCGCGGGTCAGCCACCGGGTCACTGCATCACCTCTGTCATGAAGGAATTCATGGAATCGCAGACCAGGTCGTGGCGCAGGCCGCCCACCTGGCACTGCAGGATCAGGTCGGTCGCGCCCGCCTCCGCGATGCGGGCCACGGCCTTGCGCGAGCCCTCCACGTCGTCGACCACGACCATCACGTGCTCGCGCAGCGTCGCCATCGCCTCCTCCGGCGGCATCCCCGCCGCGAGCTGGCCGAGCACGCGGTGCGTGGCGTGGCGGGCGTCGTAGTAGCCGGGCGGGGTGACCAGGTTGACCTGGCGGCGGATGTACCACAGGACCGCGTCGGCGGCCTCGTCGCGGGCGGGGCCGACGTACCACGGGATCATCAGCGCGACCCGCCGCGTGGCCGGGTCGAAGCCGTTGTCGGCCAGGCACTGCTTGTAGCGGGCGATGTCGGCGGCCACGTCGTCGACGCCCTTGAGCATGGTCATGCCGAGCAGGTTGTAGCCGCGCTCGGCCGCGGCCAGGTAGCCCTCCAGCGAGGTGGAGGCCACCCATACCGGCGGGTGCGGCGTCTGGGCGGGACGCGGGTAGACCGCCACGTCGGGGATCTCGAAGAACTCGTTCGACCGGCTGATCGGCTCGCCGTCGGCCCGCCAGATGTCCAGCGTCGCCGCCAGGCTGTCCTCCCAGATCTGGCGCGACTTCTCGAACGGCCGCTGGAAGGCCTGGTACTCCAACGGTGAGGCGCCGCGTCCGGTGCCGAACTCGACCCTGCCGCCGCTCAGCACGTCGAGCGTGGCCACCCGCTCGGCCGTCCTGATCGGCGACTGGAACGGCAGCAGCACCACGCCGAGCCCGAGCCGGATGCGGGTGGTGCGCTGGGAGATCGCGGCCAGGACCAGATCGGGCGCGGAGGAGTGGGAGAAGCCGCGGGTGAAGTGGTGCTCGACGAACCACGCGGTGTCGAAGCCCAGGCGGTCGCCGAGGGCGACCTGGTCGATCACGTTCTGGAACGCCTGCCGTTCGACCTCGCGGGTCCGGCCGCGGACCTCCAGCTCGTATCCCAGGCTGATCCGCATCCACGCCTCCCGATAGAGAACCAAGCGCTCGCTTGGTTGAGCGTAGCAGCAGTCCGCACTTGCGGGAAGGGCGCGGGGAGATCAGAGTGAGTGACCGTGAGCGCGGAGAAGCGGCGAAAGCAGGAGCTGAGGCGGTCGAAGGATGACACGCTCCAGGACATGAGAACGCGTCGCGCCCCAGGGGCTCACGACGAGCCGGCTCTGACCGACGCCCGCAGGTTCGAGGCGTTCGGCAGGGTGATGGCCGCGCTGGCGAGCGAGGCCGAGTTCATCGAGTCGTGCCGCGACCTCACCTGGTGGCCCGGCGCCGACCACAACTGGCACATCTCCTGGCGCGACGGCCCCTACGCCTCCGAGGTCGCCGCGATTTTGGCCGGACACGTCCGCGACCCGGCCCGCGACGCGGGCCTGGTCACGGTCGTGGGTTCTGGCACGCCGTCCCGTGCCGTCCTCGACGTGATGGGCGTGCGGTTCGAGCTGCTGGCCGTCGACCCGCTCGGCAGGTCGAGGGCGGGCCAGCGGCCGGGGTTCTGGCGGCTGGCCGAGGCGCTCGACACCTCCCGCAGCACCAACGCCAGGCGGCCGTGGGAGGAACTGCTCGGCGGTTAGCGGAGCTCCAGCCGGGCCCGGTGCGAGCGGGGCGGGCCGAACAGTTGCGCGTCGGAGGTGGCGCGCTTGAAGTAGCGGTGGGCCTCGTGCTCCCACGTGATGCCGATCCCGCCGTGGATCTGGATGCTCTCGCCCGCCGCCTTCAGGTAGGCCTCGGCGCAGTAGGAGCCGGCGATCGCCGCGTTCTCCCGTGTCGACTCCCGTGCCGCCGCCCACACCGCCGACCGCGCGGACTCCACCACCAGCAGCAGGTCGGCCAGCCTGTGCTTGATCGCCTGGAAGGAGCCGATCGGGCGGCCGAACTGGTGGCGCAGCTTGGCGTAGTCGGTGGCCGTCTCCAGGCACCTGGCCGCGCCGCCCGCCTGCTCGGCGGCCAGCGCGATGACCGCCAGGTCGCGGACCCGCTCCCAGGCCGCGCCGTCGCCGGCAGGCCGTACCCGGACGTGGTCGAAGGACAGCGCGGTCAGCGGCCGGCTGGCGTCCATCGTCTTGTACGGCACGCGTGCCGAAGGCTCGGCCTCGACCAGCACGCCTCCGGCGTAGACGAGCACGGTCTCGGCGTCCAGCACGTAGGGGGCGGCGCCGGTCAGGCGGTCGCCGTCCAGGACGCACGAGTGCTCGGACGGCAGCACCACGGTGGCCGTGCGCGCCCCCTCGGCGATCGCGGCGAGCAAGTCGGGATCGTCGGTGGCGGCCGCGGCCATCACCGCGGTCTGGAGGAATGGGTAGGGAGAAAGAGAGCGGCCGATCTCCTCGGCGACGACGGCCAGCTCCGGCATGCCGTAGCCCGCGCCGCCGTACGTCTCGGGAACGGCGAGTCCCGCGATTCCGAGTTCGCCCGCGAATCGCGTCCACGGCGCATTCGGATATGCGGCGAGAAAGGATCTGACGACCGCCCGCAGCTCGGGAAGGCTCACAAGGGCAGATCTTAACCAAGCGATTGCTTGATTATCCAGCCTGACCGACGGTTGACTGAAATTTACTTTTGGCTGTAAGTCCGATTAGTCTGGAAAGCGAACTATGGAGAAGATTGCTATTGATTACGCTGATTTCGCCGAGTATGACCGGCGGCAGCGTGACATCCAGCGCCACGTGCTGGCCGCCTTCCTCGGGGGACTGGTGGTCGGCGCGGTCGGCGTGCTCATCTCGGACGTCGACGTCGGGATCTACGACCCCTACGTCTACCTCGCGCTGACCGTCGCCGTCGGCGCGACCGCGACGGGATTCGGCTGGGCGCTGCTGACCACCTTCCTGGCCTCGGCCTCCATCCTCGTGGCCGCCATGGGAGGCAGCGCGCTGGCCGGCGACCTGCGCTTCGAGGCCATCGGCGGCAGCGCCAGCGGCCTCAACCTGCTGGTCGCCCAACTGGTGGTGCTCGGCCTGCTCGCCTACTTCACCCGCAGGCCCGACGTGTGGGGCGACCTGGCGGCCGGCGCCATCTCAGGTCTGGTGCTCGCCGACGTCATCGACCGCGCCACACCCGGCGGGGTCGACTGGGACGTCGGCTTCTGGCCCGTCCCCGCCGTCATCGTCGGCACCCTCGCGGTGGCCGGCGCCATGGCGCTGCGCCACACCATGGCGGGCCGGGCCCGCGCCGCCACGATCGCCTTCGTGGTGGCGGGAGTGCTCGCGGTCGCGCTCTTCGCCCTGTGACGGGCGAAAGTCGGTAGCCTGTAGGTCTTCACCTCCAGGCCCTAACTAGGAGTAGCCGTGTTGCTGCGCATGTCGTCGTTGTTGCTTCGCACCCTGCGGGACGACCCGGCAGACGCGGAAGTCCCGAGCCACAAGCTCCTCGTCCGCGCCGGATACGTCCGCCGCGTGGCGCCCGGCATCTACTCCTGGCTGCCCCTCGGCAAGATCGTCCTGGAGAACGTCGCCCGCGTCGTCCGCGAGGAGATGAACCGCATGGGCGGGCAGGAGGTGCTCTTCCCCGCGCTGCTGCCCCGCGAGTACTACGAGCTCACCGGGCGCTGGACCGAGTACGGCGACAACATCTTCCGCCTCAAGGACCGCAAGGGCGGCGACTACCTGCTCGGCCCCACCCACGAGGAGCTGTTCGCCGACATGGTGAAGAGCGAGTTCTCCTCCTACAAGGACTACCCCGTCACGCTCTACCAGATCCAGACGAAGTACCGTGACGAGGCCAGGCCCAGGGCGGGCATCCTGCGCGGCCGCGAGTTCCTGATGAAGGACTCCTACTCCTTCGACCTCGACGACGACGGCCTCAAGCGCTCCTACGAGGCGCACCGCGAGACCTACATCCGCACCTTCGACCGCCTCGGCCTCAACTACAAGATCTGCTTCGCCACCTCGGGCGCGATGGGCGGCTCGGCGTCGGAGGAGTTCCTGGCGCCCACGCCCACCGGCGAGGACGCCTTCGTCAACTGCCGCCACTGCGGCTACGCGGCCAACGCCGAGGCCGTCGTGACGCCCGCGCCCGCCGCCAGGCCGGTCGAGGGGCAGGCCCCGCTGCAGGTGCTCGACACCCCCGACACCCCGACCATCGAGACGCTGGTGTCCTTCGTCAACGCCGAGTTCGGCCTCGGCGTCACCGCCGCCGACACGCTCAAGAACGTCGTCGTCAAGGTCACCACCCCCGGCTCCGACAAGGTCGAGACGCTGATCATCGGCGTGCCCGGCGACCGCGAGGTCGACTTCAAGCGCCTGGAGGCCAACCTCGCCCCCGGCGAGCCCGCCATCTTCGAGGCCGACGACTTCGCCAAACACCCCGGCCTGGTGCGCGGCTACATCGGCCCGCAGGCGCTCAAGGACCTCGGCATCCGCTACCTCGTCGACCCGCGTGTGGTCACCGGCACCTCATGGGTGACCGGCGCCAACGAGCCCGGCAAGCACGCCGCCAACGTCGTCGCGGGCCGCGACTTCTTCCCCGACGGCACCATCGAGGCCGCCGAGGTGCGCGCGGGCGACGCCTGCCCCCGCTGCGGCAACGAGCTGTCTATCGACCGCGGCATCGAGATCGGGCACATCTTCCAGCTCGGACGCAAGTACGCCGACGCCGCCGGCCTCGACGCCCTCGGCCCCGACGGCAAGCCGATCAGGATCACCATGGGCTCCTACGGCATCGGCGTCTCGCGCGCGGTGGCCGTGATCGCCGAACAGAAGTTCGACTCGCTCGGCCTGCTCTGGCCGCGCGAGGTCGCCCCCGCCGACGTCCACATCGTCGGCACCGGCAAGGACAACCAGGTCGAGGTGGCCGTCCAGCTCGCCGAGGAGCTCGAGTCGCGCGGCCTGCGCGTCCTCGTCGACGACCGGCCCTCGGTGTCGCCGGGCGTGAAGTTCAAGGACGCCGAGCTGCTGGGCATGCCCACCATCCTGGTGGTCGGGCGCGGGCTGACGCAGGGCGTGGTCGAGCTGCGCGACCGCGCGACGGGGACCAAGGAGGAGATCCCGCTGGCCGAGGCCGCCGACCGCGTCCTCGCCGCGTGCCGCGACTGATCCGGTTTCTTCCTGTCAGGTTTCTTTGTGGCAGGTTTCTTTCTGGCAGGGCGCCCGCCGGTCCTTTCCGGTGCGGCGCCCGCCCGGTTTCTCTCTGGTACGGCAGGCGGGGTCAAGGCCACCGGGGTCACCGGTGGCCGCCCGTCCATCACGCCACGCCAGCGCGACTTCGGCCGGCCGCCGTCACATCGCCCGCCAAACCCGATAATCTGGGTTTACGCGGGGCGTCGCCCGTGCTGATCGCGCCCCACCAGGCCTGATGGAGGGGTGCTGGGCCGCGCGTTCCCGGGCCTGGTGCTCGCTAGTACCGGTAGTGGCGGTATTTGCCCCCGCCCAGGGACTTGCTGAGGTGGAAGCCGCCGGGGAGCCTGAGCGTGAGGTGGCGGCGACCGTCGGGGGTGGTGCTGACGTTGAACCTGCGGTTGCCGAAGCTGTGGCCGACCCCGTGGCGAGAAAGGTGGATTCTGAACGGTCCCACCTTGATCGACTTGCGGTAGTGCCAGCCCATCGATCCTCCTTGGGGAAGTCTTCCGTGGTGCCCTGAAAACGGACGGCGCGCCGGAAGAGTTCCCTGACCAGCGGCAAGAGCCGCTCCCTCATGACCCGCGGTGGCCGTCGCGGCGTGGGAGCCGGTGGCTGCGGCACGCGGTGGGTGGGGCAGCCGGTTGGCGTGGGAGAGGGTGGCTGGGGCGCGGTGGCCGTCGGGCGTGGGAGCCGGTGGGCCGGGTCAGCCGCTGGGCTTGGGAGAGGCGGGCGGTTGAGGTGCGCGTGGGGGCATGCCGGGGAAGGCGGTGACCGCGGGGCGGAAGCCGTACGACCTGACGGCGGACTCCTGCATGGCCAGCGCCGCCAGGCGGCGCGTCGCGGGCTCGGTGGCGGCGGCCAGCTCCAGGTAGGCCGCGGTGATGCCCGCCTCCACGTGGACGGCCAGCTTGACGGCCTCCGTCGCGCTGTCGGGCACGACGGGCAGCGCGTAGGCAGCCTCCGGCTCGGCGGGCTTGCCGCCGCCCGAGGAGACGAGTGTGCGCAGCTGGTCGCGCCTGGCCCTGTGGGCGTCGAAGGCGGCCGTCACCTTGGCCCGCAACGAGCCCGTCGTGCGCGCGCCCATGAGACCGTAGGCGTAGACGGCGGCATGCTCGGCGGCCAGGGCCTTGTTCACGACCGCCACATCGTTCACGGCAGCCCGGCTCATGACGGTCTCGTTCTCGGCCGCTGTGTCTTTCACGGTCGCCCCGGTGTTCGCGGTCGTCGCTTCGTTCATGATCGCTACGTCGTTCACCCTGAGCGAGCCCGCGCTGCGCCTCGCGGGTTCCCTGGAGAGCCCCGTGGAGGGATGCATGGCGAGCCCCGCCGAGGGGCGCGTGGCGAGTTCTGGGGGTGGCGTCGCGGACAGCTCCGTGCCGTGCCACGCGGTGTTCAAAGGGACCTCGGCAAGGCGTGGGCGTGCAGGGACTCGCAGGCGCCGATGCTGGCGATCAGCTGGGCCAGCGACGGCGAGGCCGTGCCGAGCTGGCGGGCGCGCGTGGCGGCCGCCTTCCGCTCGGTGGCGCGCAGCTTGGTCAGCGACACCCGCTTCTGCGAAAGCGGCTTCTTGGAGGGCGTCGCCGAGGCCGCCCCCGAAGGTGTAGTGGAGGGCTCCGCGGGCAACCGTGAGCGCAGCGCGGCCAGGTGCTCCTCGTGCCGCGCCATGAACGGCGCCAGCTTCGCGCCGCCCGCGTCCACCAGCACCGCGTAGAGGCCGATCATGCGCTCCTTGTCGGCGATCAGCTCGCGCAGCAGGAGCTGCTCGGGATCGGGCGCCTTCGGGACGACGGGCTCCGGCGGCCCCGCCGTACAACCGGAGAGCGCCGCCATCGCCGCGCCGCCCACGAGCACGGCACGCCGGGACAGGGGACGCAAGGAGAACCTCCGGTCGGATGAGGAACGCACACAGCATGGTAAGGGCAGACACCTGCCGTTGGCGCGTTCCGCCTGATCGCGCCGCAGTGCGATATGGTCTCGCTCTCTCAACTCTTCGCCGCTCGACCCGGTCGAGTGGCGCTCTTTCCGTGCCCTTGTACGGATAGGGTATTGAGCAGTCGTCGACTGAGCGGCCGCCACCACGGGCGGCCATGGATCGCAACACAATAGGGAGGTCGATATGGGCAGCGCATCATCCCGCGACCACCTGATGAAGCTCCTGGAGCCCGTCGTCGCCACCGCAGGTCTCGACCTGGAGGACGTCACGGTCACCCGCGCGGGCAAGCGAAGCCTGCTGCGCGTGGTCGTCGACAAGGACGGCGGGGTGACGCTCGACGACATCGCCGAGGTCAGCCAGGCCGTGTCCGACGCGCTCGACGGCGACGACACGATGGGCCAGGCGCCCTACACGCTCGAGGTCTCCTCGCCGGGCGTCGACCGTCCGCTCACCGAGCCGCGCCACTGGCGCCGCGCGGCCAAGCGGCTGGTCAAGGCCGAGCTGCGCGACGGCGGCCTGGTCGAGGGCCGCGTTCGCGGCGCCGACGACGAGGGTGTGGAGATCGACGTCGCCGGCGCGCTGCGCAGGATCGACTATCAGGACCTGACCCGAGGACGGGTTCAGGTGGAATTCCGCCGGTTCGAGGACGAGGAAGACGACCTCGACGATGACGGCGACGAGGGCTAAGGGGGAGCCTCGTGGACATCGACATGAGCGTCCTGCGCAGCCTTGAACGGGAGAAGGACATCTCCTTCGACCTGGTCGTGAAGGCGATCGAGGACGCGCTGCTGATCGCTTACTTCCGCACGGAGGGCGCCGCGGCCAAGGCCAGGGCGGAGCTCGACCGCGCCACCGGGCACGTCACCATCTACGCCGCCGAGCTCGACGACGAGGGTGACATCGTCAGAGAGTTCGACGACACCCCGAGCAACTTCAGCCGCATCGCCGCCACCACCGCCAAGCAGGTCATCCTGCAGCAGCTGCGCGACGCCGAAGACGAGATCAACTTCGGCGAGTTCGCCAGCCGCGAGGGCGAGCTGGTCTCCGGCGTCATCCAGCAGGGGCAGGACCCTCGCGTGGTGCTCGTCGACCTCGGCAAGATCGAGGCCATCCTGCCGCACAACGAGCAGGTGCCCGGCGAGGACTACGTCCACGGCGAGCGCATCCGCGCCTACGTGGTGCAGGTGAAGAAGGGCCACAAGGGCCCCTCGGTGACGCTGTCGCGCACCCACCCCGGTCTGGTGAAGAAGCTCTTCGCACTGGAGGTGCCCGAGATCGCCGACGGCACCGTCGAGATCGCGGCGGTCGCCCGCGAGGCGGGTCACCGTACGAAGATCGCGGTCGCCTCCCGCAAGGCGGGCGTCAACGCCAAGGGCGCGTGCATCGGCCCGATGGGCGCACGGGTGCGCAGCGTCATGACCGAGCTGCACGGCGAGAAGATCGACATCATCGACTGGTCCGAGGACCCCGCCGAGTTCGTGGGGAATGCGCTGTCGCCCGCCCGTGTTTCGCATGTAGAGGTTCTCGACCTCGCCGGACGAGTGGCCCGCGTCACCGTGCCTGACTACCAGCTCTCCCTGGCCATCGGCAAGGAGGGGCAGAACGCCCGGCTGGCGGCCAGGCTCACCGGGTGGCGGATCGACATCCGTCCGGACACCCAGGCGGATGATCCCGCCGGTTCCGTAGATGCGTCCAAGCGGTAAGCTGGAATATGGTGGCCAGGCGGCCCCGCTGAGAACATGCGTGGGCTGCAGGGTTCGCACGGCTAAGTCCGAGCTGCTCCATCTGGTGCTTGTCGAGGGCCACGTGGTCCCTGACCTGCACGGACGGCTTCCTGGCCGGGGTGCTTCGCTGCATCCCGACCTGGGCTGTCTGGAGCTTGCCGAGCGTCGCCGAGCGTTTCCGCGCGCTTTTCGCGTGCCGGGGCCGCTTGACGTCTCGCGACTGCGAGCGCACCTAGAGGGAGAACCACATGTCATGTAGGACGCCGAGTTGATGGGCGGAGTCAGATTGCTATGAGCGCCTGATGAGCACGCGGCGATGAAGACGTCAAGGTAACGACGGTCCGGACGGCACTGCCAGCCTCCCGGGCCAGTAAGGGAGTGCAGTGGCGAAGGTCCGGGTATACGAGCTCGCCAAGGAGTTCGGCGTCGAGAGCAAGGTCGTCATGGCCAAGCTCCAGGAGATGGGAGAGTTCGTCCGTTCGGCGTCCTCGACCATAGAGGCGCCGGTCGTCCGCAGGCTCACCGAAGCTCTGGGCGTATCCAAGCCCTCGAAGGGCGGCGGTTCGTCGTCCAAGCCGCAGCCGCCTAAGGCTGCGCCCCGGCCGGCTGACAGCCAGGCCGGCACCGGCGCCGCGGAGGCGCCTGTTTCCTCGAGCCCGCGTCCGGGCCCGGTTCCGAAGCCGGGGCCGCGCCCCGGTCCCGCCGGTGGCACTCCGCGCCCGCCGGTTCCGATGCCTCACCAGGCGCAGCCCGAGGCCGCGCCCGCCGAGGCTCCTCGCGAGGCTCCGCAGGCCCCGCAGGCTCCCAGGTTCGAGAGCCCGCGCCCCGCGTCTGGTCCTCGTCCGGGTCCCGCGGCCCGTCCAGGCCCGCGTCCTGGTCCCGCCCAGCAGGGCGGCCGTCCTTCCGGTCCCGGCGGCCAGCAGTCCGGCGCGCCGCGTCCCGGTGGTGCCGGTGGTCCAGGCCAGCGCGAGGGTGGGCGTCCCGGCCCGAAGCCGGGTCCGCGTCCTGGGCCCCGTCCTGGCAACAACCCGTTCTCGTCCAACGCCACCGGCATGGGCCAGCGCCCGCCGCGTCCCGGCGGCCCGCGTGAAGACCGTCCTCGCGACGAGCGCGGTCCCCGTCCCGGTCCCGGTGGCGGCGCTCCGCGTGACGGCGCGATGCCGCGTCCGCCCGCCGGTCGTGGCCAGGGTGGTCCCGGCGCGGGTGGTCCGCGTCCCGGGCCTGGCGCCGGTGGTCCGCGTCCCGGTCCCGGTGCGGGCGGTCCCCGTCCCGGTGGTCCGCGTCCCAACCCGATGATGATGCCGCAGGGTCGTCCTGCGGGCCCCGGCGGCGGTGGCGGCGCAGGCCGTCCCGGCGGCGGTGGCGGTCGTCCGGGTGGCGGCGGCGGTGGCGGTCGTCCGGGTGGCGGCGGCTTCGGCGGTCGTCCCGGTGGTGGCGGTGGCGGCGGCGGCTTCGCCGGTCGTCCCGGTGGTGGCGGTGGCGCGGGTCCGCGCACCGGCACCGGCGGTCCCGGTGGCGGCGGCGGCGGTTTCGCCGGCCGTCCCGGTGGCGGCGGTCGTGGTCGCGGCGGCGGTACGGCAGGCGCGTTCGGTCGTCCCGGTGGCCGTCCCGCGCGTGGTCGCAAGTCCAAGCGCCAGAGGCGCCAGGAGTTCGACAACATGTCGGCGCCGGCGATCGGCGGCGTGCAGGTTCCTCGCGGCAACGGCGCGACGATCAGGCTCCCGCGTGGTGCGTCGCTGTCCGACTTCGCCGACCGCATCGGCGCCAACCCCGCGTCGCTGGTGCAGATCATGCTGCACCTCGGCGAGATGGTGACCGCCACGCAGTCGGTGAACGAGGAGACCCTGCAGCTGCTGGGCGCCGAGCTCGACTACAACATCCAGGTCGTCAGCCCGGAGGAGGAGGACCGCGAGCTTCTCGAGGCCTTCGACATCGAGTTCGGCGAGGACGAGGGCGACGAGGCCGACCTGGCCGCGCGTCCGCCGGTCGTGACCGTCATGGGTCACGTCGACCACGGTAAGACGAAGCTGCTCGACGCCATCCGCAACACCAACGTGGTGGCGCGCGAGGCCGGTGGCATCACCCAGCACATCGGTGCCTACCAGGTCTCCACCGAGCACGAGGGCGAAGAGCGGAAGGTCACCTTCATCGACACCCCGGGTCACGAGGCGTTCACCGCCATGCGTGCCCGTGGTGCCAAGGCCACCGACATCGCCGTCCTGGTGGTCGCGGCCGACGACGGTGTGAAGCCGCAGACGATCGAGGCGCTCAACCACGCCCAGGCGGCCGACGTGCCCGTCGTGGTCGCGGTCAACAAGATCGACAAGGAGGGCGCGGACCCGAACAAGGTGCGGGCCCAGCTCACCGAGTACGGTCTGGTGGCCGAGGAGTTCGGCGGCTCCACGCTGTTCGTCGACATCTCCGCCAAGAACGGCATCGGCATCGAGAACCTCCTCGAGGCGATCATCCTGACCGCCGACGCCGAGCTCGACCTGCGGGCCAACCCGACGATGGATGCTCAGGGCCTCACGATCGAGGCTCGCCTCGACAAGGGCCGCGGCCCCGTCGCGACCGTCCTGGTCCAGCGCGGCACGCTGCGCGTCGGCGACTCCATCGTCTGTGGCGAGGCCTTCGGCCGCGTCAGGGCGATGCTCGACGACAACGGCGACCCGGTGGAGGAGGCCACGCCTTCGCGTCCCGTCCTGGTGATGGGTCTGACGGCGGTGCCGAGCGCCGGAGACAACTTCATCGTCGTCTCCGACGACCGGATGGCCAGGCAGATCGCCCAGCAGCGCGCCGCGCGCAAGCGCAGCGCCGACATGGCGAAGTCGAGCCGTCGCCTGACCCTCGAGGAGCTGTTCAGCAACCTCGAGAAGGGTCGCGTCGACGAGCTCAAGCTCATCATCAAGGGTGACGTGTCCGGTTCGGTCGAGGCGCTGGAAGACGCGCTGCTCAAGATCGACGTCGGCGACGAGGTCAGGCTCCGTGTCCTGCACCGCGCCGTCGGTGCGATCACCGAGTACGACGTCAACCTGGCCGTCGCCGACGACAACGCGGTCATCATCGGCTTCAACGTCAGGCCCGAACCCCGGGCCCGCGACCTGGCCGAGCGCGAGGGCGTCGACATCCGCTACTACTCGGTCATCTACCAGGCGATCGAGGAAATCGAAGCGGCGCTCAAGGGCATGCTCAAGCCCGAGTTCGAAGAGGTCCAGATGGGCACCGCCGAAGTCCGCGAGGTCTTCAAGGTGCCGAAGATCGGCAACGTCGCCGGTTCGCTGGTCCGGTCGGGCACGATCGTGCGCAACAGCAAGGCCCGGATCATCCGGGACGGTGTCGTCGTCGCCGACAACCTCACCGTGTCGTCGCTGCGTCGCTTCAAGGACGACGCGACCGAGGTCCGCGAGGGCTTCGAGTGCGGTATCGGTGTCGGGTACAACGACATCAAGCTCGACGACGTCATCGAGACGTTCGAGATGCGGGAGAAGCCGCGCGTGTAACGCGCGGTCGGGCGCCCGGCGGAGTCTTCGCCGGGCGCCCCTCGCACGCCAGGGTCCCTTCGGACCTCCCACCCCAGCCCCGGGACATCCCTGAGGCTGGGATCGGGCTCTTTCCGCGCATGCCGGGCCTCGAGTCTTCCCAGGTTCTTCTGGGGAGAGGGGGTTCGGTGGCCGCGGGGCCCGCCCGGGTTCCGCCGGGCCTCGTGCCTTCCTGGGGTCTCCCGAGGCGGCGGGGTCCTGTGTCCGCGGGCGGGAGCCGTACGGGCCGGTGGAGTGTGCAGTCTCACCCAGGCGAACCGGACTATCGGGTCGTGTGGGAACGTTGTCGATAATGGTGCCGGACGTGCGTCGCACGGACGGCGCCGCACCGCACGCCGGGGGACGGCCCGGGCGTGCGGGGCGTGCGAGGAATCGGGTAGGGCCTTCCACCGCGGCCCGTCCGGACGGCCTCGCACGCGACCGGAAAACGGACCCGCGGTGGTTGCCAACGATGTATGTCGGTGCCCTGACCCTGGACCTCCTGCTCGGCGACGTTCACTCGCTGAAGGAGAAACGATCCGTGGTGCGTCCCATCGTCGCCGAGGTGCAGCGGCGCTTCCCCAGCGTCGCCGTCGCCGAGACCGGTCATCTCGACCTGCATCGCAGGGCGGAGATCGGCATCGCCGTCGTCTCCGCCACCGCGGGCAACTGCGGCGAGGTGATGGACGCGTGCGAGCGGTTGGTGGCCTACCGCCCCGATATCGAGTTGCTGTCGGCCAGGCAGCGCCTCTACAACGACGAAGATTGACCGAACACTAGGGGGATCGAAGATGGTGGACGCCGCACGAGCGCGCAAGCTCGCCGACCGCATCCAGCAGGTCGTCGCCGAGATGCTGGAGCGCCGGATCAAGGACCCGCGGCTGGGCTTCGTGACCGTGACCGACACGCGCATCACCGCGGACCTGCGGGAGGCGACGGTCTTCTACACGGTGTTCGGCTCCGAGGCCGAGCGCGCCGACAGCGCCGCGGCGCTGGAGAGCGCCAAGGGCGTGATCCGCTCGGAGGTGGGCAGGCAGACCGGCGTCCGCTTCACGCCGACGCTGACGTTCAAGCACGACCCGTTGCCCGACAGCGCTCGCCAGATGGACGAGCTGTTCGCCGCGGCGAAGGAGCGTGACGCGGAGGTCTCCAGGCGGGCCGAGAGCGCCTCCTACGCGGGTGAGGCCGACCCGTACAAGAAGCCGGAGCTCGACGAGGAAGAGGACGAGCCCTCCGGCCGCGCGGGGTCCTCAGCGACGTGACGCCGGACGTGCGCGACGAGACCCGCCGCCGCTCCGCAGGGCCCGCCAAGGGTTCGGCGGGCGGCGGTGCGGCGCGCCCCGCGTCCACCAACCGTGGCCCCGAGCGTGCCGGCCCGAGCGCGCCCGCGGGTGGCGGCCCGGCAGGGCGCGCGTCAGGCGCGATCTCCGAATCGACATGGGCTGAGGCGCTCGACCTGATCCGTGACGCCGACGAGGTGGCGCTGGCCTGCCACATCTCGCCCGACGGCGACGCGCTCGGCTCGATGCTGGCCGCGGCCAAGGCCTTGACGGCGATGGGCAAGCGGGTCGTCGCCTCCTTCGGCGAGCGCAGGTTCGCGGTGCCCAGGCTGCTGCGCTTCCTGCCCGCGCAGGACCTGCTGTCCGTTCCCTCGGCCTTCCCCGCCGAGCCCGAGGTGATGATCACCTTCGACTCCTCGACGCTCGACAGGCTCGGGCTGCTGGCGGTCAACGCCGCCAAGGCGCGCGAGGTGATCGTCATTGACCACCACGCCTCCAACGACGGCTTCGGCACCGTCAGCCTCATCGACCCCGGCGTGGCGGCGACGGCCGTCCTGGTCGAGGAGCTGATCCGCCGCCTCGGGCAGCCGCTCGACCGCGACATGGCGACGCTGCTCTACGTCGGGCTGGTGACCGACACGGGCTCGTTCAAGCACTCCTCGACCACGCCCGCCGTCCACGAGATGGCGGCCAGGCTGGTGGCGGCGGGGCTGCGCACCGACGAGATCGCCCGCGAGCTGTGGGACCGCTCGCCGTTCGGGTACCTGAAGGTGCTCGGGGCGGCGCTCGACCGCGTGGTGCTGGACGACGACCTGGTGTGGACGTACGTGCCGCACACCGACAGGGCCGCGTACGGCCTGCCGTACGACGAGGTGGAGGGGATCATCGACGTGATCCGCCGCACCGACGAGGCCGATGTGGCGGTGGTGTTGAAGCAGGACGACGACGGCGTGTGGCAGGTGTCCACGCGCTCCAAGGGCGGCGCGGACGTCGGCGCGATCTGCACGGCGCTCGGCGGCGGCGGCCACGTCTACGCGGCGGGATTCACCTCGCACGACGGCGTGGAAACGACGATGGACCGATTTCGAGAACTGCTGAGGAAAAGGTAGATGGCCGAGAGCGGTCTGATCATCGTGGACAAGCCCGCCGACTGGACCTCCCATGACGTGGTCGGCAAGATGCGGCGCATCGCGGGCACCAGACGGGTCGGCCATGCCGGCACGCTCGACCCGATGGCGACCGGCGTGCTGGTGATCGGCGTGGAGAAGGCGACCAGGCTGCTGGGGCACCTGGCGCTGACCGAGAAGGTGTACGAGGCGACGATCCGGCTCGGCGTCACCACCAACACCGACGACGCCGAGGGCGAGGTCACGGCCACCGCGGCGACCGACGGCGTGACGGCCGAGGCCGTCCGCAAGGAGATCGGGGCGCTGACCGGGCGGATCATGCAGGTCCCCCCGCAGGTGTCGGCGATCAAGGTGAACGGCGAGCGCGCCTACAAGCGGGCGCGGGCCGGTGAGGAGGTCGAGCTGGCGGCCCGTCCCGTCACCGTCCACGACTTCGACGTCACCTCCATCAACGGGCCCGAGGTCAGGGCCACGATCAGATGCTCCAGTGGCACCTACATCAGGGCGCTGGCCAGGGACCTGGGCGCGGCGCTCGGCGTCGGCGGCCACCTGACGTATCTGCGGCGCACCCGGGTGGGGCCGTACGACCTGTCGCTCGCCAAGACGATCGAGGAGCTGGCGGGGGAGTGCGTGGTACTGCCGATCGGGCAGGCGGTCTCGGCTGCCTTCCCCCGGCGGGACGTGACGGCCGACGAGGCGCGGGTGATCTCGCACGGCGGGCGGCTGCCGTCGGCCGGGCTCGGCAAGGGGCCGATCGGAGTGTTCGGGCCCGAGGGCGAGCTGCTGGCGCTGGTGGAGGAGCAGGGCCGTACGGCCAGGCCGCTGGCGGTCTTCGTCGGCTGAAACCCCTCGATGGGGTTACGGCTTGCGGGCGACCATGATGTCGCGGACGATCGCCTGGTCCACCCAGTGGGCGAAGTCGGGGTAGTCGCGCACGTCGAGCCCGTTCGAGGTCAGGATCGCCGCCAGGTCGTCGCGCGAGCCGCCGTAGGTGTTCCACGCGATCCCGATCGCCCCTCCGGGCCGCAGCAGCTCGGCCCACACCGGCACCGCCTTGGCGATCAGGTCGAGCGGGCTGCGCGACAGCCCGGCCGAGCCCTTGCTGCCGTGCTGCACGCCGTACGGCGCGTCGGTCACGATGACGTCGAACGAGCGCGGCTTGAAGAACTCGCGGCTGCGCAGGGTGTCGGCGTTGACCACGGACACCTGCTGCGTCTCGCCCGTCTTGAACGCCTCCTTCGACAGCCCGAACGACACGTTGAGCCGCCGCCCGACCAGCGCCCGCTCCCGCCTGACCGGCACGGTCTCGGCGGTGTGCTTGAGTCGCTTGTTCTTCAGCCACGTCTTGAGGAAGCCGCTGTAGGCGTCGAAGTCCTTGCCGTCGACGTCGATCCCGTAGGCGTCGTAGCCGTACATGAGGGCCTGGTTGAGGGTCGTGCCGCGCCCGCACATCGGGTCGAAGACCGACAGGTGGCCGTCCAGCGGGAAGTCGGAGGCGAGCACGGTGACGTTGAGCAGCAGCTTGGTGAAGTGCTCGTTGGTCTTGCCCGCGTACTTCTGGATGGTGAGCAGGTCGCTGGACAGCCGGTCGAGCGGCCGCATGTGCATCGGTCGCAGCAGGTCGCCCTCGACGCCGAAGATCGCGTAGACGGATGACAGGTTCGACAGGAGCGCGAGATCGGGCTCGTCGGCCTCGAACGTCACGTACGGCACGCCGCCGATCCGCGTCTCCTCCACGTCGGAGACGGCGGCGAAGACCTCCAGCTCGCTGCGGGTCAGGCGGACGGAGCTCTCGCCGTAGACCCGGTTGAAGGCGGGCAGGATCAGCAACGCGTAACGGGACATGGAGCGGATGCTACCGCGCGGCCGTCCTTCACCCCGTTGCCAAGACCCACGTTGCCGACCACCCCGCGGGGCATGGCACGCTTGAGGGTGGTTGATCGGCCACGAGACGAATGGGGCACGGGCGTGCAGGAGTCGGGAAGATCCGTCGTCACGGTCGGTGTGTTCGACGGCGTGCACCGCGGCCACCGGCGCGTGGTCGAGCGCGCCGTGGCCGTCGCCCGCGCCCAGGGCATGCCGTGCGTGGCCGTCACGTTCGAGCCGCACCCCGCGCAGGTCGTACGGCCCGGCACCCAGCCGCCCCGCCTGAGCACCGCGCGGCACCGGGCCGAGCTGCTGACCGCGCTGGGCGTGGACGAGGTGTGCGTCGTGCCGTTCACGATGGAGCTGTCGCGCCTCAGCCCCGCCGACTTCGCGCAGAGCGTGCTGGCCGACCGGCTGCGCGCGGCCGTGGTCGTGGTCGGCGCGAACTTCACCTTCGGCCACAAGGCCGCGGGTGACCCTTCGACCCTGCGCGAGCTGGGCGACAAGTACGACTTCACGGTGGAGGAGATCCCCCTGGTGTCCGGTGTTTCATCCACTGCCGTCCGCGAGCTCGTCGCCGCGGGGGACGTCGAGTCCGCCGCCGCGGCGCTGGGCCGCCCGCACCGCGTCGAGGGCGTCGTCGTGCGCGGCTACCAGCGCGGCCGCCAGCTCGGCTTCCCCACGGCCAACGTCGAGACCCCGCCGGACACCGCGATCCCCGCCGACGGCGTCTACGCGGGCTGGCTGCGGTGCGTCGCGGTCGGCAACCTGCCCGCGGGCTACGACGGCTGCGTGTGGCCGGCCGCCATCTCGGTCGGCACCAACCCGACCTTCGAGGGCGTGCCGCGCACGGTGGAGGCGTACGCGCTCGACCGGGACGACCTCGACCTGTACGGCATGCACGTGGCCGTCGACTTCGGCGCGCGGCTGCGCGGGAACACGAAGTTCGACTCGATCGAGGCGCTCATCGCGCAGATCCACGCCGACGTGGACGAGGTCCGCCGTCTGACCGTCGCAGGCCCGCCCACCGCATAGGTCGCCGAGGTCCCCGGGCGGCGGCGCACTCCGCCGCCGCGGCTATCGTTGGGGGCCTATGGGAAGTCATGTGGACGGGCCCGGCAACCGTCGAGCCCTGGTGGCGCTGCGCGCCGACTGCGAGCGCTGCGTCGGGCTGTGCTGCGTCGTGCCGGCCTTCGCCGCCTCCGCCGACTTCGCGATCGACAAACCGGCCGGGAAGGCCTGCCCCAACCTGCGCGCCGACCACCGGTGCGGCATCCACACCCAGCTGCGGCAGAAGGGCTTTCCCGGCTGCACGGTCTACGACTGCTTCGGGGCAGGTCAGCAGGTCACCCAGGCGGGTCTCGCGGACCGGGCCGCCGAGGTGTTCCCCGTCATGCGGGACCTGCACGAGCTGCTCTACTACGTCACCGAGGCGCTGGGCTGGCCGGCCGCCGCGCCCGTGCACGAGGCGCTGGGCCGTACCGCCGACGAGATCGAGGCCATGGTCGGCGGCGACGCCGACGTCATCGCCAAGGTCGACACGGGGGCGTTGCGCGCCGGGATCAGCCCGCTGCTGCTGAGGGCCGGCGAGCTGGTCCGCGACCAGGCCGGCGGAGTCGGGCGCAGGATGAAAATGGACCTCATGGGCGCCAAGCTCAGGAAAGCCGACCTGCGCCGCGCCACGCTGCGGGGCGCCTACCTGATCGGCGCCGACCTCAGGGGCGCGGATCTGCGCGAGGCCGACGTCATCGGCGCCGACTTCAGGAACGCCGACCTCAGTGGGGCCGACCTCAGGGGCTGCCTGTTCCTGACCCAGTCGCAGCTCGACGCCGCCAGGGGCGACGCGACGACACGCATCCCGCCGTCGCTGACCCGTCCGGGGCACTGGCGGTAACCCCCGCCTGACGTGGGCCGGTCATGAACGATGTGTCAGGGGGTGGACCGCGATGGTAACCTTGCATGTCGGCTCTGTAACGGTGGCGCTGTGCGCTGCCCTGAAGTGCCTTCTCGCGGCGACTGTAGGCACGCACGGTCGCTCGCTTTCTCATCTCGTTCACGCGTGTCCGTAGATCGAAGGAGAGCCGTGTCCCTCGACACCGCTGCCAAGAAGGCAATCATCGCCGAGTACGGGACGGCCGAGGGCGACACCGGGTCGCCCGAGGTGCAGATCGCGCTGCTCAGCAAGCGCATCAGCGAGCTCACCGAGCACCTGAAGACGCACAAGCACGACCACCACAGCCGTCGTGGTCTGCTGCTGCTCGTCGGTCGCCGGCGCCGCCTGCTGAAGTACCTGCAGAACAACGACATCGCGCGTTACCGTTCGCTCATCGAGCGCCTCGGCCTGCGCCGATAAGCTAGGAGGGGAGTGGCGCGGCGCGCCGCTCCCCTCTCGCATAGATCCCGGCGCGCCTGGCGCCGGACAACTGAATATCCGAGACACACTGAAAGCCCCCGCGTCCGCTACAGCACCATGCGACCCGCGACGCCTGCGGGCCGGTCCTCGGTAGTGGCTTCCGGTCATCGTGACCGGGCGCTTCGATCGAAGACCGGCGCTGCACCTTACGAAGGGTGCCGGTGAAAAAGGGCGCGGGAGACCAACTCATCAAGGAGGTCCCCCGTGGAGGGTGTCCACACCGCCGAAGCCGTCATAGACAACGGCTCGTTCGGCACGCGCACGATCCGGTTCGAGACCGGCAGGCTCGCGCGGCAGGCGGCCGGTTCGGCCGTCGCCTACCTCGACGGCGAGACGATGGTCCTGTCCGCCACCACCGCGTCCAAGAGCCCCAAGGAAAACCTCGACTTCTTCCCGCTGACGGTCGACGTCGAGGAGCGCATGTACGCCGCGGGCCGCATTCCCGGCTCGTTCTTCCGCCGTGAGGGCCGTCCCTCCGAGGACGCCATCCTCACCTGCCGCCTGATCGACCGGCCGCTGCGCCCGTCCTTCGTCAAGGGTCTGCGCAACGAGGTCCAGGTCGTGGCGACCGTCATGGCGCTGAACCCCGACCACCTCTACGACGTGGTCGCGATCAACGCCGCCTCGCTGTCCACCCAGCTGGCGGGGCTGCCCTTCTCCGGCCCGATCGGCGGCGTCCGCGTCGCGCTGATCGACGGCCAGTGGGTCGCCTTCCCGACCCACCCCGAGCTGGAGCGCGCCACGTTCGACATGGTCGTGGCCGGTCGCGTGCTCGAGGACGGCGACGTCGCGATCATGATGGTCGAGGCCGAGTCGACCAGGCACACGCTCAAGCTCGTCGCCGACGGCGCGGTCGCCCCGACCGAGGAGACCGTCGCGCAGGGCCTGGAGGCGGCCAAGCCGTTCATCAAGGTGCTGTGCGAGGCGCAGTCCAAGGTCGCCAAGGTCGCGGCCAAGGAGACGGCCGAGTTCCCTGTCTTCCTCGACTACCAGGAAGACGCGTTCGAGGCGGTCGAGGGCGCGGTCAAGTCCGAGCTCGCCGCCGCGCTGACGATCGCGGGCAAGCAGGAGCGCGAGGCCGAGCTCGACAGGGTCAAGGGCCTGGTGGCAGAGAAGCTGCTGCCCGACTTCGAGGGCCGCGAGAAGGAGCTGAGCGCCGCCTTCCGCAGCCTGACCAAGAAGCTCATGCGCGAGCGGGTCGTCAAGGAGGGCGTCCGCATCGACGGCCGCGGTCCGAAGGACATCCGCGAGCTCAACGCCGAGGTCCACGTGGTCCCGAGGGTGCACGGCTCGGCCTTGTTCGAGCGCGGCGAGACCCAGATCATGGGCATCACCACGCTGAACATGCTGCGCATGGAGCAGGTCGTCGACACGCTCAACCCCGAGCGGACCAAGCGCTACATGCACAACTACAACTTCCCGCCCTACAGCACCGGCGAGACCGGCCGCGTGGGCTCGCCCAAGCGGCGCGAGATCGGCCACGGCGCGCTGGCCGAGCGGGCGCTGATCCCGGTCCTGCCGACGCGTGAGGAGTTCCCCTACGCGATCCGCCAGGTCTCCGAGGCGCTCGGCTCCAACGGCTCGACCTCGATGGGCTCGGTCTGCGCCAGCACCATGGCGCTGCTCGACGCGGGTGTCCCGCTCAAGGAGATGGTCGCGGGCATCGCCATGGGCCTGATCGGTGAGGGTGACACCTACGTCACCCTGACCGACATCCTCGGCGCCGAGGACGCCATGGGCGACATGGACTTCAAGGTCGCCGGCACCAAGGAGGTCATCACCGCCCTCCAGCTCGACACCAAGCTCGACGGCATCCCGGCCTCCGTGCTGGCCGCCGCGCTGAAGCAGGCCAAGGGCGCCCGCCTGGCGATCCTCGACGTGATGCAGGAGGCGATCGACTCTCCGGCGGAGATGAACCCGACCGCGCCGCGCATCATCACCATCAAGGTCCCCGTCGACAAGATCGGTGAGGTCATCGGCCCCAAGGGCAAGATGATCAACCAGATCCAGGACGAGTCGGGCGCCGAGATCACCATCGAGGACGACGGCACGATCTACATCGGCGCCACCGACGGCCCGTCGGCCGAGGCCGCGCGCAGCGCGATCAACGCCATCGCCAACCCGCACATGCCCGAGGTGGGCGAGCGCTACCTGGGCACGGTCGTGAAGATCGCCGCCTTCGGCGCGTTCGTCTCGCTCATGCCGGGCAAGGACGGCCTGCTGCACGTCTCCCAGATCCGCAAGCTGCACGGCGGCAAGCGCATCGAGAACGTCGAGGACGTCATGGGCGTCGGCGAGAAGATCCAGGTGGAGATCGCCGAGATCGACTCGCGTGGCAAGCTCTCCCTGGTGCCGGTCGAGGTCATCGAGAAGGAGGCCGCCGCCAAGGAGGCCGCCGGCTCGGACGCCGCCGAGGGTGAGGCCGCTCCGGCCGACGCTCCCGCCGCTGCCGCTCCCGCCGACGACAAGCCGCGCGAGGACAAGCCCCGCCGTACGCGCACCAGGGTCCGCAAGCCCGCCGAGGGAGAAGACCGCAACTCGTGAGCACTGTCACGCTGCATCCCGGCAAGGACGGTGCCGGGGTCGTCAGGCGCACCGTCCTGCCCGGTGGGCTGCGTGTGGTGACCGAGACCATGCCGACCGTGCGTTCCGTCGCGGTCGGCATGTGGGTCGGCATCGGCTCCCGTGACGAGGCCCCTGAGCACACGGGGGCCACCCACTTCCTCGAACACCTGCTGTTCAAGGGCACCCCGACGCGCGACGCCATGCAGATCTCCGCGTCCATCGAGGGCATCGGCGGCGAGATCAACGCCTTCACCGCCAAGGAGTACACCTGCTACTACGCGCGGGTCCTCGACGAGGACCTGCCGCTGGCCGTCGACGTGCTGGCCGACGTCGTCACCTCGTCGCTGGTCACCGAGGAGGACGTCGAGTCCGAGCGTGGCGTGATCCTCGAAGAGATCGCCATGCACGACGACGACCCGTCCGACGTGGTGCACGAGCAGTTCTCCGCCGCCCTGTACGGCGACTCGCCGATCGGGCGGCCGATCCTGGGCACCGTCGAGTCCATCAACGCCCTCGGGCGGGAGCGGATCGTCGAGTACTACCGCGCCTACTACCAGCCGCCGCGCACGGTCGTCTCCGTCGCGGGCAACATCCAGCACGAGCAGGTGGTGGAGCTGGTGGCGCGGGCCTACGAGCGGGCCGGCGCGCTCGACGGCCCACGCGAGTGCGCGCCGCCGCGCACCAGCGGCCCTGGGGCGCAGGCGCGCTCCGGGGTGCGGGTGCTCGACCGGCCCACCGAGCAGGCCAACCTCGTGCTGGGCACGACCGGGATGTCGCGCACCGACGACCGGCGCTTCGCGCTCGGCGTCCTCAACGCGGCGCTGGGCGGCGGCATGTCGTCCAGGCTGTTCCAGGAGATCAGGGAGAAGCGCGGGCTGGCGTACTCGGCCTACAGCTACACCTCGGCCTACGCGGACACCGGTCAGTTCGGGATCTACGTCGGCTGCCTGCCGTCGAAGATCGACGACGTGCTGGCGATCTGCCGGGACGAGGTGGCCAGGGTCGTCTCCGACGGGATCACCGAGGAGGAGATCCTGCGCGGCAAGGGGCAGATGCGCGGCGGGCTGGTGCTGGGGTTGGAGGACACCGGGTCGCGGATGTCGCGGATCGGCAAGAACGAGCTGGTCTACGACGAGCTGATGGCGGTCGACGAGGTGCTGGCCCGCATCGAGTCGGTCACGGCCGACGAGATCGCGGCGGTGGCCAAGGACGTTCTCAGCCGCCCGCTGACGCTGGCGGTCATCGGCCCCTACGCGGACAAGGACTTCTCCTCCGCGATCTCCTAGCCATGTGTTCCGTGCCGCGGGCGTCTGTTTCTGTACGGCAAGCACGGTCAAGGCCACCGGGGTCACTCGGTGGCCTTCCGCTTTTCACGCCACTCCAGCGGGACTTCGGTGCTCGCCGTCACGTCGGGGTCGTCATCCGGCCGTCGCGTAACGGCGGCCCGCCACGTGCGCTGGAGTGGCGTCTCCCTGGACGGGCCCCGGCCACGGGCGGCGGGTGGGCTGGGCCCGGCCTGCCGTACGGGATGAATCGGAGGGGACCCCAGACCCCGGGCTTGCCTTATGAGATGGATCGGTAGGGACCCCGCTATGGTGGGGGGCGTGATTAGAGTGGGTGTGCTCGGGGCCAGGGGCAGGGTCGGCGTCGAGGTGTGCAAGGCCGTCGAGGCGGCAGGTGACCTGGAGCTCGTGGCGGCGGTCGACAGGGACGATCCGATCGAGACGCTGCAGGGCGCCCAGGTGGTCGTCGACTTCACCCATCCCGACGTGGTCATGGGCAACCTGGAGTGGGCCATCTCCCACGGCATCCACCCCGTGGTCGGCACCACCGGCTTCGACGAGGGGCGGCTGGCCACCGTGCGCGGCTGGCTGGAGCGCTTTCCCGGCACCAACTGCCTGATCGCCCCCAATTTCGGCATCGCGGCCGTGCTGATGATGCACTTCGCCCAGCAGGCCGCCCGCTACTTCGACTCGGTCGAGATCGTCGAGCTGCACCACCCGAACAAGGCCGACGCACCCTCGGGCACCGCCCGCCGTACGGCGGAGCTGGTGGCCGAGGCGCGTGCCAAGGCGGGGATGGCACCGATGCCCGACGCGACCAGTTCCGAGCTCGACGGGGCGCGCGGCGCCAACGTCAACGGCGTCCACGTCCACGCGGTACGGCTGGCCGGGCTGATCGCCCACCAGGAGGTGCTGCTGGGTGGCGGTGGCGAGACCCTGACCATCAGGCACGACACGATGAACCGGGCCTCGTTCACGCCGGGTGTGCTGCTCGGCGTGCGCAGGGTGGCCGAGCTGCCGGGCCTCACCGTGGGCCTGGAGCAACTCCTCGACCTGTGACCCGACAAGAGCCTGTGACACGAGAATGTGCCCATGCCTGAGCATGGGCACATTCTTCGGAGGGGTGCCGGCCCCGCACGGCCGGTCGCGATCATCACACTAATGCCAAAGTCGACCATCCTCTGAAAGGCGAGTGCGTGTCGGTGGTGCGTTGGGCGGACAAGGACGAGCTGCCGGGCCTGGCCGACGTGGAGCGGGCGGCCGACGGGCTGTTCGAGCAGGTCGGGATCGTTTTCCCGCCCGGCACGACGATGATCGAGGAGTGCGACGACCCCGGCAGGGTGCTCGTCGAGGGCAGGGGCTTCGCCATGATCGACATGGTCGACGGCAACGTGCATCTCGACCAGCTGGCCGTCCATCCCGACAGCATGCGGCAGGGGATCGGCGGCAGGCTGATGGCGGCGGTGATCGACCACGCGGCGGCCGTGGGCGCGCCGGGCGTGACGCTGACGACGTTCCGCGACGTGCCGTGGAACGGGCCCTGGTACGAGCGGCACGGGTTCGCCGTCATGGACGATCCAGGCCCTGAGCTGCGCGCCATCGTCGAGCACGAGCGGGAGCTCGGCATCGAACTCGCACCACGGATAGTGATGTACCGTCCCGTAGTGTGAGGCTTCGCGATGAACTGTGGCGGGCGATGGACGGCGTCTATCGCCAGATCCTGCGGCACCCCTTCCTTGAAGGGCTGACCGAC
Source organism: Nonomuraea sp. NPDC059194 (assembly GCF_042754765.1). Classification (NCBI taxonomy): domain Bacteria; kingdom Bacillati; phylum Actinomycetota; class Actinomycetes; order Streptosporangiales; family Streptosporangiaceae; genus Nonomuraea; species Nonomuraea sp. NPDC059194. The sequence continues at coordinate 260,107 of NZ_JBHZBH010000005.1, read as the reverse complement.
GGGTCGCTCCCGCGCGAGTCCTTCCGCCACTACGTCATGCAGGAGGCGCACTTCCTGCCCGACTACGCCAGGGCTCTGGCCGCATGCGCCGCCAGGTCACCGCAGCCGGTCGCCGTCCACAGGTTCGCCGCCGACGCGGCCAGGACCGTCGAGGTCGAGCACAGCCTGGTCGTCGAACTGCTGGCCGCGTTCGGGCTCGACGAGGCCGAGGCGCTGAAGTCGCCCGCCGGTCCGACCACCGTCGGCTACGCGGCGTACCTGGTGCGGACCTGCTCGCTCGGCACGTTCCCCGAGGCGCTCGGCGCGATCGTGCCCTGCTACTGGATCTACGCCCGCGTGGGGGAGAAGCTGCTGGCCGACTCCTCGCCCGACCCGCTCTACGCGTGGTGGATCGAGACCTACGGCGGCGAGGACTACCAGGACACCGTCGCGGGCGTGCTCGACCTGCTCGACGGCCTCACGCTGACGGCCGACGAGCGTGAGCGGCTGGTGGAGCGGGCCATCACCACCGCCCGCTTCGAGTGGATGTTCTGGGACGCGGCATGGCGGCAGGAGAGCTGGCCGTGCGGCTGAGGGATCTCGTCAACGACGACCACCTCGCGCTGAAGGTGCTGACCGGCCATGACCTGCTCGACCGCCGGGTGCGCGGCGTCGCCACCACCGACCTGCCCGAACCGTCCCGCTTCGTCAAGCCGGGCGAGCTGGTGTTGACGGAGCTGACCTGGCACACCGGCGCCGCCTCCTCGACCGCGTTCGTCGGCGGCCTCGGCGACGTGGCGGCGCTCGTCTGCGGCACCGCGCTGAAGGTTCCACCGTCCGATCTGCTCGACGCGTGCGCCGCCGCCGGGCTCCCGCTGCTGACGCTGCCGGTGGACGTGCCGTTCAGCCAGCTCACCGAGCACGTGCTGCGGGCGCTGATCGCCGAGCTCGGCTCCGCCCCCCGCAGGCCGTACGGCGGGCGCAGGCGCCTGGCCAGCACCCTGGTCGACGGCGGCAGCCTCACCAAGCTGGTCGACACCGTCGCGGGTGAGCTCGATGTGCCCTGCTGGGTGATGTCGTCGACCGGACGCGTGATCGTCGGCTCCCAGCCGCTCGACGAGAGCTCGCGTGGCCGGCTCGCCCACACGTTCCTGACCGCGCGCTACCTGCCCGCCATGGTCGACCGCCTGTCGGTCTTCCCGATCAGCAAGGGCGCGCCCCACCGGATCGCCAACTGGTTCCTCGCCTACCGGGGCGAAGGCGCGCAGGGTGACAGCGAAGACGTCCTGGTCGAGCTGGCCGCCCTTGTCGCGCTCGAACGCTCACGTCTCGAAGCCGCCCAGCGCATCGAACGCCGTGTCCTCGACCAGTTGCTGCGCCTGCTGGAGTCGGGCGACGCGTCCCTGCCTGGGGTCGTCTCCCGCCTGCACACCCTCCACGTGGAGACCGAGCACGGTCTGCTCGTCGTCGCCCTGACGGCCGCCGGGCCCGAGGCGAGCGTCGCCGTACTCGACGAGCTCCTGCGCCCCCTCGCGCCCGGCATCGTGACCGCGTCGGGGGAGGAGGCCATCGCGCTGGTCCCCCTCGCCGGCAACAGCGCCGCCGAGCTGGCCGACCACCTGGTGAAGGGCGCGCACACCCTCGAAGCGGGCCTGGGAGACGAACGCATCGCGCTCGGCGTCAGCAGCGTCACCACCGGGCCCGCCGGGTTGAGCGGGCTCATCGAGGAGGCCAGGCACGCCCGCTCGCTCGCCTCGCTCGGCGCCGACCGGGTCAGCGTGGTGACCGGCGACGACGTGAGCTCACACCGCACGTTGCTGGCGGCGATCCCCGACCCGTTGCGGCGCTCGTTCCGGGCGCGGCTGCTGGGACGGTTGGAGGCCTACGACGCGACCAACCAGACGGATCTGCTGGAGACGCTGGAGACGTTCCTGGAGGAGTCGGGCTCGTGGTCGGCGACGGCCGACCGGCTGCACGTCCACGTCAACACGCTGCGTTATCGGCTGAAGCGGATCGAGGAGCTGACGGGGCGGTCGCTGAACTCGTGGGACGAACGCGTCGACTTCCTGCTGGCCCTGCGGATGCGCTGAGCGTTATGTAGACTGCATCTACGTAGATTCAATCTACATAACCTGGAGGCCGCCATGACGGGGTTCGTGGGCCGCGCGGCCGAGCTGGCCCTCCTGGAGAAGTGGTCACGTCGCGTGCGCGAGTCGGGCACCGGCGAATCGCTGTCCATCCGCGGGCGGCGGCAGGTCGGCAAATCGCGTCTCGTCCAGGAGTTCTGCGACCGGGCAGGCTTGCCGTACTTCTACTTCACCGCCGTGAAGGGCGCCTCGCCCGTCGACTCCGTGAGCCGGTTCTGCGCCGAGCTCAAGGAGTCCTGTCTGCCCGCCGAGCCCGACCTGGTGACCGTCCCCGAGTCAGGGGACTGGCTGGACGCCTTTCGGCAACTCGCCTCCGCTCTCCCCGCATCGCCTTCGGTCGTCGTCATCGACGAGATCCCGTGGCTCGCCGAGCAGAGCGACACCTTCGACGGGTCCCTCCAGGTCGCATGGGACCGGCTGCTGAGCAGGCGACCGGTCATGCTCCTGCTCCTGGGCAGCGACCTGCACATGATGGAGCGCTTCTCCGCCTACGACCGGCCCTTCTACGGCAGATCGTCCCCGCTGCTGCTCAGGCCGTTGAACCCGGCCGAGACGGCGCGGGCGACGGGCCTGTCCGGGGCCGATGCCCTCGACGCATTCCTGGTCGCGGGCGGCCTGCCCGGGATTCTCAGGGTCTGGCCGTACGGCACGCCCGCCATCGAGTTCCTCCGAGAGCAGTGCGCCGATCCGACATCTCCGGTGTTCGTCATCCCCGACGAGATGCTGTCGGCCGGATTCCCCGCGCCCGACCTCGCACGACGCGTGATCGAGGCGGTGGGCAGCGGTGACCGTACCCAGGCGAACATCGCCGCCACGGCGGGCGGCCAGCAGGGCGGTCCGGCCTCCGGCACCCTCTCGCCTCTTCTCCAGCGCCTGGTGAAGGAGAAGCGGATCATCGAGGTGGACGAACCGCTGTCGACGAAGCCCGGCAAACCCGCCCTCTACCACGTGGGCGACACCAACCTGCGCCTGTATCTGGCCTGCCTGCGCCAAGCCCAGCAACTGGTCCTTCGCGGGCGCCCGGACGCCGGATTCACCATCGTGGAACGTCGCTGGTCATCATGGCGGGGGCGGGCGATCGAGCCCGTCGTGCGCGAATCCCTCACGCTCGCGGGGCTGGCCGGGGAACTTCCGTGGGCGGGCGTCGAAGCGGTGGGCGGCTGGTGGAACCGGCGCTTCGACCCTGAAGTCGATCTCGTGGGAGCCGACCGGGCACTGGTGGCCAGGCGAGTGCTGTTCGCCGGATCGGTGAAGTGGCTCGACGGAGCCTTCGACCAGCACGATCTCCGGGCGATGCTGAGCGGGGTGGCGCAGGTGCCGGGGTTCGAGCCGGGGGCCTCTGGCACGGTCGTGGTGTCGAGGGCGGGGATGGCACCGGGGGTCACGGGCGCCGACCTGGTCTGGAACGCCGACGACGTGGTCAACGCATGGACCTGACCCAGCGGCATCGTGCGATTACCATGCGTGCTGCAATTTGCAGGACTACATTTTTAAGACATGGGCTCCTACCAACTTCCTCGACCACCGGCCATGTTCGACCGCGAGTGGGAGTGGAAGCAGCTCTCCCGCTTCGTCACCAATGACGCGGCAGGCGCCACGCTTGGGATCATGTCCGGCCGCAGGCGCCAGGGAAAGACCTTCCTGCTGCAGGCAGCGTGCGATGCCACCGGCGGGTTCTACTACGGGGCGACCGAGGCGGTCCCCCGGGGGGAAGCGTTGCGGCAACTCGGTGCCGCGGTTTCGGCGTTTCTTGGCACCCCAGGACAGCTGCGATTCTCGGACTGGGCCGAGGCCATCGACGCCCTTCTCGGACTGTCGCGCGAACGGGCGATCCCCGTGGTGCTGGACGAGTTCCCCTATCTGGCACGGGAGGCGAAGGACCTGCCCTCGGTCATCCAGGTCGCGCTCGGACCACTACGAGCGGAGAAGCTGGAATCCAGGGCGCGGTTGCTGCTGTGCGGGTCGTCGATCTCGTTCATGGGCGGGCTGCTGATGGGTTCGGCCCCCCTGCGGGGCCGCGCGGGAATCGAGTTGATCGTGCCGCCCTTCGACTTCCGCAGGATGGCGGAGTTCTGGGGCATCTCCGATTACCGCCTGGCCGCCCTCGTCTACTTCATCCTCGGCGGCACCCCGGCCTACCGCACCGAGTTCGTGTCGGGCACCTCGCCCGAGAGCCTCGAAGACTTCGACGCCTGGGTGGTCGATCACGTGCTCAATCCGGCGAGCCCGCTCTTCCGCGAAGTAAGGGCGCTCCTCGCCGAGGACCCCAACCTTCGTGATATGGGGCTCTATCACACCGTGCTGGCCGCCGTCGCCGAAGGGAACGCGACCAGAGGCGGCATCGCGAGCCGGATCGAACGCAAGGCGACCGACATCTCCCACCACCTGACCGTGCTCCAGGAAGCGGGCCTCCTCGTCGCGGCGCCCGACGCCTTCCGTGCCAACCGCTCCGAATACCGCATCACGGAGCCGTTCGTCCGCTTCTACCACGCGATCATGCGCCCCTTCTGGGCGCAGTTCGAGTCGGTACGGCCCGGCCGCACCGAACGGTTCTGGGAGAGTCTGTCGAAAACGCGTTTCCTCAGCAGCGTGGCAGGCCCGGTTTTTGAGGAGATGTGCCGGGTGTGGGCGGCTGACATGGTCGCCGACGCCACGCTGGACGGCTCTCCTGCCCTGGTCCGATCGGGCGTGGTCACGGACCCGGCCACGCGGAAGAGCTACGAGGTCGACGTGGTCGTGTCCGGTATGGACGGAGAGTTGCTGGCGATCGGGGAGGCGAAATGGGGGGATGTCATCGGATCGGGGCACCTGGCCAGACTGCGAGAGATCGCCGGGGTCCTGGAGAAGCGGGGGCGCAGGCCCGGCAGGCTGCTGCTGTTCAGCGGAACGGGCTTCATGCCGGCGCTGCGCGCCGAGGCGGCGGCCAGCGGGGGAGAGGTGCAACTGGTGGACCTCGCCCGGCTGTACGAGGGCGAGTGAGATCTCAGAGCGCTTTCAGGAGGATCTTCAGCAGGTCGTCAGGCGCGTCCCGCATGAGGTTGTGCCCGCTGTCCAACGCATGCGTCGTCCACTCGGGGTCGTCGCGCAGCCGCTGGTATACGGGGGTGAACGGCGACTGGTCCGCCCAGCCCGCCGCGTAGACGTAGGTTCTGCGCCGCGGGCGCGACAGATCGCCGGTGAGCCGGATCGCCTGGAGCAGGGAGGCGAGCGGATGGGGTGTGGCTCGCGCGTCGAAGAACGGCAGCGGCCGTACGGCGTAGCCGGTCTCCGCGACGTCCAGGTACCACGCTCGTTCCTGGTCGGAGACGAGCGTCCAGCAGGAATCGCCGTGCCGCGGCACCACCGCGTCCAGATACACCAGGGAGCCCGCCCGCTCCGGCGCCCGGTCGGCGGCCCCGGTGATCACCATCCCGCCGTAGCTGTGGCCGACCAGCACTGCGTCCTCGATGTTCTCGGCCGCCAGCAGGGCGACCACATCCTGGATGTGCGTGTCGAGGTTCACCCCCGCACCGAGCAGGTGGCTGCGCTCGCCGACCCCGGTCAGCGTCAGCGGATACACGCGGTGACCATGGAGCCGCAACAGGTCGGTGAGCGGCTCGAAGCTCCAGCCGCCATGGCACATGCCGGGGATCAGGACGAAGGTCGCCACGATCACGCTCCTCGGGCGGGCGGGACGAACTCGGGCTGGTCGAGCGCGCGCAACCAGCTCCCGTCGGGCTGGCGTCGTACGTTGGACCGTTCGACGAACAGGCGGGTGATGTCCTCGGGCCGCATGGCCTTCTCGTACTGCGTCATGAGTCCCAGCCTGGTCGCACGGCTTCCAGAAGTCCAACAGATGGATCGGATGACAACTAGAATCTGAAGTCATGGAGCTCAGGCAGCTGGAGTACTTCGTCGCCGTCGCCGAGGAGCGGAACTTCACCCGCGCCGCCGAGCGCGTGCACATCAGCCAGTCCGGCGTCAGCGCCCAGATCCGCCAGCTCGAACGCGAACTCGGCGCCGAACTCTTCGACCGGTCGGCGCGCAGCGCCACCCTCACCGTCGCGGGAAAGGCCGCGCTCCAGCACGCCCGCGCCGCGCTCGCCGCCGCCGAGGCGGTCGCCCAGGCGGTGGGCGAGGTGACCGACCTGATCAGGGGCCGCCTCACGGTCGGGATGGTCATCGGCTGCACCGTCACACCGCTGTTCGAGGCCCTGGCCGCGTTCCGCCGGGCGCATCCCGGCGTGGAGATCTCGCTGCTGGAGGACAACTCCGACCGGCTCATCGAGGCGGTCCACGCCGGCACCGTCGACCTGGCCCTCGTCGGTACGGCGACCGCCACTCCCGACGGGCTGGACGCCCTGACGATCATCAGCGAGCGGCTCGTCGTCGCGGTACCCGCCGGGCACCCCCTGACGGACCTCCCGCGGGTCACCCTGCGTGACCTGAGCGCCCACCCGATCGTGTGCATGCCGCCGGGCACCGGCCTGCGCACGGTGTTCGACCAGGCCTGCGCCGCGCAGGGTCTCCAACCGATGATCGCGCTACAGGCCAGCGCCGCCGACGCCATCGCCGACCTCGCCGCCCGCGGGCTCGGCGTCGCCGTCCTCAGCGAGTCGATGGCCGCGCACTACCGCGACCGCCTCACCGCTCTCGTCATCTCCGACGTCGAAACGCCCGCGCTGCTGGCGCTGGTGTGGAAGAGCACGCACAACCCGGCGGTGCGGGAGTTGCTCGGGTACGGCAGGCGAGCCTTCACCGGGGCCGGCTGATTCCTGCTCGGCTTCGCGGCCCGGGCCGTCCGCTATCGGCACTCGGCGCCGCCGCGATCGGTCACCGCGGCACGGTGGAGATCAGGCGTCCAGGGGGCGCCAGGCGGGGGCGTTGCCGCCTCGGCGGATGCCACGCTTGCGTCCGGCGATCTTCTTGCCGGCGTCGATGGCCTGGGTGTCGAGCGGGACGTTTGTTGAGGTCTTGATGCTTTGGCTGTCAATGACGCAGGCGCTGGGCTCGGCTTTGCGAGGCCGGAGACGTTGGTAACGCTGATGTCGGCAGTGTCCGGGTTGCCGCAGGAGGCAAACACCACACTCACGCCGTCCTCACCGAATACATCGACCACCACAACGGGCATCGACCCCACCGGACGCTTCAACAGCGATCGCCAGAAGCCAGTACCCGCGCGGCTCCATCACCACCGAACACCCAGTCATGCATTCTCCGGCGCTCGAGTCGGCGGACTCATCCGCGAATACCAGCAGGTCACCTGACAGGACAGGTATTCGGCACCCACACTCTACGTCAGGCACTGTTGCATGGTCTTCAGTCGCGAGCCCATGATCGGGCAGACCCGGATCTCGCGACCCGCCTCGTCGACGACCTTCCTGCGCCCCAAGGGCCGGTCAAGCGTGACGGGCACAAAAACGACCCCGCCGGTACCGATGTAAGCACGCGGCCACAACTCGTCCCGCCACTTCTCCAATAGCGTGCGCTCACGTCTCGGGCAGACGTCGCGAAGCACCACCCGGACCCGCACGCTCGTCTCGAACTCGGCCGCTTCAGCTTCGTCGGCCTTGAGGCAGTCCGTGGAGGTCATCCCACTGACCGCGTGCAGGATGAGGGCCCGTCCTTCCACCTCGACCGTGTCGATCCACCCGGTGAAGGGTGGTTCGGTCGGCCGCGACTCCCGTATTCCGGCCGCCATGGAGATCGCGACGGCCAGGACCAGGAGGCAGCATATGCGCCACAGGAAGGACGGGCCCAGGGGGTTCATTTCTTGTAGATGTCCTTGCCGACGGCCTTCATCACGTCATGGAAGTCGGTGAAGTAAGTCACGCAGGTGGACTGGATAGGATTGTCGTCGCGGTCTCCGGTGCCGCTGTGGATGCCCTTAGCCACCGCGTATCCATCACTCTTGCGGAAAGTGTAGACCGGGGCGCCTGAATCACCCCCGACGATCGCCAAAGCGTGGGCGGACACCGGCTTCAAGAACGCCGTCATCGAACACGGCGCCACGTTGGGGATCGACGTCGAAGTCGTTCCATGCCGCTCTGAGCCCGGCTTTCACGTCGTCAAACGCCGCTGGGTCGTCGAGCGCACCCTGGGCTGGCTCATGCTCCACCGCCGACTCGCCCGCGACTACGAAACCCGGCCCGACCACGCCGCAGCCATGATCCGCATCGCGTCGATCGACAACCTCGCCCGGCGCATCACCGACGAAACCACCCCGACCTGGCGAGACACGTAACCGACAATCAATCATGAACTTCGCTTTTCAGATGCCCTCTAAGTCGCGGAGGCCAAACGCCGGGGAGCGCGAGGGGCGGGCCCCTCGCCCGGGGGGTGTGGGGGGAACTCCCACAAAGGACAGCCCGAGCCCTTGGGCGAGGACCGAGCTTTTGTGGGGGTGTGGGGGGCGCCGAGCCTCCCACCGGGCGCTGCCCGAGCCTCGATGCGCGTAGCGCCCCGTGCGAGGACCATGCCGTTGTGGGTCGCGATGCCGTAGCGCCCCCACGAGGACCATGCCGTTAGGGTTTGGCGGCGTACTCCTCCAGCTCAGCCAGGTACCCGTCCTTGACGTGCCGCGGCAGCCACGCGATCTCGAACGCGTTCCGCTGCACCTGCAGCAGTTCCTCCCGAGAAAGCTCCAACGCCGCCAGGTTCTCCTGCACGTACCCGGGGAAGTACGCCGGATCGTCGGAGTTGATCGTGACCCGCACGCCCAGGTCCAGCAGCTTCCTGATCCCCTCGGCCTTCGTCGAGTCCGTGACGATCGAGTTGGAGATCGGGCAGCACGTCAGCCCGATTCCCCTGTCGATGACCCGATGCACCAGCGCCGGGTCCTCCAGGATATTCACGCCGTGGTCGATCCGGTCGACCTGGATCTCGTCGAGGCACTGCCGGATGTGCTCGATGGAGTTGTCTTGGTCGACGTCGCAGTGCATGGTCAGCAGGTACCCCTCCTGCCTGGCCCGCTCGTAGACGGCGGCGAACTTGGCGGGCGGGTTGTCCTTCTCGTCCGAGTCGAGGCCGACGCCGACGATCCACTCCTTGTACGGCAGCGACTCCAGCAGCGTCGCCATGGCGTACTCGGCCTGGAAGTCGCGCAGGAAGCACATGATGAGCTGGGCGCGGATGCCGAGCTGGGCGTCGGCGTCGATGAGCGCCCTGCGCAGGCCGCGGATGACCACGTCGAAGGGGACGCCGCGGGAGGTGTGCGCCTGCGGGTCGAAGAAGATCTCCGCGTAGCGGACGTTCTGCGAGGCGGCCTTGCGCAGGTACGCCATGGCCAGGTCGTAGAAGTCGGGCTCGGTGCGCAGCACGCCCATGCCCTCGTAGTAGACGGCCAGGAAGGACGGCAGGTCGTCGAAGGCGTAGGCCGCACGCATCTCCTCCACCGACGCGTACGGCATCGTGATGCCGTTGCGCTGGGCCAGCTCGAACTTGAGCTCAGGCTCCAGGGTGCCCTCGATGTGCAGGTGGAGCTCGCACTTGGGCAGGCCGGCGATGAAGTCGTTCACTGGATGACCTCCACGATCTCGAGGTTGACGCAGTCGACCAGGCCGAGGTCGGTGACCGCGTAGTCGGGGATGGCGGTGATGGACAGGAAGAACAGGTACATCAGCGGCGCGGGCAGCTCGCACCCCAGCGAGCGTGCCACGTCGTCGAGCCGCTCTTCCAGCACCGCCATCTCGGCGGCGGAAAGGTCGGACACGATGCCGGCGACGGGCAGCGGCAGCGACTCCACGACGGTGCCGTCCACCACGATGACCTGCCCGCCGCCCATGGCGGAGACGGTGTTGATGGCCAGCGCCATGTCGGAGCGGGAGGCGCCCACGCAGATGATGTTGTTGTCGTCGGGCGCGGCGCTGGTGGCGATGGCGCCCTTGCGCAGGCCCATCCCGCTGACCATGGCGACGGGCCGGTTGCCCGTCTTGCCGTACCTCTCGACGACGGTGACGAGCAGGGCGTCCTGCTCGACGGATGGCTCGACGACGCCGTCGACGACGGGCAGGGTGACGTCGCGCCGCCTGCGCACGAAGACCTGCTCGGTGAAGTTGAGCGTGAGCACGGTGACCTCGTCGGCGTCCGAGCGCAGCGCCAGGTCGTCGGCGGTGACCTCGCGGACGGGGAAGGGCCGCACCTCACCCCTGGCCGGCGGTACGGCGGGCACGACCATGGCGCCGTCCCTGGCGACCAGCCTGCCGCCCGCGACGACCTCCCTGATCGTGAAGTCGTCGAGGGAGTCCACGATCAGCACGTCGGCGAAGCGGCCAGGCGTGATGCTGCCGACCAGGTCGTCGATGCGGTACATCTCGGCGCAGTTGACGGTCGCCATCTGGATCGCGGTGACCGGGTCGACGCCCGCCTTGATCGCCATCCTGACCAGCTTGTCCATGTGCCCGCCCGCCAGCACGTCGGCGGCGTGGACGTCGTCGGTGCAGAAGGCGACGCGGCGCGCGCCGACCTTGGCGACGACCTGGATGTTCTCCTCCAGGAAGTGGGCGACCGACGACTCGCGGACGATCGCGTAGATGCCCTGCCGCAGCTTCTCGAGCATCTCCTCGTGGCTGTAGGACTCGTGGTCGAGCCTGATGCCGGCGGCGGCCAGGCCGGCGATGCGGCGGGCGTCCGACAGGGGCGCGCAGCCGAAGATCGGCAGCCGTCGCCGGTGGGCGAGTTCGAGCGCCTCCAGCACGGCGGGGTCGCCGTGTTCGACCATCTCCTGGACGGTCTCCCAGATGCCGACGCACTCGGGCCACTCGTGGGCGACGCGGTGCTCGGCGGGGCCGAAGGTGTGGCCGACGGTCGACTGCGGCACGGTGTAGGGGGCCTTGGCGGGGGCGCCCCACCAGATCCGCATGCTGGTCGCGGCCGCCTCGTCGAGCGCCTGCCGTACCCCGTCGAGGCCCTCGGCCACGAGGATCTGGTCCAGGCCGGAGACCACGCTGGTGGTGCCGAAGGGGACGACCAGGTTGGCGAAGCTGGTCACCGACAGCTTGCTGCACTCGATGTGCAGGTGGCCGTCGATGAGGCCGGGCACGAGGTAGCCGCCGCGCGCGTCGATGATCTCGGTCTGCGGGCCGCGCTGGAGAGCGGGGCCGACGGCGGCGATCCGGTCGTCGCTGATGCCGATCTCGGCGGGGTAGAGCTCGCCGGTGAGCACGTTGACGAGCGTGCCATTGGTGATGATCGTGTCGGCGGGCCTGCGGCCGTAGGCGACATCGAGCAGGTCATGCATGGGCGAGCTCCTTGACGGGGACCGGACGGCGGTCCAGTGCGGCGTAGACGATTCCGGCGACGAGGAAGCCGGCGAAGATGCTGAAGTCGGAGCCTCCGGTCATGCCGGAGATCCAGCCGACGAACACGCTGGAGTTCAGCCAGAGGGCGGCGGCCACCATGCCGACGGCCTGGGCGATGAGGCCGGACCAGCGGACCTGGTCGGGCGCGTTGCCGTCGAAGAGCGACGCGGCGTCGTAGCTGCCCCTGCGGCGCAGCCAGTCGGTGACGTACACGCCCGCCCACGGCGCCAGCCAGATCACCAGCAGGCTGAGGAAGGCGTTCAGCATCGTGTTGAACGAGTCGGAGGTGATCGCGACGAACGTGATGATCACGCACAGGATCAGGTCGAGGACGACCGCCAGCCACCGCTTGATGTTGATCCCCGCCGCCTGCAGGTTCAGGCCCGAGGAGTAGAGGTCGGTGGTGTTGGCGGCGAAGAGCGTGACCACGGTCAGCAGCAGGTACGGCACGACGAACCAGGACGGCAGCGCCCCCGGCAGGCCCGAGATCGGGTCGCTGGCGTTGGTCACGACCGTGGCGACGGCCGCGCCCAGGACCATGAGCAGCAGGTACGGCACGAAGCCGCCCAGGAAGGCGTAGCCGAACACGGCCTTCTTGGAGGAGTCGACGGGCAGGTAGCGCGAGTAGTCGCCGCCGAGGGGCGCCCACGACAGGCCGCCGCCCGACATCACGAGCATGACCGCCAGCGTGAACGTCGAGAAGTCGGCCGAGCCGGCGGCCGACAGGTTCGCCTTGGGCGCGACCAGGATCGCCATGATCACGAACATGGCCAGGAAGACCCAGGTGAGGTACTTCTGCGCCTTCATGACGGCGGAGTGCCCGATCAGCGGCAGGATGAGCTGGATGACCGCGGCGATCAGCACGATCGCGACCTTCAGCCCGAGCCCGTCGCTGTGGATGCCTGCCTGCTCCAGCAGGGTGAGCCCGGCCAGGGTGATCATCACCATGCCGCCCGCCTCGAAGCCGACCATGTTCAGCCAGCCGAAGAAGCCGAGCACGCGGGCGCCCTTGTTGCCGTAGGCGGCACGGGAGATCGCCATCGTGGACGTGCCCTGCTGCATCCCCTGGATGCTGCTGAACCCGACGAGCGGGAAGGCCAGCAGGTTGCCGATGACGATGGCCGCGACGGCCTGCCAGAAGCTCAACCCCATGGCGACCACGATCGTGCCGTAGACCACCGTGAACACGGTCGTCGTCGTGCCGGCCCAGAGGAAGAGCAGGTCACGCGGGCGGCCGTACCGCTCGGCCGCAGGAACCAGCTCGATCCCGCGTTGCTCCATGGACGGTCCCTTCCGGAGTGCTGAATATCCGGATTCAGTGAACCAGGTGGAGCTGACCAGGCCGTTTATCCGCGCATACGAGCTCGGCCGGGCGGTTTGTATCCGCCTACAAGGTGATCGCCAAGCCGACGGCGAACAGCAGGCCGTAGGCCATCTGCAGCTTGCCGGTGGCCTGCAGCACGCCGATGAGCGTGGGGCCCGTCGCGCCCGACAGCACCGTCTTCACCGGGCCGATCGCCAGCGGCGCGGCCAGCACCGGCAGCGCGGCGAAGGGCGTGAACGGGATCAGCAGCAACGGGATCACGAGCGGCGCGACGAGGCACACGGTATACAGCACCCTGGTGCGCTCGGCGCCGAGCACGACGGCCAGCGTGCGCTTGCCCGCGGGGCCGTCGGTGACGACGTCGCGCAGGTTGTTGATGACGAGCATCGAGCACGACAGCAGGCCGATCGGGATGGAGGCGGCCAGCGCCGCCCACGACAGGTGGCCCGTCTGGACGAACGCGGTGCCCATCACGGGGACGGGGCCGAAGAAGACGAAGACGGCCGCCTCGCCGAGCGCGCGGTAGCCGTACGGCCGCTTGCCGCCGGTGTAGAACCAGGCGGCGGCGATCGCGGCCGCGCCGACGAGCAGCACCCACCAGGCCCGCGTGGCGACCACCAGCGTCAGGCCCGCGACGGCGGCGGCGGCGAAGCAGCCGAGCGCGGCGGTCAGCACCTCGCGCGGCGCCGCCGCGCCGGAGCCGACCAGGCGCATCGGGCCCACCCGCTGGTCGTCGGTGCCCCTGACACCGTCGCTGTAGTCGTTGGCGTAGTTGACGCCGATCTGCAGCAGCAGCGCCACCAGCAGCGCGACGACGGCGCGCCACCAGATCGGGCTGCCCTCGCCGATCGCCAGGCCGGTGCCGACCACGACGGGCACGACCGCGTTGGGCAGGGTGCGCGGGCGCGCGCCGGCCACCCACTGGCTGAGCGTCGCCATCAGCTGATGTCCGTCGTGAGCCTGACCATCCGGATCGGACGGCCCATGTCGAGCACGCGTTCGGCCATGTCCTCGCCCCAGCCCGCCGACTCCAGGAAGCCGAGGACCGCGTAGTTCTCCGCGAACACCCAGGTGACGATCTGGCGGAAGCCGTCCTCGCGCAGGTAGTCGACGGTCGCGTTGAGCAGGCGGCTGCCGTGGCCGCGCCTGACGAAGTCGGGGTCGACCAGCAGCGTCAGCATCTCGGCCGTCACCGTCGGGTCGAGGTCGGGGTCTTCGGCGGGGGCGTGGGAGGCCAGGCCGACGACCTTCTCGCCGCCGCGCGGGGTGGCGGGGGCGTTGGCGCCGCCCAGGCCGAGCGCGGGAAAGCCCTCGGTGTCGAGGATGGTCTCCACGGCCACCAGGACGCGGTGCATGCGCGTGGGCGGCGAGACGATCGCCTCGTCCCACTGGCGCAGCCACATCTTCTCGGCGGCCGGCCCCGTCATCTGCTCAAGCGGCCCCTCGGGCAGGAAGTCCCGATAGCCGTAGCGCCAGGCGCGGATCTGAGTGTTCGCAACCTGGAGCACATCCTCGCGCCGGGCCGCCCGGACGCCTACGTCTGCCATCTCGGCCCGCTCCTTCGCCTGCCGTTGTGCCCGCGACCGGAGGATCTCGAGGGCACGTGTAACACCGTATCGGTGATTCGGGGCTCGCGATGACGCCTGGCTCGATAAGCGCGGGTGTTCGTCCGGTTACGGGTCTCCATGCTAATCGCTTGATCAGGTCAACCGGGCGTAGGCGGCGGCCAGCCTGCGCACCCCCTCGGTCAGCTCCGCCACGTGGACGGCGGCGCTGTGCGTGAGCCGCAGGCGCGGCCCCGGCGGTTCGGCGGGGTAGTAGATGCGGCCGGGGCTGACCTGGACGCCGTTCCTGCGCGCCTCCTCCACCAGCGCGTCCTCGTCGACGTACGGCGGCAGCCGTACCCACACGTGCATGCCGCCGCGCGGCACCAGGTGCGGCTCGGCCTCCGGCAGCAGCGCGGCCAGGGCGGTGAGGAGCGCCGTGCGGCGCGTGGCCAGCTCGGCGTGGACGGCGGCCAGGTGGCGGGGCCAGGCGGGGGAGCTGACGAACTCCAGCGCCGTCTCCTGCAGGGGCCTGGCCACGAAGAACGACTCCACGAGCTGGCTGGCCCTCAGCCGGCGGGCCGCGGGCCCGCGGGCGATCACGGCGGCCAGGCGCAGGCTGGGAGCGAGGATCTTGGTGAGTGAGCCGATGTGGACGACCGTGCCGTAACGGTCGAGGGCGATCATCGGCGTTGGCGCGTGCTCGGTCAGGTAGCGGGCGTAGTCGTCCTCGATCACGAACGCGTTGTGCGCCCTGGCCACCTGGAGCACCTGCTGCCTGCGCTCGTCGGTGAGCGTCGCCCCCGTCGGGTTGTGCAGCGTCGGCTGGCAGTAGAACACCCGCGCGCCCGTCACCGCGAACGCCTCGGCCAGCAGGTCGGGCAGCACGCCGCCGGGGTCCATCGGCACGGCCGCCGTGCGCAGGCCCGCCGCCTTGGCCGCGGCCATCGCGCCAGGGTAGGTGGGCGTCTCCATCAGCACGGTCGTGCCGGGGGCGGCCAGTGCGCGGAAGGCGTGGCTGAGCGCGGCCTGCCCGCCGCTGACGATCAGCGCGTCGGCGGCGGTCACCTCGCCGCCCGCCTGCCTGGCGAACCAGGCCCGCAGCTCAGGGACGCCCGTCAGCGGGGGCATCGCCCACGCGTCCGGGCGCTTGACCGCCCGCGACGCCGCCGCGGACAGCTGCCTGTCGGGCCGCGTGGCCGGGTTCAGGTAGCCGCCGGTCAGCGGGATCACGTCCTCGGGCGGCGCGGTGAGCAGCGCCGTGACGCCCGAGTCGTCGATGACCCTGTCGCCGAGCGCCACCGTCTGCCACGACAGGTCGGAGACCTCGTTGATCCGCGCGGGTCTGGGCGCGACGAAGGCGCCGCTGCCCGGCCTGGTGACGACCCTGCCCTCGGCGGCCAGCTGCCCGATCGCCCTCGACACGGTCACCGGGCTGACCCCGTGGCGGCGCATCAGCTCGCGGCTGGACGGCAGCCGGTCGCCCGGCTGCCGCCCCGCGATCTCCTCGCGCAGCATCGCGGCGATCTGGGCGATACTGCTATCGTCTTTCATGAGAGACAACAATAGCGCTATCGTTTCCAGCGGAGTAACGGTTCCTGTCGCGGTCGATCACGCACGGCGCGGCACGCTCCTGGCCTTCCTCGGCGTGCTGGCCTTCTCCGGCTCGTTTCCCGCCACCGTGTTCGCGATGCGCGGCTTCGACCCGTGGCTGGTGGCGATCGGACGGGCGCTGCTGGCCGGGCTCGTCGCGCTGGCCTGCCTCAAGGCCGCCCGGCTGCCGCTGGTGCCGCCGCGCGCCCAGTGGGGCTCCTACGCGATCATCTCTCTGGGCGTGGTCTTCGGCTTCCCCGTCTTCTCCGGCCTGGCACTGAACCTGGGCGCAGGAACCGCCCACTCCGCCGTGGTGATCGGCCTGCTTCCCGCCGCCACCGCCGCCATCGCCGTCTGGCGCGCGGGCGAGCGCCCGCGCCCGATGTTCTGGGTCGCCTGTACGGCCGGAGCCGTGGCGATCACTGTCTTCACCGTCTCGCAGGGCGGCGGCAGCGTGTCCCTCGCCGACGTCCTGCTGGTCGCCGCGCTGCTCTCGGCCGCCATGGGCTATACCGAGGGCGGCCGCCTGGCCCGCACCACGCCCGGATGGCAGGTCATCTCCTACGCCCTGGTGATCTCGATCCCGGTGACGCTGCCCGTGTCCGTGGCGCTCGGCCTGGCCACTCCCGTGTCATTGTCCGTCGCTTCCGTCGGCGGGTTCCTCTACGTCGGGCTCATCTCCATGTTCCTCGGCTTCATCCCCTGGTACGCGGGCCTGGCCCAGGGCGGCATCGCCCGCGCCGGGCAGACCCAGCTCACCCAGCCGCTGCTCACCCTGGTGTGGGCGTGGCTGCTCATGGGCGAGCGGTACGGCGTGGCCACCCTGCTCGCCGCCCTCGCCGTCCTGGTGTGCGTGGCGGTCACGCAGCGAAGCCGTACATAGTGCTTGAAAGACGTGACACCTCAGCGCAGGATAGGGGCAGGAGGTGTCACAAATCATGGCCGACCTCACGATCCCCGAAGGCGGATTCTGGCCAGCGCCCGAGATCCCCCAGCCGAACATCTATCCGATGGAATGGCGGGTCGAGACCGAGAAGCTGGCGGCTATCTACGAAAAGTCCAAGCGCATGGTCTGGAACCCCGCCGACCTGCCATGGGACGGGCTCTCCCCCGACGACTTCACCGTCGAGCAGCGTCTGGGGATCATGTATTGGTTCGCCGTCCTGGCCAACTTCGACGCCTCAGGGCCCGCGGTCTTCGCCCGCGCGACCATCCAGGCGTTCGAGAAGCACGAGGAGGACCCCGTCCGCAAGTGCTTCTTCTCGATCACCAGGGACGAGATGAACCACGAGGAGTGCTGCCAGCGCACCATCGCCAAGCTGTGGCCGGGCGGGCCGCTCGACTGGACGCCCGTCACCGACCTGGAGAAGGCGGCGCACAACAACATCGGATGGCTCTACCACAACGGCGGGCGCTACTGGAACGGCTACAGCTCGGCCGTGGGCAAGTACTCGCTGCCGGTGCTGTTCACGTCGTTCATGATGGGCGAGATGGCGGCGTCGACCCTGTTCAGGGGGATGGCGTCGGGAACCAAGCATCCCGTCTTCGGCGAGATGTTCCAGCGCATCGGCCGCGACGAGTCCCGACATCTCCAGATCTGCATGACGATTCTGGAGAACGAGTGGCCGGGGCTCACCGACGACGTCCGCTCGCTCATCACGCGACAGCTGCGGGCCGGCTTCGTGTTCCTGTCGATGATCCTGTGGGAGCCGCCCGAGGGATTCTGGGACCTGCCGCCGTACTTCCTCGCCAACCACCGGGTCCTCATGGACCATGCGCGGACGGCGGGGCTGGGCGTGCTGTCGTACGAGGAGCAGGCCGAGAACTGGCGCGTGGCGATGGCCAGGGTCCGGGCGATCGTCGAACGATGGGGGATCGAGTTCCCCGCCATTCCCGAGCTGGACATCGAGGGCGTGCCGGTCGACTTCATCGACCCCGAGGAGATCATCCCGGTCTTCTGACGCGCGTGTCCCGACCGCGCGGCTCGTCTGGCACGCGTGTCCCAGCCGCGCGGCTCGGACATCCGGTCTTCTGACACGCGTGTCCGAGTCGCGCGACCTCTCGGTGGGAGTTGGCCGCGCGGCTCGGACAGGACCCGGGCGGCTCGCCGGGGCCCGAGCCAGCTCCCTGCCCCCGTCGCCACGATCCCCTTCCCCACGCCTTCACCCCCACCCCTGCGACGAGCCCCGCTGGCCGCCCCTCCGCGGGCGCCGGTAGGCTGCGGATCGTGTGGGGACGAATCGACGGGCTCAGGACCCTGGACCTCGGCACGCCGGGTGATATGCGCACCCAGCTGAACGACCTGGTCCTGTCCGGCGCCAAGACCGGCACGGCGAGCCTGCTCGAACACGACTACCGCGCGGAGAACGAGGAGCTCGAGCACGTCGGCGAACGGCTCGTCCTGGTCGACGACAACGACGGCCGGCTCGCCGAGGTGGAGGTGACGGCGGTCGAGGTCGTCCCGTTCAAGGCGGTCACGTGGAAGTTCGCCGAATCTGAAGGCGAGGGGTTCCGCTCGGTCGAGCACTGGGGCGAGGCCCACCGCCGCTTCTGGGCCAACGCCGGCTACGAGGTCGACGACACCACGGAGATCGTCTGCGTGAACTTCCGCCTGGTCGGCTCAGGACCCTTCTGAGGTCGGCCAGGAATCCTCCGGCGAGACGTAGCTGCCCCGCGCCGGCACGGTGTAGATCCATCCCTGCTCAAGAAGCGACGCCATCGCCTTGCGAACCGTTTCGCGGGCCACGCCGTACCGCCGCACCAGCGTCGACTCGGCGGGAACCGACCGCCGGGGAAGCAGGGAGCCCGCTCTGATCTGCCGCTCGATGTCCCCCGCGATCTGCCGGAACAGCGGCGTCTTGCCCCGCTCTCGCGGGGCCTGCTCCGGCCCGCCGACGAAGCTGCCCTGCCCGTGCACGGTGTAGATGAGGCCCTCGTCGCGAAGCGCCCGGATCGCGCGTCGAGCTGTGGTGCGGGCGACGCCGAACTCCTGCTGCAACTCCGCCTCGCTGGCGACGAGGTCGCCCGGGGAGAGGGAGTTGACGATGCGCGACCGGATGATCTCACTGATCTGCAGATAGAGATGGGTGTCACCATCGGGATCGAGCATGGGCTCAGCATATACGGGCGATGGGACTAGCGGAGGCGTCCCTCCGGCCAGTTCTCCTCCGCCGCCACGTAGGTGCCGCGGTAGGGGACCGTGAACGCCCAGCCCTTCTCTCTGAGATGGGCCACCGCCTGGCGGGCCGTCACCTTGGCGACGCCGTACTGCTTCATGAGCGTCTTCTCGCTGGGGATGGCGCGGTTCGGCTGGATCTGGCCGCGACGGATCAGATCGGCGAGCTCCTCGGCGATCTTCTGGTACATCGGCGTCTTGCGAGGGGCTCGCGGAATGCCCGGCTCGCCGACGAAGGTTCCCTCGCCCTGGATCGTGTAGACGACGCCCTGTTCGCGCAGTTCGCGGGCGACTCGCCGTGCCGTGGTGCGCGCGATCTCGTAGTCGGCCTCGAGTTGGGCCTCGCTGGGGACGGGCTCGCCTGGCTTGAGGTCGCCACTCGCTATGCGGGCGCGGATCAGATCGGCGACCTGCTTGTAGATGGGTACGGGTCCGTCTCGGTCAAGCACACTCGAACTATAGACGAAAAGGTACATGGCCGTACAAAGCAGACGTTCAATTGAGCCTATAGATAGGAGTAGGTAGACCCAGAGATACGGCTGCCCTATAGTCAAATCGTGGCCGACAACCTGAACCAGGAGGACCAGTGGCTGCGAACCGCCGAAGTGGAGGTGCCTTCTCCTGGTGTGGAGATGGGTGTCGGCGAGGAACTCGACTGCGTGGGTCGGCACATTGCCGAGGTGACGGACAAGTACATGGCCGTGGTTCATGAGTCGCCGTTGTTGCGACCCATGGAAGTGGAGGCGCCTTCTCCTGGCGTGGAGAAGGGCGTCGCGGAGGAACTCGACTGCGTCGGCAGGCACATTGCCGAGGTAGCGGACAAGCACAAGCGGATCCACTGGTCACCCAGTGCGCCGCGAGCTACGCGGGTGCGGGTCAGGGCACACACGTGCAGTTGCGCGCCGGTGTCCTACGAGCTCTGTCAGGCGGCTGGGCTGATGTTCATCCGGCGGACGAGCCGAGCGAAGGGCGTGACCGTGGTGCATGAGTCGCCGTGGCTGCGAACCGCGCAGGTGGAGGCGCTCTGGCAAAGCCTGCTCCGTGGGGAGGCTCGATGATCATGTTCTGGAGGGTGGTCGTGTGGCGGAGGCATCTGATGGGCGTTCGACAGGCTCCTCGGCTCGGACGCCATCGGTCCGGAGTGCAGTCATGGGGCTGGTGGATGCCGATGCTCGGTCTGTCCGAGGGCGGTGTTCATCGTGGCCGGTGGGACTGAGAGGTGTCCCCGGCCTTGCTGGTCGTACCTCGGGTACGGTGCCCTGCCACCCGAGGTGCACGGCCTCTCACAGGGGTCATCCCAGGTTCGTTGCCCCTGTGAGAGGCCACTTCGGAGGGCTGGGCCCGGCCCTCCGGAGTAGTTCGGGATCGGTCCCGCGTCGCGTCGCGCGGGACCGACTCCAGGGTCCTGGGTTCTTGATCGTGCCTCGGGTAAGGCTCACTCTCCCGCCCGAGGCGCTCGGCCTCTCGCAGGGGCCATCCCCTGGATCAGCCCCTGCGAATGGCCGCCTCCGGCAGGTTAGGCACGGCCCGCCGGAGGAGAGACGGGTGGCCCCGCGCTCCCAGGGGCGGGGCTCACCTTCGCCATAGAACGTGTCTCGGGCGGGACGTTCACTCTCCCGCCCGAGGCGCCCGGCCTCTGTAGAGCTCATCACCGATGTCCTCACAGCTCCGCAGAGGCCCACAACTCGCCTTGGGCGGGAGCCGATGACCCTCCCGCTCCGGGCGCGCGACCTCTCGCAGGGCCATCCCCTTAGGTCAGCCGTTTCTGCGAGAGGACGTCTCCGGCGGGTCAGGCGCGGCCCGCTGGAGCTGCACGAGGGTGGTCCCGCCTGCGTTGCGGGACCACCTGGGCGGTTTCAGTCGTGCCTCGGGCGGGTTGTTCGCTCGTCCGCCCGAGGCATCTGGCCTCTGGGGAGTCGTCGCCGGTGTCGTCCGTCACCGTCCCCAGAGGCCACCTCCGGCGGGCCGGGCGCACCACGGCGCGGCTCGCCGGGGCGCTGTGTCGTGACGGTTGTTCGTCGCGGAGTGCGTGACTTTCTGGAGCGCGCGGCCGTGTCTCCGTCGGGGGAGACGGGCTGTGCTGAGGACGCTCGGCGGACCTCGGGTCGCATGGGGCGGCTGTCCGGGTCCGCCGGGCGTTCTCCTGCGCGAGGGCGGGGTGTCCACCGTTCTCGTTCGTGGGGAGCGGGGTGCTGGCGGGCGTGTTCGGTCCCCGCTCACCGCGAAGGGGTCAGCGGGGTTGTTAGCGGGCGTGCTCGTTTCCCCGCCCACCGCGAAAAAGGGGTCAGCCGGGCGAACGGGTCGATGGGTTTCCGGGGTGAGGTTCCCGGAGGCCTGTCGGGTGTTCGGCCGGTACTTCCGGCCGTGGGGGGAGGGGGACGCGGCGCCAGGCGGTGTCGGTGACGATCACGTGGTCGAGGAAGCGCAACCCCACCGTGTCGGCGGCCTCCGCGAGGCGTTGTGTGGCGGCCAGGTCGGACTCGCTCGGGTCGAGGGAGCCGCTTGGGTGGTTGTGGGCCACGCCGAACGCCGCACCCCCTGAGGTGAGGACCGTGGTGATGATCTCGCGGACCGGAGCGGGCGTGTGGTCGGCGCCGCCCTCGGTCATCAGGACCCGGCGCAGGACCGAGCCGCGCGGGTCGCAGATCACGACCACCAGGCGTTCCCGAGGGTGTCCGCGGAGGAACGGCGCGGCTTGGGCGGCGAGGTCGCCGGACGAGGTGATCCTGGCGCGGGCCGGGCCCTCCTGCGCTCGCCGTACGAGATGGAAGGCCGCGGCGATGCGGGCCGCCTTGGCGGGGCCGACGCCGGGGACGGCGAGCAGGCGATGGGCATCGGATCGGGCCAGCTCGCCCAGGTCGCCGCAGTGGGCGATGAGCTCGGCGGCGAGGTCGACGGCGTTGCTCTCCCTGGTGCCGTGGCCGAGGAGGAGGGCGAGCAGTTCCCTGTCGGCCAGCGCTGCGGCACCGCCGGCGAGCAGGCGCTCGCGCGGACGGTCGGTGACGGGCAAGTCCTTGACGCGCAATCGGCACCTCCGGATCGGCACCCTGCAGGTTTACCAGCGGGCACCGACAAAAGCGCGGCCCATGCGGTGGGGTCCGGCGCCGTCAGCCGCCGCACCCGGGATGATCATGTCTGCGGCGGCAGGGAGGTCATGTCCGCCGGGTCCGGAGGTCACCTCCGCGGCGTCCGGAGGGTCAGGCCCGCGAGGGTCGGGCGACCATGTCGGCGAGGTGGGGACGCCGGGGAGGTGAGGGGTGCCGTCCGGGCGGGTGTGTTCGCGGGGCGGACGGCGCGGGGGTGGGGCGCCGTCCGGGTGCCGGTCGCGGTCGGACTAAAGGTGCACGGCCATGCTGTAGACGATTTCAAAGCGGTCGCCTGGGACCACGATGTCGCTCGTCTCCACGGGACGTTCGCCGGCCCAGTGGGTGCGTTTGAGGTGCAGGACGTGGACCCCCGCGGCGAGGTCGAGGGCGTCGATCTCGGCGGGACGGGGGACCCGGGTGTGCACGCTCTCGACGATCTCCGTCACCTTGATCCCGTAGGAGGAGAGCCGGCCGATCAGGCCGCGGCGTTCCTCGTCCGAGTGGGGCGCGAACTCGAGCGGTTCGTAGGACGTGGCGAGTTGGAGGGGTTTGCCGTCGCCGCGGAACACGTAGTGGGTCCTGGTGAGGGTGGTCGACTCCTCGACGCGGAGGCGCTGGGCGATCTCGGGAGTGGCTTCCACGGGTTCGCTGTGCCAGTCCCAGGTGACACGTCTGCCCTGGCTCTGCAGGTCGGCCGCGAAGGGGGCCTGGTGATCGTGGAAGCGCCAACGATGCAGGGGAGCGAGATCTGGGCGCTCCCTGACATAGTGTCCCGAACCCACCCGGCCGAAGATGAGCCCTTCGCCGGCCAGGACGCGGAGCGCGTGGCGGGCGGCGGTCTCGCCGACCTGGTATTTGCGGGTCAGCTGCGCCCGTGAGGGAATGGGCGCGCCGGGGGGAAGGGTGCCGTCGTTGATCTGCCGCCGAATGTCTTCGACGACGCGCAGGTAGACCGGATCGGAACTTGCCACTAGTCCATCCCTGAGGTTGCTGTGAGGCGTTGCCCCATGTTGCCGTATTCGACAGGTAACCCACCGTCATCGAATGTACTTGGAGCTCCAACTTTGGGCGATTGGAAAAATATTCTGAGAACTCTGTAACGCGGGCGTAAGGTGCACCGATTCTCCGGTAGAGGTCGTCGATGTGTGTACCCCCGAGCACATATCGGCGACCTCTTCCAATGCGCGGACCTTTCCGCCTCCAACCCCCCATGCCGTCCTACTCGCAATGCGCGGACCTTCCGGTCCACAACCCCCATCCCGTACGGCAAGCCGCCCAACGCGCCGCCCTGGGCACGTGGCCGGCGTCTGTCGAGGGATACGCGTCACCGAGCGCGCGTGGCCGGGCACCCCAACGGAAGGCCCCCACCAAGGAAGGCTACGCGGGCGGAAAAGCGGTGACCTGCGACGGGCGACGTGACGGCGGCCCGCCGGAGTCCCGCCGGAGTGGCGTGATGGACGGGCGTCAGGCGGTGACCACGGTGGCCTTGACCCGGCCTGCCGTACAGACCGGGGGACGGTGAAGATCCGCGCGGACGTAAGGCCGGGACCCGTGCAGCCGGGAAAGCGGAAGGAAGGCCATCCACACCGCCGGGAAGGCGGACGGAAGGCGGAGATCCGCGCAGCCCGGAAGGCAGGCGGAAGGCCGGGACCCCCGCCGCAGGGAAGCGGGTTGAGGCAACGGGGGATGGCGCCCTTCGATGGCAGGGGGGCGGAGACCCAGAGGCGCCGGACAAGGGCTCGGAAATGCCGTTATGGGGGTGGCGGGGTTCGGGACATGAGGGAATCCGGGTACCGTTCGCACTATGGGATCGCCCTCTCGCACCTCCGAAGCCCCCTTCGGCCGCATGCTGACCGCCATGGTCACGCCGTTCACCGTCGACGGCGCCGTCGACTACGACAATGCGCGCGAACTGGCCACCTACCTGGTCGACGAGCAGCGCAACGACGGTCTGATCGTCAGCGGCACCACCGGGGAGTCGCCGACCACCAGCGACGCCGAGAAGGAGCGCCTGCTGAGGGTCGTGCTGGAGGCCGTGGGCGACAGGGCGACCGTCGTCGCCGGGGTCGGCACGAACGACACCCACCACACCATCGAACTGGCCAGGCAGGCCGCGCGGGCCGGCGCCCACGGCCTGCTCGTGGTGACGCCGTACTACAACAAGCCGCCGCAGGAGGGCATCTACCGGCACTTCACGGCCGTCGCCGACGCGACGCCGCTGCCCGTGATGCTCTATGACATTCCAGGCCGCACCGGCGTCCCCATCCACAGCGATACGCTGATCAGGCTGTCGCAGCACGAGCGGATCGTGGCCGTGAAGGACGCGAAGGGCGACCTGTTCGCCGGCTCCATGGTGATGATGGCCACTGACCTAGTCTTCTACTCGGGCGACGACGCGCTGAACCTGCCGTGGCTGTCGGTGGGCGCGGCGGGGTTCGTGAGCGTGGTGGGCCACGTGGTGGGCGCCGAGCTGGCCAAGATGATCGAGCTGCACCGCGCGGGCGAGGTCGCGCGGGCGAGGGCCGTCCACCGGCAGCTGCTGCCCGTGATCGACGGGATCATGAACCGGGCCGGGGGCGCGATCATGGTCAAGGCGGCACTCGGTCTGACGGGCCGCCCTGTCGGCCCGATGCGGCCTCCTCTGGCGGAGGCCACCCAAGAGCAGATCGCCGAGCTGCGGGCGTGCCTCGTGGCCGGCGGAGTGAAGTTGGTCGACTGATGGAAACGGGGAGGAACGGAGATATTGAGCGCACGATTTAACCGACCTGGGGGCAGCGTATGAGCCACCCGCATCCGGAACTCGGTCCCCCGCCGCCGCTACCCGATGGCGGATTGCGCATCGTGGCGCTCGGCGGTCTCGGGGAGATCGGCCGGAACATGGCGGTCTTCGAGTACGAAGGCCGGCTGCTGATCGTCGACTGCGGGGTCCTGTTCCCCGATCCCGAGCAGCCGGGCGTCGACCTGATCCTGCCCGACTTCGAGTACATCAGGGACCGCCTCGACGACGTCGAGGCGGTGATCCTGACGCACGGCCACGAGGACCACATCGGCGCCGTGCCGTACCTCCTGCGTGAACGGCGCGACATCCCGCTCGTCGGTTCGAAGCTGACGCTGGCCTTCATCGAGGCCAAGCTCACCGAGCACCGCATCCAGCCGGAGAAGGTGCAGGTCGTGGAGGGGGAGCGGCGCAAGTTCGGGCCGTTCGACTGCGAGTTCTTCGCGGTCAACCACTCCATCCCCGACGCGCTCGCCGTCGCCGTGCGCACGCCGGCGGGCATCGTCCTGCACACCGGCGACTTCAGGATGGACCAGTTGCCCAGCGACGGGCGGCTGACCGACCTGGGCGGGTTCGCCAGGCTCGGCTCCGAGGGCGTCGATCTGCTGATGTCCGATTCGACCAACGCCGAGGTGCCCGGGTTCGTCACCTCCGAGCGGGAGATCGGCCCGGTCATCGACGAGGTGATCCGCACCTCGTCCAAGCGCGTGATCGTGGCGAGCTTCGCCTCCCATGTGCACCGCATCCAGCAGGTGATCGACGCCGCCCAGAAGCACGGCCGCAAGGTCGCGCTCGTCGGCCGGTCGATGGTGCGCAACATGGGCGTGGCCCGCGACCTCGGCTACCTCCATGTGCCGCCGGGTCTGATCGTCGACTCCCGCGACATCGAGGAGTGGCCGCCGGAGGACGTCGTGCTGATCTGCACGGGTTCGCAGGGCGAGCCGATGGCGGCGCTGTCGCGCATGGCCAACCGCGACCACGCGATCCGCATCGCGTCCGGCGACACCGTGCTGCTGGCCTCCTCGCTGGTGCCGGGCAACGAGACCGCGGTCAACAAGGTCATCAACGGGCTGACCAGGTGGGGCGCGCGCGTGGTCCACAAGGGCAACGCGAAGGTGCACGTGTCGGGGCACGCGGCGGCCGGTGAGCTGCTGTATGTGCTCAACCTGACGCGTCCGTCGAACTTCATGCCCGTGCACGGCGAGTGGCGGCACCTGCGGGCGCACGCCAAACTTGCCGCGCTGACCGGCGTGCCCGACGACCACATCGTGATCGCCGAGGACGGCGTCGTGGTCGACCTGGTCGACGGTCGGGCGAAGATCGCTGGCGCGGTGCAGGCCGGGTACGTCTACGTCGACGGCACCTCGGTCGGCGAGATCACCGACACGTCGCTGAAGGACCGGCGCATCCTCGGCGACGAGGGGTTCATCTCGGTCGTCGTAGTGGTCGACTCCAACACCGGCAAGCTCACCGCGGGGCCGGAGATCCACGCGCGCGGGTCGGGCATCGACTCCGAGCGGTTCGAGGAGATCATCCCGGTGATCGAGAAGGCGATCGAGCAGAGCGCCGCCGACGGGGTGGTGGACATGCAGCAGATCCGCCGCGTGGTCCGCAGGACGGTCGGACGCTGGGTGAGCGACACCTACCGTCGCCGCCCGATGATCATCCCGGTGGTCGTCGAGGTCTGACCCGCTTTCCCGGCCGTGCCCCTACGCGCGCATGTCGCGAGTGGGGTCGCGGCCGGGCAGCTCTCGCCTCCCACCCGGAAGCCCGGCTCGTTCCGCGCGCACGTCGCGTGGGGTCACGGTCGGGCGGCCCACGCCTTCAGCCGAGGGACCAGGCTCCGTCGCCCGCGCGCGTTTGCGAGTGAGGTTCCGGTAGGGCCGCCCCTGCCGCGCTCGCGCGGTCCGTCGGGTGGCCTCGGGCCGAGGTCATGGGGTGGGTACGGCGGGCGCAGGCGTCATACGCAGAACGCCGGTCAGGCGTGGCGGCCACTAACTAAGGAGCGGGTCCGGGGTCAGGCGTCGCGGTGGCGGAGGAGCAGCAGCCCCGCAGCCACCGGCGCCACCGCGTACAGCGCCAGCACCACCCCCGCCACCACCGGCGGCAGCAGCGCCCCGTACACCGACGACGTCAGGTCCGCCCCCGTGATCTCCCGCGGAAGCGCACCGATCATCAC
The DNA here is from genome assembly GCF_042754765.1 of Nonomuraea sp. NPDC059194. Lineage (NCBI taxonomy): Bacteria > Bacillati > Actinomycetota > Actinomycetes > Streptosporangiales > Streptosporangiaceae > Nonomuraea > Nonomuraea sp. NPDC059194. Next base: position 233,026 of record NZ_JBHZBH010000005.1, on the reverse strand, counting down.
CGATCCCAGGCGCTCGCTCCACGGCTCGGGCAGGTTCCCCACCACGATCGGGATCACGTAGACGAGCCCCACCAGCACCGCGATCGCCCCCGCCGCTGACCGCAGGACCGCGCCGAGCCCCAGCCCGAGCAGCGCGAACACCGCCACCGTCACCGACGAGGCCACCAGCGTCGGCCACCGCTCGGCTAACGGGGCCACGGGAAACCGCCCGTCCAGCATCGCCGCCGTCACCGCATACGTCGCGAACACCACGACCGGCCCGACGACGAGCCCGAGCCCGCCCACGACCGCCGACTTGGCCGTCAGCACCGGCCAGCGGCGCGGCACGAGGGCGAGGCTGGTCCTGATCAGCCCCGTGGCGTACTCGGAGGTGATCGCCAGCACCCCCATGATCCCCATGCACAGTTGCGGGACGATCAGCACCACCTCCTCGAGCTCCGCGATCCGCGCGGTGCGTCGCATGGCGGGGGTGGCGCTGTCGTACATGCCGATCGCCGACCACGCCACCGCGACGGCGAGCGGGATCGCTGCGAGGCTGAGCCCCAGCAGCAGGTGGCTGGACCGGATCGAGCGGAGCTTCAGCCACTCCGCGGCGATCATCGGGTGGCTCCGTACTCGACGCTGCCCGCGGTGAGGGCGAGGTAGGCCGACTCCAGCGAGTCGTAGCCGTCGGTGAGGTCCTTCATGGCGGCCTCGGCGATGAGGCGGCCCCTGCCGACGATGACGATCCGGTCGGCGGTCAGCGCCATCTCGCTCATGAGGTGGCTGGACAGCAGGACGGTCCTGCCCTCGGCGGCCAGCGAACGCATGAGGTCGCGGATCCAGCGGACGCCGTCGGGGTCGAGCCCGTTGACCGGCTCGTCGAACATCAGCACGCCAGGATCGCCGAGCAGGGCTGCGGCGATGCCGAGCCGCTGCTTCATGCCGAGCGAGAACCCGCCCGCCCTCTTGCGGGCCACCCCCGCCAGGCCGACGCGTTCGAGGACCTCGGCGACGCGGACGGGGCCGATGCCGTTGGTGAGGGCCAGGCTGAGCAGGTGGTTGTAGGCGCTCCTTCCCGGATGCAGGGCGTTGGCGTCGAGCAGCGCGCCCACCTCGTGCAACGGCCTGCGCAGGCCGGCATAGTGGCGGCCGTTGACCAGGGCCTGGCCCGAGGTGGGCGCGTCGAGGCCGAGGAGCACTCGCATCGTCGTGGACTTGCCCGCGCCGTTCGGGCCGAGGAATCCGGTGACGTGTCCCGGCTCGACGGTGAACGACAGGCGGTCGACGGCGCGCGTCGCGCCGTACTGCTTGGTCAGTCTCATTACTTCGATCACCCCTGCACGGTCGGGTACGGCCCGCGGTCGGCGCATCGGACCTGGGTATGACGTGGCTTGGTGTGGTCGCGGGATAGCGTGCGGGGCGTGGATTTCACCTTCAGGGTCGGGTACGGCTCGCGGCTGGCACATCGGACCTGGGTATGACGCGGCTTGGCGCGGTCGCCGGATAGCGTGCGGGGCGTGGATTTCACCAGGCGGCTGAGCCGCGCCCAGCTCATCGCGTTGGACGGCGCAGCCGGATGGGTCGTCGCGCTGGTCGCCATGACGTCCGCGGCGGCCACGCCGGCGCCGCTGTTGGTGAAGGCCGCCCTCGCGCTTGGCCTGGGGCTGCCGCTGATGGTGCGCAGGCTGTGGCCGGTGGCGGTGTTCGCCGCGGTCTTCGCAGTGGCGCTGGTGGCGGGCCTGTCGGGCGTGGTGAGCGGGGCCTACGTCGCGCCCGCTTACGCGCTCTACACGGTGGCGCTGTCGCGCGCGGGCCGGGCGCCGAGCACGACGATCGTGGCCGTCACCGCGGCGGCCGTGGTGATGACGGCCGTGGCGGGCGCGCCGGGGGGCTGGGGGCGTGGGGCGGGAGAGATCGTCCTGGGGGTCGCCGCGCTGTGCGGGTCGTGGACCGTCGGGCGGGCCGTGCGCGAGCGGCGCGGCTACGCGGCGCGCGAGGCGGAGCGGCTGGTCACGGAGGAACGGCTGCGCATCGCCCGCGAGCTGCACGACGTCGTCGCGCACAGCATGGGCCTGATCGCGGTCAAGGCGGGTGTCGCCAACCATGTGATGCACAGCCGGCCGGAGGAGGCGCACGACGCGTTAAGGGTGATCGAGATCGCGAGCCGCGACGCGCTGACGGAGATGCGGCACCTGCTCGGGGTGCTGCGCACCGAGCCGCCTGACCTGCGTCCCGTGCCCGAGCTGGAGGAGCTGGCCGAGCGGGCCAGGCACGCGGGAGTGAAGGTCGAGCTGACGGCGTCGGGTCTGGAAGGGCTTCCGGACGGCGTCCGCCTCGCCGTACACCGTATCGTCCAGGAGGCGCTCACGAACGTCGTCAAGCACGCCGCCCCCGCCCGCTGCACGGTGACGGTGGCGGCGGACGGAGAGCGGGCGCGGGTCGAGGTGACGGACGACGGCCAAGGTCTTGGGGTGGTGCCGGGACAGGGCCGGGGACACGGCCTGGTCGGGATGAGGGAGCGGGTCACGATGTACGGGGGAGAGTTCGCGGCGGGGCCGCGCCCCGAGGGCGGCTTCCGCGTGGCCGCGACCATTCCCTACGTCGCCGACGCGGGGGTGGCGCAGCGCCGCCAGGCGGACGCGGGTCCGGCATGATCCGCGTCCTCATCGCCGACGACCAGGTGCTGCTGCGCGGCAGCTTCAGGGTGCTGGTGGACAACGAGCCCGACCTTGACGTGGTCGGCGAGGCGGGCACCGGCGCGCGGGCGGTCGAGCTCGCCGCGGCCACCCGGCCCGACGTCGTGCTGATGGACGTGCGGATGCCGGAGATGGACGGCATCGAGGCGACCCGCAGGATCGGCGACGCGGCCAAGGTGCTGATCGTGACCATGTTCGACCTCGACGCCTACGTCTACGCGGCGCTGCGGGCGGGGGCGTCGGGGTTCCTGCTCAAGGACACCCCGCCCGCCGACCTGCTCGCCGCGATCAGGGTCGTCGCGGCGGGGGAGGCGTTGCTCGCGCCCACGGTCACGCGCAGGCTCATCGAGGAGTTCGCGCGTCCGTCGGTGCGTGGGCTCGACGGGATCACCGACAGGGAGCGGGAGGTGCTGAAGCTGATCGCGCGGGGCCTGTCCAACACCGAGATCACCGAACGCCTGCACCTCAGCATGGCCACCGTCAAGACACACATCGGCCGCCTGCTGACCAAGCTGGCCGCCCGCGACCGGGCCCAGTTGGTCATCGCGGCGTACGAGAGCGGGCTCGTTGTACGGTCGGGGGCATGAAGGTCATTTTCCGCAAGTACGGCGGCTCCCTCCATTGGCACCACCCGGCCAGGCTGCTCGGCGAGGACGCCCACGGGGTATGGGTGGGATGCGAGGCGGGCACCACGGGGGCGAAGGGCGACGGGCCTCTGGTGGTGTGGGAGCGGGCGTTCGTGATGCTGTTCCCGAGGAACGAGTGGTGGGTGGCGCTGTTCAACGACGAAGGCCACAAGCTGGACGTCTACGTTGACGTCACCACGGTGCCCGAGTGGGGCGACGGCGAGGTGACGATGGTCGACCTGGACCTCGACGTGGTGCGCACGCGGGAGGGGCGGGTGTTCGTCGACGACGAGGACGAGTTCGCCGACCACCAGGTGCTGCTGGGCTACCCGCCCGAGGTGATCGTCCAGGCCGAGAGCGCGGCGGCGGCGCTGACGAGGGCGGTCACCGACCGTCTCGCCCCGTTCGACGGGGCGACCCATCTGCCATACCTGTCCCAAGTCCGATGATCTGATCCGCCGTTTCCGGATGCGGCGGTCTGATCCGCTACGGCGCCGGTGATTCGATCCGGCACGGCGCGGGTGCGGTGGTCTGATCCGGTACGGCGCGGGGACGGCGGTCTGATTCGGTACGGCAAGCCGGGTCAAGGCCACCGTGGTCACCCGTGACCGCCCTTCCTTCACGCCACCCCAGCAGGACTCCGGCCCCCGCCGTAACGTCGCCCAGAAGCCCGGAAGCCCGGAAGCCCGGAAGCCCGGAAGCCCGGAAGCCCGGAAGCCCGGAAGCCCAGAAGCGCGGAAGCGCGGAAGCGCGGAAGCGCGGAAGCGCGGGAGCCCAGAAGCGCGGAAGCGCGGAAGGCCGCAAGCGCCGAAGCCACGAAGCCCCTGAGCCGTCAAGCCCCCGAAGCTCCTGAACCGCCAAGCCCCCGAAGCCTCTGAGCCGTCAGGCCGTCAGGCCGCTGAGCCCTTAAGCCGCTGAGCCCTTAAGCCGCTGAGCCCTTAAGCCGCTGAGCCCTTAAGCCACGGAGCCCTTAAGTCACGGAGCCCTTAAGCCACGGAGCCCCTTAGCCGCTGAGTCCCTTGAGCCGTTATGGCCCGAACCCCTATAGCCCGAATCCCTATGGCCGGAGGAGGCTGAGGGCCTCGGTGAGGGTGGTCAGTCGGGCGGGGGAGGCGAGTCCCACGTGGTAGAGGTGCAGCTCGTCGGCTCCCGCCTTCGTGAAGGTGGTGAACGAGGCGGCCAGTTCCTCCGGATCGGCGGGCTTGGGTGGCAGGAGCAGCGCATAGGCACCGAGCCGCTGCCTTGGGGTGAGGTTGGCGGCCAGCCGGGACAGGTTGGCGACGGCCTCGTCGGGGGTGCCCCAGCACATGCCCACCAGCCCGTCGAGCGAGGGATCCCCGTCGGGCAGGGTGGCGAACGGGCCGGTCGCCCACGGGTCGGGGCTGGCGTGAGTCCTGATCGGCAGGCCGGGTGCCAGCTCGCGCACGGCCGCGACGAGCCTGGCCCTGAGCGCGGCCGCCAACCCCGTCCGCAGCTCCCGCACAGGCCGCGCCAACTCGCCAAGCGCCTCCTCCACCGAACCGGGACCCGCCGAACCGGGACCCGCCGGACCGGGACCCGCCGGACCGGGGACCGCCGAGCCGAGGGCCGCCGAGCCGGGAGCCATCGACCGGGGAGAGCCGGGGGCCGCTGAGCCGAGAGCCGCCGAACCCGGAGCCGCCGGACCGGGGACCGCCGAGTCAGGGACCGCCGAGTCAGGGGCCGCCGAGCCGGGGGCCGCCGAGCCGGGAACCATCGAGCGGGGAGAGCCGGGAGCCATCGAGCGGGGAGAGCCGGGGGCCGCTGAGCCGAGAGCCGCCGGACCGGGGACCGCCGAGTCAGGGGCCGCCGAGCCGGGAGCCGCCGAGCCGAGGGCCGCCGAACCCGGACCCGCCAGGCCGGGGGCCGTCGGGCTGCCGTCGATCGCCCTGCGGGTCAGGGCTCGTAGCCGGTCAGCGTCCGGGTAGCCGGGCGAGCATGCCGTACAGAAACACAGCGACAGCAGCGCCGCCTGCGTGGATGTCCAGTCGGCGCCGGCGGTCTTCTCGTGGACGCTCTGGTGGCCGAACCCCATTGGCCCGCACGCCTCCAGGATGATCCCGTCGGGCGCGCCCACCGAGACGATCTCCCGCACCAGCCGCTCGCAGTACTCCCCGACGTCCTCGTGCGAGGGGCACAGCGCGTACGGGTACGGGTCGCCGAAGGCGTTGCGTACGGCCACGTCCGGGTGCGCGGCGCCGAGGTGGCTGTTGTGGGTCAGGACGATCCAGGCATGCACGGGCAGCCCGGCGGCTCTGAGCGCGTCGCGGGCTTGGAGGAAGGCGTCGGGCGTGGTCCACGTCGGGTTCGGTGGGACGAGCCGGCCCCATGCCGCCTGCCGTACCGGAAGGTAGAAGGCGGAGTACGGCACGTCGAGCACCCGGTGCGCGGGGTGGAACGGGGTGGCGGCGCGGGTGGAGTGGTAGGAGGCGGCCAGCGCGACCGCGTCCACGCCGAGCGCGGCGAGCCTGGCGGGCGCGGCGGGGTCGCCGACGATGTCCCACGGGTAGACGTAGGCGATGTTCACCGGCGTCACCACCGGGGACGGCTGGTGCTGAAGGAGGGGTCGAACCTGCGCATGTAGCCGGTGTCGTCGCGGGAGGTGAGCCCGCACTTGAGGTACTGCTCGTGCATCACGGCGAGCGCGTCCCTGTCGAGCTCGATCCCGAGCCCGGGACCTGTCGGCACGGGCACCGCGCCGTCGACGAACCGCAGCGCGCCGGGGGCGACCACGTCCTGCCCGTCCTGCCACGGCGTGTGCGTGTCGCAGGCGGTGGTGACGTTCGGGACCGCGGCGGCCAGATGTGTCATCGCGGCCAGGCTGATCCCGAGGTGGCTGTTGGAGTGCATCGAGAGCGAAATGCCGAAGGTGTCGCAGAGTCGGGCGAGCTGCACCGAACGCTCCAGGCCGCCCCAGTAGTGGTGGTCGGACAGCAGCACGCCGATCGCACCTTCCCTGATGGCGGGCGGCAGGTGCTCGAAGGTCACCACGCACATGTTCGTGGCCAGCGGCATCGGCGCCTGCCTTGCCACCTCGGCCATGCCGGAGATGCCGGAGGTGGGGTCCTCCAGGTACTCCAGGGTTCCGTCGAGCGCGCGGGCGACCTCGAGCGAGGTCTCGACCGACCAGACGGCGTTCGGGTCGAGGCGCAGCGGGTGGTCGGGGAAGGCGTCGCGTAGCGCGCGGATCGCTTCGACCTCCCGCGCGGGCTCGAACACGCCGCCTTTGAGCTTGATGGAGCGGAAGCCGTACTCCTCGATCAGCAGTCGCGCCTGCGCCACGATCCCTTCGGGGTCGAGCGCCGCGCCGAACCTGTCGTCGGGCTCGCCGGGGTGGCCGGCCCACTTGTAGAAGAGATAGGCGCTGTACGGCACGGCCTGCCTGACGGCGCCGCCGAGCAGGTCGCTCACGGGACGGCCGGTCGCCTTGCCGCGGATGTCGAGGCAGGCGACCTCGAACGGGGAGTAGACCCGGTCGACGCTCTTCTCCTTGGTGGCCGCGCCGGTGAGGCCGTGCAGGTCGGAGACGACCTCGCCGACGAGGGAGGCGACGCGGGCGTAGATCTCGTTCTGGGCGTGTACGTCCAGGCCGATGAGGGCAGAGGCCACGGTGCGCACCTTCTCCAGGTGCGCCAGGTCGCCGTAGGTTTCGCCCAGCCCTGACAGGCCCTCGTCGGTGACCACCTCGACGACCGTGCGCAGCGCCCACGGTTCGTGGACTCCGGCGGCGTTGAGCAGGGGCGGGTCGCGGAAGGCGACCGGGGTGACAGTGATCTCTCGAATGTTCATATATGTGAACGACCGCCAGAATTGTGGACAACTGTCGGTACTGTAAGAATCGGGCCGAGTGAGTGTCAAGACCAGGCTAGAGTGAAGTGTGATATTGCATAAGGGGTGAAGCGATGATCCACGCATACGATCCACGCACCGGCGAGACCTTCGGCGAGGGCGTCCCCGAGGCCACCGACGCCGTGGTCGACGCCGCTGTCGAGGCCGCCCACGCGGCCGGACCGGCCTGGCGTGCGGCGAGCAGGGCCGAGGTGCTCGAGGCCGTCGCCGCCGCGCTGGAGGCGAACGTCGAGGAGCTCTGGCAGGTCGCCGACAGGGAGACCGCGCTCGGCGAGACCCGGCTGCGCGGCGAGGTGGCCAGGGCGGCCGGCCAGTTCAGGCTCTTCGCCGACGTGCTGCGCGACGGTGGCCACCTGGAGGCGGTCATCTCGACGCAGCCCGACGTGCGCCGGATGAACCAACCGCTGCCGGGCGTCGTCGGCGTCTTCTCCGCCTCGAACTTCCCCTTCGCCTTCTCCGTCGCGGGGGGCGACACCGCCTCGGCGCTGGCGGCGGGCTGCCCCGTCGTCGTCAAGGCGCACCCCGCGCACCCGCTGACCTCCGAGCTGTCGGCGAAGGTCATCAGGTCGGCGCTGCCCGACCCCGCGCTGCTCGGGCTGGTCCACGGCCTGTCGGCGGGCAAGCGGCTCGTCCAGCACCCCCACGTGGTGGCGGTCGGCTTCACCGGGTCGATCCCCGGAGGCAAGGCCATCCAGGCGCTCATCGACGAGCGCCCCGACCCCATCCCCTTCTACGGCGAGCTGGGCAGCGTGAACCCCGTCGTCGTGCTGCCGTCCGCGGCCCGCGAGGGGCTCGCCGACGGCTTCGCCGCCTCGCTCACGCTCGGCACGGGGCAGTTCTGCACCAACCCCGGCCTGGTGTTCGCGCCCGACGACGCGGACCTGATCGCCTCCCTCGGTACGGCGGTGGCCGGCAGCAACGGCTCGGCGATGCTGAGCTCGCGCATCAGGGAGGGCTACCTCCAGGGCGTCGAGCGCCTGTCCAAGCTCACCCTGCTGGCCGAGGGCACGCAGGGCGAGGGGGAGTGGGCGGTCGCGCCCAAGGTCTTCACCATCGACCTGGCCGCGTTCGCCGCGCAGCTGCCGTCGGTCGCCGAGGAGTGCTTCGGGCCGTCGTCGATCGTGGTCACCTACCGCGACGTGGCCGAGCTGGCAGAGGTGCTGGGCCGGCTCGACGGCTCGCTCACCGCCACCGTGCACGCCACCGACACCGACGAGGCGCGGCCGGTCGCCGAGGCGCTGGCGCGCAAGGCGGGCCGCCTCATCTGGAACGGCTGGCCGACCGGCGTGGCGGTGTGCTGGGCCATGCACCACGGCGGCCCCTGGCCGTCCAGCACGGCGCCCGCGCACACGTCGGTGGGCGCGATGGCCATCCGCAGGTGGCTGCGCCCGACGGCTTACCAGGGATGGCCGCAGGACCTGCTGCCGGTGGAGCTCAGGGACGGCAACCCGGCGGGGATCCCGCAGCGCGTCGACAGCTGATGACCACTCGGTGGCCGCGCCCGCATGAGGCGCGGCCACCGAGGCGGTTCAGCCCGCCAGCTCCAGCCCGGCGGTGAGGATGCGCTCCAGCTCGGCGACGTGCTCGGGGGCGGCGTCGACCAGCGGCGCGCGCACGCTGCCCGCGTCCAGCCCCCGCAGCCGCACCCCCGCCTTCACCAGCGACACCGCATAGCCCGGCACCAGGTCGCGCAGCTCGACCAGCGGCAGATAGAACGTGGTGAGCAGCCGCCGCACCATCACCTCGTCGCCGCCCGTCACCGCCTTGTAGAAGGCCAGCGCGATCTCCGGCGCGAACGCGAACACCGCGCTCGAATACAGCGGCACCCCCATACCCCGGTAGGCCTGCACGGTCAGCTCGGCCGTCGGCAGCCCGTTGAAGAAGGTGAAGGGGCGGTCCGTCGCCTGTCGTACCCGCAGGATGATCCGCTGCAGCAGGTCGAAGTCTCCCAGTCCGTCCTTGAACCCGATCACGCTGGGCAGCGAGGCCAGCTCGGCCGCCGCCGAGGGGGTGAAGCGGGCCGTGCCGCGCTGGTAGACGATGATCGGCAGCTCGGTGACGGCCGCGACCTGCCGTACGTAGGACACCAGGCCGGAGGGGGGAGCGGTCACGAGGTAGGGCGGCATGAGCAGCAGCCCGTCGGCGCCCGCCTCGGCGGCGGCCCGCGCGCACGCCTGCGCGAACGGCAGCGACCCGCCCGCTCCCGACAGGACGGGCACCTCGCCCGAGGCGGCGGAGACGGAGGTGGAGACCACGGCCGAGTACTCCTCCAGCGACAGGGCGTTGAACTCGCCCGTGCCGCAGGCGGCGAACACTCCTCCGGCCCCCGCCGCGACCCCCCTGGCCACGTGGGTGGCCAGCGCCTGGCCGTTCACGGAGCCGTCGTCGCCGAAGGGCGTCACGGGGAAGAACAGAACACCATCAAGACGCATTACTTTCCTCCAGAGAAACGCGCCGGATGATGTGTTATCGGATGCCCTCCCGGCGCAGAGTGGCAGCGAACGTGCGGGTGTGCCTGATGACCGCCTCGGCGATCCGCTCGATCTCCTCCCGGGGCAGCCCGGCGGGCATCGAGCAGCTGATGGCGTCGGTGGCGGGGATGCGGTAGTCGACGGCCACGGCCACACACGCCACGCCAGGGGTGCCCTGCTCGCGTTCGAGCGCGTAGCCGCGGGCGCGGACCTGGCAGAGTTCGTCGGTGAGCTTGGCCAGGTCGGTGATCGAATGGGCGGTGAGCGCGGGCAGCGGGTCGGGCAGCAGCGTGGCCACCTCGTCGTCGGTCAGCTGCGCCAGCAGCGCCTGGCCGAGCGCGGTGACACTCGCCGGCAGCCTGCGGCCCACCCTGGAGATCGCGTGCCGGTCGCGCGACTCCCTGGTGGCCAGGTAGAGCACGTGCGCGCCGTCGCGGCGGGCGAAGTGGACCGTGTGCCCGATCTCCTCCCTGAGGTCCTCCAGCGCGTCGTGCGCCAGCGGTACGGCGGGGTCCTTGTCCAGGTAGGCGGTGCCGGTCAGCAGAGCGTGCGGACCGATCCCGAAGGCGGAGTCGCCCTGCTCCGTCTCGACCCACTTCAGCTCGACGAGCGTGCGCATGAGGGCGTGCAGGCTGCTGCGGGGGAAGCCGGTGCGCTGCTGGAGCTCCGACAGCGTCAGGCGCTCCGGCGAGGCTGCCAGCGTTTCGAGGATCCGGACCGTTCGCTCGGCTGACTTGACCATCGAGGGCTCCATGGGCGACAGAATAATGGATGCCATCCATATACATGGACATCTAACCCTTGATTGCGCCGCTGGTAAGACCGCGCATGAACTGCCGCTGGAAGGCCAGGAAGGCGATCACCGAGGGCAGCAGCGCCAGCAGCGACGCGGCCAGCAGGATGCCGATCCCGACCTCCTCGTCCGAGCGGAGCGAGCGCAGCGCGATCGGCAGCGTCCAGTGCTCCGGCTCGTTGGCCACGATCAGCGGCAGCAGGTACTGGTCCCAGATCATGGTGAACCCGAAGACGCCGATCACGCCGAGCGCGGGCTTGCACAGCGGCAGGATGATCGTGAAGAACGTGCGCAGCTCGCCCGCGCCGTCGATCCGCGCGGCCTCCTCCAGCTCGACCGGCACCTCCTTCATGAACTCGGTCATGACCAGGATCGAGAAGCCCCAGGCGCCCACCGGCAGGATCATGCCCGCGTAGGAGTCGATCAGGTTGGCGTGGATCAGCGGCAGGTCGGCCAGCACCAGCGAGAGCGGGATCGCGATGATCTCCTCGGGCAGCATCATCGTGGCCAGCATGATCAGCATCACGAACGTCATGCCCCTGAACTTCTTGCGCGCCAGCGAGTAGGCCGCGAAGACGCTCACCACCATCTGCAGCGCGAGCCCGAACCCGACCACCACGAAGGAGTTGGCCAGATAGAGGTAGACGTTCTTGTCCGCCGCCTGGGTGAAGTTCTCCAGCGTGAACTCGTCGGGCCACAGCGTGAAGCTGGTCGGGTCGAGCGTCCTGCTGAACGCGCTGACGAGCAGGCCGACCAGCGGCCCGGTGAAGACCAGCACCATCGCCGAGTAGACGAGGATCTTGCCCGTCCTCGCCAGCGGCCCCTTGCGCGGCTCCAGGCCGAGCGCGCTGTCGAATCTCATGCCGCCTGCCTCCTGCGCATCAGCTGGACCAGCACGGTGAGCGCCAGCGTGGCGACGAACAGCACGATGCCTCCCGCCGCCGCGATGCCGAGCTCGCTGCGCTGGAAGCCGAGCTTGTAGATGAGGGTCATGAGCACCTCGGACGAGCCGTTGGGCCCGCCGTTGGTCAGCACGTACACCTCGACGAACACCCGCAGACCCCGGATGGCCGCCAACGTGAAGAGGATCCAGAAGACCGGCCGCAGCGCCGGCAGCGTGATGTGGCGCAGCCTGGACCAGGTGCTCGCCCCGTCCACCGCCGCCGCCTCGTACTGGGTCCTGTCGATCCCGACCAGACCCGCCAGGAAGATCATCATGTCGTACGGCGTGCCGCGCCAGACGCTCATCCCCATGATCGACCAGAGCGAGGAGTCCTCGCTGGCCAGGAACGGCTGGGGATCCAGGGCGACCCAGCCGAGGATGCTGTTGAGCAGGCCGGTGTCGCCCGGGTGGTACATGATCCGCCACACCTCGGCCACCGCCGCCATCGTGGTGACCACCGGCAGGAACGCGGCGGTCCTCACGAACCACAGGTAGCGGGCCGGGCCCTCGATGAGCAGGGCGAGCGCCAGGCCGAGGACGAGCGACCCGACGGTGGTGCCCACGGCCAGGACGAGGCTGTGCCAGACGGCGCTGACGAACGCGTCGTCCGACATGATCGTCCGGTAGTTGCCGAGCCCGACCCACTCGTCGCCGAGGAAGGGCTGGACCTTGAAGAAGCTCATCCGCAGGCCCTCGACCATGGGGATGAACTTGAAGTACAGGAACAGGATCAGCGCGGGGGTCAGGAACAGCCACGCGACGGCGGTGCCGCGCCACCTGCCCTGCCGGGTGAGCGTCGGGGTCACGATGTCTGGGCCTGCAGTTCCGCGGTCAGCTTGGCCGCCAGACCATCCATGGCCGCCTTCACGTCGGCGCCGCAGTCGGCCCACACCGCGTTGATGGCGTCGGCCGAGAGCTGCCTGATGGGCGCCCAGTTGGGCACGGGCGAGCTGTAGACGGCGTCGGCGTAGGCGTCCTGGAACACCTTCCAGCGCGGGTCGCTGCGCTCGGTGGCCAGGTCCACGCCCTTGTTGACCGGCAGCCTGACGATCGCGCCCGCCTCGTCCTTGTTCATGCCGATCTTCTGGCCCTCGGGTGAGACGGCGAACTCGGCGAACTTCCGCTGGCCCTCCTCGTTGCCCGATCCGGCCATGAGGTAGACGTTCTCGCCCTCGCCGAGCGTGCCGGGACCGCCGGAGGGGCCCTTGGGCACCTTGACGACCTCGAGCCTGTCGACGCCGATGCTCTTGACGAACCTGGCCAGCACGTAGGGCCCGACCAGGTAGATGCCGCCCTGGCCCTTCTCGAACACCTCGTGCGTGACGGTCGTGTCGTTGCTGACCGCGCCGGGGTTGACGGTCTTGGCGACGCAGAACTGGTCCTGCAGCCACGTGACGGCCTCGACGGTCCTGGGGTCATTGACTGCGGGGGTGTACTTGCCGCCGCCGCCGTCTGACAGGAAGTTGCCGCCGTTGGCGTAGATCAGCGAGGAGGCGTACCACGAGGCGTAGCCGCGCTTGGTGCCCGCGGGCGCGACGAAGCCGTAGGTGTCCTTCTGTCCGTTGCCGTCGGGGTCCTGCTCGGTGAACGCCTTGGCCAGCTTCGCCAGATCGTCCCAGGTCTGCGGAGGTTGCAGCCCGACCTTCTCCCTCCAGTCCTTCCTGATGATCAACGCGAAGGCCTGGGCGGAGAACGGGGCCGCGTAGTACTTGCCGTCGCCCGCCTGGGCGGCCTGCCAGGCCCGGTCGGCGAGCTGGTCGCCGCCCTTGAGCTTCGTCTTGTCGACCTCGCGCAGCCAGCCCTGCGTCCGCATGTTGCCGAGCTGGGCGGTGTCGTTGATGACGATGTCGGGCAGGTTCTTCTGCGCCGCCTGCTGCTGCAGCTTGGTCTCGAAGTCGTCGAAGAGCGCGACGACCTTCGTCTTGACCCCGCTGGCCTTGGTGAACGCGTCGGCCAGCTTCCTGGCCGTCTTGGCGGACTCGGACTCCGGCGCCTGCCGGATCCAGATCTCCAGCGCGTCGTCGCCCGAACCCCCGCCGGAGCCGCCGTTGGACCCGCCGTTGGACCCGCAGCCGGACAGGGTGACGGCGAGCGCCGTGACAATCGCGGCCCCGAGCAGATGGCGTGGCATCAGACCGCCTCCTTGTTCACATACGTGGATGGCTTTCGCGAATGTGTACTCCGTTCATGTGAAGGTAACGAGCGGCCCAGATCACGTCAATATTCCATGGATGTGAATTCTGGTCAGAGCCGTGTACAACAGTCACCATGCGCATCCTTGTCACCGGCGCCGCCGGGAAAGTCGGCACCCTGCTCCGCCCCCTGCTCGCCCGCGAGGGGCGGACCCTCCGCCTGTCCGACGTGGTCCCCTTGGAGGCGGGCCCCGGCGAGGAGGTCGTGGTCGCCGACCTGACCGACGCCGACGCCATGGCCGCCGCCATGAAGGGCGTCGACGCCGTCATCCACCTCGGCGGTCAGAGCCGCGAGCACCCCTGGGCCGACATCGTCGAGGCCAACATGAACGGCACCTACGTGCTGATGGAGGCCGCCCGCCAGGAAGGGGTACGGCACGTCGTGCTCATGGGCAGCCACCACGCGGCGGGCTTCCACACCCGCCCCGCCGACGGCGGCGAGCTGCCCGACTACGCCTTCCCCCGCCCCGACACCCTGTACGGCGTGAGCAAGGTCGTGATGGAGGCCCTGGGCAGCCTGTATCACGACAGGTTCGGCATGAACGTGACGGTCGTCAGGCTCGGCACCTGCAACGACGGTTCGGAGGACACCAGGGGACTGGCCACCTGGATCTCGCCCGCCGACTGCGCCCGCCTGATGGAGGCGGCGATGACGGCCACCGGGTACCACGTGGTGTGGGGCGTGTCCGACAACGCGCGCAGGTGGTGGTCTCTGGAGGAGGCGAAGGCGATCGGCTACGAGTCGCGCGACGACTCCGCGGCGCACGCCGCGCCGCTCATCGCCGAGCAGGGCGAACCCGACCTGACCGAGCCCCTGCACGACCGGGCGGGTGGGTCGTTCACGTTGAAGGAGCTCGGCGGCAAGTGGTGACGGCCCGTCAGAGCCGCGCCGCCTCGTTGGCCAGCGTCTCGGCGGCCCCGCGGGTGAGCCTGCCGTCGGCGACCACCGTCACGATCCGCCTGGACAGCGACTCCTCGACGGGCAGCGGGCGGTCCCACGCGAGGGCGGACCCCACTCCCGGGTACTCGGCGACCCGTACGAACCACGGATCGACCGGACCAGCCTGCGTGAACACCAGGCTCCACGCGTCGGACACCAGCGCCAGCCACGGGGTGCGGCTGCCGTGCACGTCCCGCTCGCCCTCCGCCCCGGCGGTGAAGACCGCCGGATTCCGCCCGGACCTGGGCGCCCGCCAGAAGAATCCGCCGTACCCGGCGCCGTCCCTGCCCTTGCACGCCGAACTGCTGACGTGGACGGGTTCAGGCACGCTGAGGGTGAACGCGAAATCCAGCGCCCACGCCCCGTCCACGGCCAGCGCCCGCACCGTGCGTCGCTCCCGCGCGAGCGTCGCGCCGTCGGGGCCGAGCCAGGTCAGCGCCTCGGCGAACCCGCCCTCGATCTCCTCGAAGGCGTCGTGCCGCTGAACGCCGTGATCGGCGAGCCAGGCGGGCCCCCGGTCGCGGACGAACGTGCGCCCGCCCCAGAAGTTCACCCCGCCCAGGTCAGAGACGGCCAGGCTGACGCCGAGGTGATGGACGTGGTCGGCGGGCCTGAACTCGCTCACCTCGACGCCGCCCAGCGTCCGCACCGGATGGATATAGGGGCGGGGGGAGTCGGTGACCGGCAGGTCCGCGCGCCATTCGTAGGTGGACACCGGTGTCCCGCGCACCCGTAGCGTGCGCCCGGCCGCCCACGGGACCTCCAGCTCGGAGAACAGCGCCAGGCGCCGAGCCGACAGATCGGTGAGCTCCCCGATGCCCGGCACCTCACGCCGGTCCTGGTGGATCTTCTGGTGCTCGTCGGCGATCGGCAGCGGGTCGGGCGCGGTGCGCACCGCCTCGAGGAACTCCATGAACGCGCCGGTCCGCGCGAGCGGCACCAGCAGGTCGGCCCCCGACCTGACGTGATCCACCAGGTTCTCCAGCAGGTTCGTCCGGGGATGGACGACGCCGTCCAGGTCGTCGGTGGTGTAGGTGAGCCGCGCCGTGCCCTCGGTGCCGTGGACGAGCATGTACGGCTCGGCCCTGCCGGTCGCGCACAGCGACACGGCCACGGTGATGACCCCGCCACCGGCCAGGTGGATCCTGGCGGCCGAGGTGTCGTCGGACTCGATCGCGTTGGCCTGGAACAGCTCCAGCTCGACGGAGGAGATCGCGCCCCGCTCCTCGGCCCCCGCCACGGCCAGTGCGGTCGCCACGGCGTGCGCGAACGGGTTGGTGAGCGCGCCGTCCACGACGTCGGCGCCGTCGAGACGACGCCGCCCCGACCACGCCGACCTGGTGAAGTAGGCGGCCGGCCGCTCCCACGCCCCGGCCACGCCGATGCCGGTGAGCTCGCCCAGGCGGCCCGAGCCGATCAACTCGCGCAGCGCGGGAACGGCCGACGAGCCGAGGCTCTGGAAGCCCACCTGGCAGGACCGCCCGCAATCGCGCGCGGCCTCGGCGATCCGCTCGAAGGCGGACAGCGACGCGGCGGGCGGCTTCTCCAGCAGCAGGTGCGAGCCCGCGCGCAACGCCGTCACGGCCAGGTGGGCGTGCGTGTTGATGGGCGTGCACAGGATGGTGATCTCGGCGCCCGTGCGCTCGATCAACCCGCCGAGGTCCTCGGGCCCGGCGTGCTCGAAACCGCCGTACGGCCAGGCGAAATCCGCGGGGCGGGGGTCGCACACGCCGACCAGCTCCACCAGCCCCCTGTCGGCCAGCGCGCGCACGTGCTCCAGATGCCAGCGGCCATGACCGTGGGCGCCCGCGAGCACGACCTTGGTCAACTCCATGTCAGGCCCAGCCCTCTGGCTCGCGCCGAGCGCAGCTCGGCCTCCTCGATCACGACAGGATACGGTTCGGCCAGCAGGCCCAGGCCGGTCAACGTCGCGTCCTCCACCGCCTCCACCATCGCGGGATGCGGCAGCGTGAGCGCCAGCTGTCCCGACAGCTCCGTCAGCAGGTGCGGATGGACGGGCACGTCGAAGGCGTGGGCCAGCCGCGCGATCCGCAGGAACGGGGTGATGCCGCCGACCCTGACCACGTTCGGCTGGACCACGTCGCAGGCGCCGGCCGTCAGCAGGTCGCGGAAGCCGTGGACGGTGTAGACGTTCTCGCCGACCGCGACGGGCACGTCGATGTGGCGGCGCAGCTCGACGTGCGCGGCCACGTCGTCGGCGGGCAGCGGCTCCTCGATCCAGTGCAGGTCGTACGGCGCGAGCGCGTCGATCGCGCGGCGGGCGCGGTGCAGGTCCCAGCGCTGGTTGGCATCGATCATCAAAGTCACGGCGGGACCGATGACCTCGCGAACGGCGGCGACCCGCTCGACGTCCTCGGCCAGGTCGGGCCTGCCCACCTTGATCTTGACGGCCCGATGGCCCGCCGCGATCCACCGCCTGGCCTGGGCGACCAGCTCGTCCAGGGAGTAGTGCAGGTTGACGCCGCTGCCGTACACGGGGACGCGGTCGCGGCGGGCGCCCAGCACGTCGACCAGCGAGGACGCGCCGCAGTGCAGATCCCACAGAGCCAGATCGAGCCCCGCCATCGCGACGGTGGTCAGCCCACCGCGTCCCGCCTCGCTCAGGTGCCTGGACAGCCCTTCCCAGACCAGCTCCGGGTGCGCGGGCCCGCCGAGCACCGCCTCGCGGATGTCGTTGTCCAGCAGCGCCTTGACGGCCTGCGCCCCGATCTGCGGGGTCCACGAGAACCCGGTGCCGACGCGGCCGTCCTCCAGCGTGACCGTGCAGATGACCACATGGTTGTACGGCACGTCGGCGCCCCACGGCCGGCGCAGCGGCGCCGAGCGCAGCTCCGTCACCAGCTCCTTGATCATGCCGCGACCAGGGAGAGACCGGTCTTGATGAGCAGGTCGAGCTCGGCCTCGTGCTCGGGCGTGAGGTCCGTCAGCGGCGCCCTGACCGGGCCGACGTCGAGGCCGCGCAGCCGGAGCCCGGCCTTGACCAGGGAGACCGCGTAGCCGGGCGCCTTGCTGCGCAGCTCGACCAGCGGCGCGTAGAACTCCGTCAGCAGTCGTTCGTCACCGGCGAAGTAGGCCTTGGCGATCTCGGGGGCGAAGGCGAACACCGCCGAGGAATAGAGCTCCACCCCGAGGCCCCGGTAGGCGGGCATGGTCAGCTCGGCGGTCGGCAGGCCGTTGAAGAAGGCGAAGCCGGGGCCGATCTCTCTGCGCACGGCCAGCACGGTGCGCTGCATCCTGTCCACGTCGCCCAGGCCGTCCTTCAGCCCGATCACGCCGGGGACGCGCGCCAGCTCGACAACGTCCGCGGGGTCGAGGACGACGGGGCCGCGCTGGTAGACGATCACGGGGAGCTCGGCGGCGACGGCGCGCACGTAGGCGGTGAACCCCGCCTTGCTGCCGTGGGCCAGGTAGGGAGGCATCAGCAGCAGGCCGTCCGCGCCCGCCTGCCTGGCCGCGCGTGCCTGCGCCAGAGCCAGGCCCAGCGGCCCGCCCGCCCCCGCCAGCACGGGCACCGCGCCCCTGACGACCTCGACGGCCACCTGGACGGCCCGCGCGTGCTCGTCCTGGGACAGCGCGGAGAACTCGCCGGTGCCGCACGCCACGAAGACCGCGCCGGGGTCGTGGCGCAGGCCCCGGCCGAGGTGCTCGGCCAGCACGTCCTCGGCCAGCGCGCCTTCACCGTCGAACGGGGTCACCGGGAAGAACAGGACACCACTCAGCTTCATCGTCATCGTTCCTTCAGGAGAGTTCGGTCAGGAGAGTTCGGTGCGCCAGCTGCGCTTGGCCTGCCAGCCGAGCAGCCGCTCGGCCTTGGCGGAGGTGAAGGCGGGCAGCGAGCCGGTGAGGGCGTCGGCGAAGCCCGCGGTGGACGGCATGATCGCGGGCAGCAGTTCGGCCAGCGGTTCCCTTGCCAGCGCGTCGCCCGCCCCGGCGAAGAAGACCTCGCCGTTGGGCAGCTCCGGCAGGCGGGCCAGCAGGGCGATGAACAGGTCGGCCGCGTCACGGGCGTCGATGTAGTTGAACAGCGACACCCCGGCGATCTCGGGGCGGTCGAGGCGCTCGGCCACCGTGTGGCCCGACTGAGTGGGAGCGCCTTCCCACTCCTCAGGCGCGATCACGAAGCAGGGCCGTACGGCGGCCATCCTGGTGGCGGCCGTGCGGGCGAAGGAGCGCATCGTCTCCTCGGCGACCAGCTTGGACAGGCTGTAGGCGTTCCACGGCTTGGCCGGGTGGTCCTCGTCGATGGGCAGGTAGGCGGGGCTCCAGCCGTCCGGCGAGCCGTACCCGACGACGGTAGGGCTGCTGGCCAGGATCAGCTTGGGCACGCCGAGCGCGACCGCCGCGTCGCACACGTTGAAGGCCAGCTGGGTGTTCGTCCGGTAGGTCACCGCGTCGCTGCGGCTGAACGGCGTGGCGATGGCGGCCAGATGGAGCACGGCCTCGGGGCGGAAGCGGGCGATGACCTGGTAGGCCTCTCCCAGGTCGGTCAGGTCGGCGGGCAGCGTGGCCGCGGCGTCGTCAGGAGTGCCAGGCGCGGTGTCCACGCCGATCACCTCGTGTCCGGCCGCGGCGAGCGCGGACACGACGCTGCGGCCGAGGCGACCCGCGCTCCCGGTGACAAGGGTTCTGCTCACAGGTATGTCTTTCCTTCCGGCACTGCAACCAGTTGCATGAAACAGTGTCGGTCGGCGGCGGAATCGTCAAGAGGCGTCCTCGTGTGCTGCGGCGACGCAGGTGTGCTTTACGCAACCGGTAGCAGAATGGCCAGTGGTGGCGATGCAACCGATTGCGTTAGGGTGCGGCACATGGCGGTGACGATCAGGGATGTCGCGGCGGCGTCGGGTGTGCATGTCTCGACGGTGTCGCGGACGTTCTCGGCGCCGCATCTGGTGAACGCGGAGACGCGTAACCGGGTGTTGGCGGTGGCCGAGGGGTTGGGGTATCGGCCGAATCGGGCGGCGCGGGCGTTGACGACGGGGCGGACGCACAATCTTGGGTTGATCGTGGCGGATATCGCCAATCCGTTCTTTCCGCCGTTGATCAAGGCTGCGCAGGCTCAGGCGCGGGAGCGGGATTATCACGTGTTCGTGGCGGACACCGATGAGGATCCGTTGCTGGAGCAGGAGTTGATCGAGGCTTTTGTGAAGCAGGTGGACGGGGTGCTGCTGTGCAGCCCCCGCCTGCCCAACACCGCCATCGCCAAGCTGGGCGCGCAGGTCCCGTTCGTGCTGGTGAACCGGGCGGTGAAGGGGATGACCACGGTCCTCATGGACGTGGGGGAGGGCGCGGCCGCCGCCGTCGAGCACCTCCGCGCCCTCGGACATCACGCCCTCGCGCTGGTGGCGGGCCCCTCGGGCTCGTGGACCAGCCGCCAGATCCACCGGCACGCGACCGCCAGGGCCGAGGAGCTCGGCGCCGAGCTGACCGTGCTCGGTCCGAACGAGCCGACCGTCCATGGCGGGCTGGAGGCGGCCGACGCCGTGGCGGCCTCCGGGGCGAGCGGCGTGCTGTGCTACAACGACCTGGTCGCCATCGGGCTGATCGACGGGCTGGGCCGCCGTGGCCTGCGCGTTCCCCGTGACGTGAGCGTGGTCGGCGTGGACGACAGCCTGCCTGGCCGCCTCCACCGGCCGAAGCTGACCACCATCACCATGCCGACCGCCGCGGCCGGGCGGATGGCCGTCGACCTGCTGCTGGCCGCCGTCGCCTCGGGCGAGCAGGCCAGTGCCACCACCGCCAGGCTGGAGACCAGCCTCGTGATCAGAGATTCCACCGAGAGAGTGAGACCACCGTGATCTTTGGCAGCACGCCCGCGGGCGAGGTCGTGGACCGGCACGTCCTGTCCAACGGCCGGATGAGCGTGGCGATCCTGACCCTGGGCGCGACCATTCAGTCCGTCGAACTGGCCGACGGGACCGACGTCGTCCTCGGCCTGCCGACCGTCTCCGACTACCTCACCCGCAGCCGCTACTTCGGCGCGGTGGTCGGCAGGTACGGCAACCGCATCGCGCACGGCCGCTTCACCCTCGACGGCCGCACCCACCGGCTCGCGCTCAACAACAACGGGCACAGCCTGCACGGCGGTGAGAGCGGTTTCGACAAGAAGGTGTGGCGGGCCGAGCCGGACGCGGAGCGGGCCGTCAGGCTCACCCATGTCAGCAAGGACGGAGAGGAGGGCTATCCCGGCACCCTGACCGCCTCGGTCACCTACACGCTGACCGACGCCGACGAGCTGCGCCTGGACTACCACGCCACCACCGACGCGCCTACCGTCGTCAACCTGACCAACCACTCCTACTTCAACCTCGCGGGATCGGGGGACGTGCGCGGGCACGTCATCACGATGCCGGCCGACCACTACCTGGAGGTCGACGAGGGCAAGATCCCGGTGCCGGGTGCGCCGGTCGCCGTGGCGGGCACGCCGTACGACTTCACCGTGCCGACGCCCGTGGCCGCGCGCATGGACGGGGCCTACGACCACTGCTACGTGTTGCGGCCCGGCGCTGTGGTGCGGGTGGAGGAGCCGGTGAGCGGCAGGGCGATGGAGGTGACGACCACCGAGCCCGGCGTGCAGTTCTACACCGGGCACCTGCTGGACGGCATCGCCACGCCGTACGGCAGGCAGGCCGGGTTGTGCCTGGAGACGCAGCACTTCCCCGACTCACCGAACCGGCCGGACTTCCCCTCCACCGTGCTGCGGCCGGGGGAGGACCTGACGTCGCGGACGACATACCGGTTCCTGTGACGTCGAGGGCAATCGGGCTCCTCGTGCTGCGGCTTACGCTGCAACCGTTTGTAGCAAACAGCGGAAAGTAGCAAGATTCTTTGTCTGATCAACTTCTTTTGCAAGCACGTTGACCTCGAAATATGTCGTTTCCGATATATCGATAACGGCAAGGTAACACCTGCAAAGGGTTGACGGAACTTTTGTCGGCGCTATAGGAAAGCGCCATCCATTCACGTCACATGGAGGTCCCGTGAAGGCGACTGCTCCAGAGGTGCCGCCGTGGTCGACTCACTGTCGTTGAAGTCGGCGGTCACGGCCGAACCCCCCGCTCATGACAGCGCCCCCCGCGCCCCCCGCCCTGTCAACCGCGCCCGCCGTGAGGCGCTGACGGCCTACGTCTTCCTCGCGCCATGGTTCGTGGGCCTGTTCCTGATCACGATCGGGCCGATCGTCGCGTCGCTCTACCTGTCCTTCACCGACTACAGCCTGCTCGACACGGCGAAATGGGTCGGAGCGGACAACTACCTCCAGATGTTCACGCAGGACCCGCGCTTCTGGGCCTCGCTGAAGGTCACCACGATCTACGTCGTCGTCTCCGTGCCGATGCAACTGGCCTTCGCGCTGGCGCTGGCGCTGCTGCTGGACCGCGGGCTGCGCGGGCTGTCGTTCTACCGCTCGATCTTCTACCTGCCCTCGTTGCTGGGCGGCAGCGTCGCCATCGCGATCCTGTGGCGGAAGATCTTCGGCGCCGACGGTCTGGTCAACTCCGTCCTCGGCTTGTTCGGCATCCAGGGCACCAGCTACGTGAACAACCCCGACACGGCGCTGGGCACGCTGATCCTGCTGCACGTCTGGACCTTCGGGGCGCCGATGGTCATCTTCCTGGCGGGCCTGCGGCAGATCCCGCGCAGCTACTACGAGGCGGCCGCGGTGGACGGGGCCAGTCCGCTCAGGCAGTTCAGGACCATCACGCTGCCGCTGCTGTCGCCGATCATCTTCTTCAACCTCGTGCTCGAAGTGATCAAGTCGTTCCAGTCGTTCACCCAGTCGTTCATCGTCAGCAACGGCTCGGGCGGACCGAACGACTCGACGCTCTTCTACACGCTCTACCTCTACGTCAACGGGTTCAAGGAGTACGAGATGGGCTACGCCGCCGCGCTGGCCTGGGTGCTCGTCCTCATCATCGCCGGTCTGACCGGGGTCAACTTCCTCGCGTCCAAGTATTGGGTCTTCTATGGCGACAGCAAGTAGGCGGCTGCCGGTCCTCTACCGGCACCGCGTCACCAGGGGTGCCAAGCACCTGATGCTGATCGGCTTCGGTCTGGTCATGCTCTACCCGCTGCTGTGGATGTTCTCCAGCGCGCTCAAGCCCGAAGAGCTGATCTTCAGGGAGCCGGGCCTGATCCCGACCGAGATCACCTTCGACAACTTCGCCGACGGCTGGACCGCGCTGGCCCACCCGTTCGGCTACTACCTGTGGAACTCGGCCGTCGTGACGGCCCTGTCGATCCTCGGCAACCTGGCCGCCTGCTCGATGGCCGCCTACGCCTTCGCCCGCCTCGACTTCCCGATGAAGAAGTTCTGGTTCGCGATCATGCTCGGCTCCATCATGCTGCCGCTGCACGTGGTCATCGCGCCGCAGTACATCATGTTCGCGAAGCTCGACCTGATCAACACGATCTGGCCGCTGGTCCTGCCGAAGTTCCTGGCCCACGACTCGTTCTTCATCTTCCTGATGGTGCAGTTCATCAGGACCCTGCCCCGCGAACTGGACGAGGCGGCCTCCATCGACGGCGCCGGCTACTGGCGCACCTTCTTCAGGGTCATCCTCCCGCTCTGCACGCCCGCCCTCGCCACCACGGCGATCTTCACCTTCATCTGGACGTGGAACGACTTCCTCAGCCAGCTGCTCTACCTGAACAACCCCGACAACTTCACCGTCCCGGTCGCGCTGCGCACCTTCCTCGACTCCAGCGGCGAATCGTCGTGGGGGCCGATGTTCGCCATGTCGATCATCGCCCTCGGCCCCATCTTCGGCTTCTTCCTGGCAGGCCAGAAGTACCTGATCCGTGGTGTGGCCACCACGGGCCTGAAGTAACCACCCCCCACTGAAAGGGAGCGAGAGATGCGCTCTGTCAAGACCGTCGCCCTCCTCGCCGCCGCCGTGCTGACCCTGACGGCCTGCGGCGGCGACGCAGGAAGCTCCGCCGGCACCGCAGACGGCAAGGTGAAGCTGCGCTTCTCCTACTGGGGAAGCGACTCCCGGCAGAAGCTCACCGAACAGGCCATCGCCGCGTTCGAGAAGAAGAACCCCACGATCGACGTCGTCGGCGAGTTCTCCGACTGGCCGAGCTACTACGAGTCGCTGGCCACCAAGGTGGCAGCCAACGACGCTCCCGACGTCATGACCATCGAGATCAGGGGCCTGGCCGAGTACGCAGGGCGCGGCGCTCTCGCCGACCTCACCGGCAAGGTCGACACCGCCGACCTCGACCAGGGCGTCCTGGCCTCAGGCAACCTCGACGGCAAGCAGTACGCGATCCCCACCGGGGTCAACGTCTGGACCATGATGGCCAACAAGGCGGCCGTCGAGAAGGCCGGCCAGCAGCTGCCCGACGACAAGACCTGGACGTGGGACGACTACATCGGCCTGGCCGAGAAGATCAGCAAGTCGGGCGACGGCTCGGTCTACGGCACCGAATACACCTTCAACCCCGCCAACCTGACCGTCTTCGCAGCCCAGCGCGGCGAGAAGTTCTACGCCGACGGCAGGATCGGCCTCACCCCCGACACGCTGAAGGCGTGGTGGGCGACCTTCATCAAGCTGCAGGAGACCAAGGGCTCGCCCGACGCCGCCAAGATGGCCGAGATCGCCGCGGCGGGTCAGGAGCAGTCGCTCATCGCCACCAACAAGGGCGCCTTCGGGATGTGGTGGAGCAACCAGCTCGGCGCCATGTCCAAGTCGTCGGGCAGCGAACTGACCCTCCTGCGCCTGCCCAGGCTGGCCGACGCCGCCACCTCCGGCATGTTCCTGCAGCCCGCCATGTTCTGGAGCGCCTCCAGCAGGAGCGAGCACCAGGCCGAGGCCCACAAGTTCATCGACTTCCTGCTCAACGACCCCGAGGCGGGAGGCATCCTGCTCAGCGACCGCGGCCTGCCCGTCAACGCCAAGGTCCTCGAGGCGGTCAAGAGCAAACTGCCCGCGGCCGACCAGCAGACGCTGACCTTCCTCGACGCCGTCAAGAGCGAGCTGACGCCGGTCGTCGTGCCGCCCAAGGGCGGCTCGAAGATGGAGGACATCATCAAGCGCTACTCCGAGGCGGTGACGTCGGGGCAGCAGAGCCCGGACGAGGCGGCCGCCAAGCTCCTGGAAGAAGCCAACGCGGCCATCGCCGGCTAGATCCACACCTTCGCCGCCGTACGGCTCGCGCGAGCCGTACGGCGACCACTCGGGGAGACGAGATGAGATACGCCTTCGTCGGGCTCGGGCACCGCGCCCAGATGTACGTCGACGCCCTGCTCGGTGACTGGCGCGACACCGGTGCGATCGCCGCCTTCTGCGACACCAACCGCACCCGCATGGACTACTACGCCGAGAGGGTCGGCGAGCCGGTCCCGCGCTTCGCGCCCGGCGACTTCGGCGCGATGCTGGAGCTGTGCGACGCGGTGGTCGTGGCCTCCGTGGACGCCACCCACGCCCGCTACGTCGTGGCCGCGCTGGAGGCGGGCAAGGACGTCGTCGTCGAGAAACCGCTCACGACCGACGCCGACGGCTGCGCGGCCATCGCCGCCGCGGCCGAGCGGTCGAGCGGCAGGCTCGTCGTCACCTTCAACTACCGCTACTCGCCGCGCAACTCCGCGGTGCGCCGCCTGATCATGGACGGCGCGATCGGGGAGGTCACCTCCGTCCACTTCGACTGGGCGCTGGACACCATCCACGGCGCCGACTACTTCCGCCGCTGGCACCGCGACAAGCGCCACTCCGGCGGCCTGCTCGTCCACAAGTCCACCCATCACTTCGACCTGGTCAACTGGTGGCTCGACGCGTCGGCGCGCAGCGTCTACGCCCATGGCGGCCTCCGCTTCTACGGCGCGGACAACGCCAGGGCGCGCGGCCTCGGCGAGCGGCCCGAACGCGGCAACGGCGCGCGGGGGCTCGGCACCGACCCGTTCATCCTCGACCTCGCCGCCGACCCCCGCCTCAGCCGCCTCTACCTGGAGGCCGAGCACGAGGACGGCTACGTGCGCGACCAGGACGTCTTCACCGACGGCATCACCATCGAGGACAACATGGCCGTCATGGTCGGCTACGACGGCGGCACCATGCTCACCTACTCGCTCAACGCCCACGCGCCCTTCGAGGGCTACCGGGTCGTCTTCAACGGCACGGGCGGCCGGATCGAGCTGGAGGTGTGCGAGCGGTCGTGGACACCACCGCACGCCGCCATCGACCCGAGCGCCGCCGCCAAGGAGCATGCCGCGGGCTCATGGGAACGCCTGACCCTGCACCAGCACTGGCAGCGGCCGAGGGAGATCCCGATCGAGCGGGGCGAGGGCGGCCACGGCGGCGGCGACCGGCTGCTGCTCGACGACGTCTTCCGCGGCCCCGGCGACGACCCGCTGGCCAGGCAGGCCGGCTACCTCGACGGGATCCGCGGCGTCATGGTCGGCGCCGCGGCCAACGAGTCGATCCGCACCGGCGGGCCCGTCCACCTGACCCACGGCGGCACCCGCATGACGCCGGCCGTCCCGTGACGGACGGGCCTTTGCGGCATCTCGGCGAGTTCTCCGGACTCGCCGGGATCGCCGAACGACAGTTCGGCCTGTTCCCCACGCCGGGGCCAGGGCTGCGGGAACAAGCGCGCGACCTGATGGGTGTGCTCGACCTGACCGCGGCCGACGCGCGCGTCGAACGGACGTGGACCGCGGGCGACCTGGCGGGCGAGGAGGTCTCCTGGGACGTCGGGTACGGCCCGCGTACCCGGGCCTTCGTGCTGCGCCCCCGCGAGGCGGGCGGGGCCGTCCTGCCCGGCGTGCTGGCCCTGCACTGCCACGCGGGCATGAAGTGGGCCGGCAAGGAGAAGATCGCCGACGCACCCGAAGGTCCGTCGCCCGAGGTGGCGCGGTTGCGGGCCGCCCTCTACGACGGCAGGGCTTGGGCGGCCGAGCTCGCCCTGCGCGGGTTCACCGTCCTGGTGCCCGACGTGCTCGGCTGGGGCAGCCGCCGGATCCCGCTCGCCGACATGCCGGAGCAGGCGGTCGACGGCCTGGACTTCTCGATGAGCGAGGCCGACAGGTACGACGTCGCCGCCGCCCGCCACGAGCACGTGCTGGCCAAGTACTGCACCCTGCTCGGCACCTCCTTCGCGGGAGCCGTGGCGGGCGAGGACCTGGCCGCCGCGGCCTACCTGCGCTCGCGCCCCGACACCGGCCGCGTGGGCTGCGCGGGACTGTCGGGCGGCGGCCTGCGCGCGGCCCTTCTCGGTGCCTTCGACCCCGGCATGGACGCGATCGCGGTTGTCGCCATGATCTCCTCCTACCGGGACCTGCTCGACCGGCACGTCTCCGGCCATACCTGGATGCTGTACCCTCCGGGCTTGACCAGGTTGTGCGACCTGCCCGACCTGGTGGCGTGCGCCGCTCCCCGGCCCCTGCTCGTCTGCTACGGCGAGCGGGACGAGATCCTGCCGCTGAGCGGCATGCGCCGTGCGCATGCGATGATCGCGGCACACTACCGGCAGGCCTCGGCGGGTTACACGGGCATCTTCGCCGACGCGGGGCACGCCTTCGGCCGCCCCCAGCAGGAACAGGTCTTCGGCTGGCTGGCCCGCCACCTGGGAGCGGAGGGAGGTGTGCCGTGGCGGTGACGATCAGAGATGTCGCGGCGGCGTCGGGTGTGCATGTCTCGACGGTGTCGCGGACGTTCTCGGCGCCGCATCTGGTGAACGCGGAGACGCGTAACCGGGTGTTGGCGGTGGCCGAGGGGTTGGGGTATCGGCCGAATCGGGCGGCGCGGGCGTTGACGACGGGGCGGACGCACAATCTTGGGTTGATCGTGGCGGATATCGCCAATCCGTTCTTTCCGCCGTTGATCAAGGCTGCGCAGGCTCAGGCGCGGGAGCGGGATTATCACGTGTTCGTGGCGGACACCGATGAGGATCCGTTGCTGGAGCAGGAGTTGATCGAGGCTTTCGTGAAGCAGGTGGACGGGGTGCTGCTGTGCAGCCCCCGCCTGTCCAACCGGGTGATCGAGAAACTGCGCGACCAGGTGCCGTTCGTGGTGGTCAACAGGCGGCTCAAGGGGCTGACCACCGTGCTGATGGACGTCGGACAGGGCGCTCGGGCCGCGGTGGAGCACCTGGCCGAGCTCGGGCACCGGCGCGTGGCGCTGCTGTCGGGCCCCGGCGGGTCGTGGACCAGCGAGGAGATGCAGGCCGCCGCCACGGCCACCGCCGCGGAACGCGGCGTCGAGCTGACCGTGCTCGGCCCCAACGAGCCGACCGAGCAGGGCGGGCTGGCCGCGACCGCGGCCGTCGCGGCCTCGGGGGTGACGGGCGTGCTGTGCTACAACGACCTGGTCGCCCTGGGCCTCGTCTCGGGCCTGCACGACAAGGGGCTGGAGGTGCCCGGCGACCTGAGCGTCATCGGCGTCGACGACAGCCTGCCGGGCAGGCTCAACCGGCCGAAGCTGACCACCGTCACGATGCCGACCGCCGCCGCCGGACGGATGGCGGTCGACCTGCTGCTGGCGGCCGTCAACGCGGGCGGGTCGGGCACGCCGACGCTGGCCAGGCTCGAGACCACCCTGGTCGTCCGCGAGTCCACGGGAGCGGCGGCCCCTGCCGCCCCGGCTGTGTCGAAGGTCATGACCTGACATAGAGGACATCGGCGAGCCTCCACCCCATCGCCGTGGTCTCCGACGTACCTTTGGCATCATGGCCACCCGTACGCCGAAAGGCGCATCGAAGGGGCCGGCGAAGCGCCCGACCTCGTCACGCTCGACTCCGGCCAAGCGGACGACAGCCCAGTCATCCTCGCGATCCAAGGCGAAGACGTCGACGTCGGCCCGCAGACCCCCCGCCACCCATCAGGACCCGATCAGCTGGGTCTTCACCATGATCGGCAAGCTGATCGTCGGCCTGTGGATGCTGGTGGCCAACGGCATCGGCGGCGCCGCCAGGGCCCTGGGCAACCAGGCGCGCGAGCTCGACCCCGCCCACCGGCGCGACGGGGCGGGCCTGGCGGTGCTGGCGGGGGCGATCGTGCTGGCCGCCATGACGTGGCGGCAGTCGAAGGGCACGGTCTCCGAGATGGTCAGCGCCGTCATGCACGGCGTGTTCGGCTCGCTCGCCTGGGCGCTTCCGCTGCTGCTCGGCCTGCTGGCCTGGCGCTTCCTGCGCCACCCCGACCAGAACGCCGACACCGGGCGCATGGTGATCGGCTGGAGCGCGCTGCTGACCGGCGTGCTCGGCGTGGTCCACGTGGTCAACGACGTGCCGTACCCGGCGGGCGACGCCACCGACGGCATGGACAAGGTGTCGGCGGCCGGCGGCATGGTCGGGTTCATCGTCTCCGCTCCACCGGCCAGCATCCTGACCGCGTGGGTGACGATCCCCCTGCTGCTGCTCCTGTCCGGCTTCGGCGTGCTGGTCATCACCGCGACGCCCGTGCACAGGATCCCCGAACGGCTGGCGGAGCTGCGCCACCTGCTGTTCGACAAGAGCGCGCCGCCCCGGCAGGGGAGCGAGACGGCCAAGAAGCGGGTCAGGACGAAGAAGCAGGACCTGCCCGACGGCGTCAAGCCGTACGACAGCCCGGTGCTGGCGGAGAAGGACAGGCACTCGCCGGAGATCGTGCCGGGCCTGGTCGACGACGAGCCGCAGGAGGCGCCGGAGCCGCAGCGGCAGCCCACAGCCCCGCCCGAGCCGACCCCCGCGCCGCGCAAGGTCGAGCAGCTGGTGCTGTCGCCCCAGGCGGGCCCCTACGTGCTGCCCGACCTGCAGAAGCTCAGCACCGGCACCGCGCCCAAGCCGCAGACCAAGGCCAACACCACCGTCGTCAACGCGCTGACCAGCGTGCTGGAGCAGTTCGCCATCGACGCGCAGGTGATCGGCTTCACCCGCGGCCCGACGGTCACCCGCTACGAGATCGAGCTCGGCCCGGCCGTGAAGGTGGAGAAGGTCACCGCGCTCACCAAGAACATCGCCTACGCCGTCAAGTCGGCCGACGTCAGGATCCTGTCGCCGATCCCCGGCAAGTCGGCGATCGGCGTCGAGATCCCCAACGCCGACAAGGACCTGGTCGCGCTCGGCGACGTGCTGCGGGCGCAGGTCGCCCAGGCCGACCACCACCCGATGATCGTCGGGCTCGGTAAAGACGTCGAGGGCCGCACGATCGTGGCGAACCTGGCCAAGATGCCGCACCTGCTCATCGCGGGCGCCACCGGCGCGGGCAAGTCCGTCTGCGTCAACGGCCTCATCACCTCGATCCTCATGCGCGCCACCCCCGACGAGGTGCGCATGGTGCTCGTCGACCCCAAGCGCGTGGAGCTGTCGGTCTACGAGGGCATCCCCCACCTGATCACGCCGATCATCACCAACCCGAAGAAGGCCGCCGAGGCCCTCGAATGGGTCGTGGGCGAGATGGACCGCCGCTACGACGACCTGGCAGCCAGCGGCTTCAGGCACGTCGACGAGTTCAACAAGGCCGTCAAGGCGGGCAAGCTGGTGCCGCCGCCCGGCAGCGAGCGGGTCTACCAGCCCTACCCCTACCTGCTGGTGATCGTCGACGAGCTCGCCGACCTCATGATGGTCGCCCCCCGCGACGTCGAAGACTCCATCGTCCGCATCACGCAGCTGGCCCGCGCGGCCGGCATCCACCTGGTGATCGCCACCCAGCGGCCCTCCGTCGACGTCGTCACCGGGCTCATCAAGGCCAACGTCCCCTCCAGGCTGGCCTTCGCGGTCTCCTCGCTCACCGACTCGCGGGTCATCCTCGACCAGCCAGGCGCCGACAAGCTGGTCGGCCAGGGCGACGCGCTCTTCCTGCCGATGGGCGCGAGCAAGCCCATCCGCATCCAGAACGCGTTCGTCGCCGAGAAGGAGATCGCCGAGATCGTTTCGCACTGCAAGCAGCAGATGCAGGCCGAGTACCGCGACGACGTGGCCGCCGTGGTGGTCAAGAAGGAGATCGACGAGGAGATCGGCGACGACCTCGACGTGCTGATCCAGGCCGCCGAGCTGATCGTCACCACCCAGTTCGGCTCGACCTCGATGCTGCAGCGCAAGCTCAGGGTCGGCTTCGCCAAGGCGGGCCGCCTCATGGACCTGCTGGAATCTCGCGGCGTCGTCGGCCCCAGCGAGGGTTCCAAGGCGCGGGAGGTGCTGCTGAAGCCCGACGATCTGCCCGGTTTGCTGGCCGACCTGCGGGGCGAGTGACCCCTTGCGCACCCATGCCGACTGTTACTGGTTGAATAGGAGTAACTACGCAACGTCGGGGCGGGGAGGCGTTCGTCGTGAACGAACAGAGCATTGGGGCAAAACTGGCTGAGGCCAGGCAGACGGCAGGGCTGAGCATCGGACAGCTGAGCGCGACCACCCGGATTCGCGAAGCTCTCCTGTACGCCATCGAGCGGGACGACTTCTCCATGTGCGGAGGAGACTTCTACGCCAGGGGTCACGTCAGGGCCATCGCCAAAGCGGTCGGCGCCGACCCCGAGGCGATGGCGCACCTGTACGACGCCCAGCACGGCGGCGTGTCGCAGCCGTTGCGGGCGGCGGCCGTCTTCCAGAACTTCAAAGGGCTCAAGCTGCGCGAGCGCCGGGGCCCCAACTGGACGATGGCACTGGGCATCGCCCTGGCCATCGTGGTGGTCTTCGGCGTCGTCAGGGTGATGGGCGGGCCGGGCGAGGTGCCCACGGCCGACATCGAGCCCGCCTCGTCGGCGCCCAGCGTGCCGCCGAACGCGTCGGCGGGTCCTGCCCGCCGTACGGCGGCGCTGTCCACCCAGAAGAAGTCCGACATGGTGGTCGTCAAGGTGGTGGCCAAGCGGTCGTCCTACCTCAACGTGCGCGACTCCGAGGGGCGCAAGCTCTTCGCGGGCACGCTGAAGGCGGGCAAGACCTCCACGTGGACGGCGAAGAAGACGGTGCGGATGACCATCCACGACGCGGGAGCGGTGTCGCTCCAGGTCAACGGCAAGGACCTGGGATCACCGGGCGCTCGGGGCGAGCTCGTCAGGAGGACCTACGGGCCGTCGGCCGCCCGTCCGCGATGACAAGTGCGGGGGAGGTGCGCCAGGTAGTGGCCAAGTGCCGATACCGTAGTGTCCACCATGTCATCCCGCCGAACCGTATCGCTGATCACTCTGGGCTGCGCGCGCAACGAGGTCGACTCCGAGGAGCTCGCCGCGCGACTTGATGCTGCCGGTTGGCAGCTGGGCGACGACGACGCCGATGTCGTCGTCGTCAACACCTGCGGCTTCATCGACTCGGCGAAGAAAGACTCGATCGACACGCTGCTGGCCGCGGCCGACTCGGGCGCCAAGGTGGTGGCCGCGGGCTGCATGGCCGAGCGCTACGGCAACGAGCTGGCCGAGGCGCTTCCCGAGGCCAGCGCGGTCATCTCCTTCGACGACTACGCCGAGATCGGTGAGCGCCTCGACGACGTGCTGGCCGGCAAGCCGCTCAAGCCGCACACGCCGCGCGACCGCCGTACGCTGCTGCCGATCTCGCCGGTGGAGCGCTCCGCCGCCAAGGCGAGCATCCCCGGCCACGGCGACCTGCCCGCGGGCCTGGCGCCCGCGAGCGGGCCGCGCGTGCTGCGCAAGCGCCTCGACGAGAGCCCCGTCGCCTCGCTGAAGCTGGCCTCCGGCTGCGACCGCCGCTGCTCGTTCTGCGCCATCCCCGCCTTCCGCGGCGCCTACGTCTCGCGCGCCCCCGAGGAGCTGCTGGCCGAGGCCGACTGGCTGGCCCACCGCGGGGTGCGCGAGCTGGTCCTCGTCAGCGAGAACTCCACCTCCTACGGAAAAGACCTGGGCGACCTGCGCGCGCTGGAGAAGCTGCTGCCGCAGCTGGCCGCGGTCGAGGGCGTCGAGCGGGTGCGGGTCAGCTACCTACAGCCCGCCGAGCTGCGCCCAGGGCTGCTCGACGTCATCGCCGCCACCGACGGCATCGCCCCCTACTTCGACCTGTCCTTCCAGCACGCCAGCGGCACCGTCCTGCGCAGGATGCGCCGCTTCGGCGACCCCGAGCGCTTCCTCGGCCTGCTGGAGCAGGTCAGGGCCAAGGCGCCGGAGGCGGGCGTGCGCTCCAACTTCATCGTGGGCTTCCCCGGCGAGACCGACGAGGAGTTCGGCGAGCTCGTCGGCTTCCTCGAGCAGGCCAGGCTCGACGTGATCGGCGTGTTCGGCTACTCCGACGAGGACGGCACCGAGGCCGCCACGTTCGGGTCGAAGGTCGAGCAGGAGGTCATCGACGAGCGGGTGCGCGTGCTGACCGAGCTGGCCGAGGAGCTGACCTCGCAGCGCGCGGAGGAGCGCATCGGCACCGAGGTCGACGTGCTGATCGACGAGGACCTCGGCGACGGCGGCTACGAAGGCAGGGCGGCCCACCAGGGTCCCGAGGTCGACGGTTCCGTCACGGTTCAGGGCATCGGCCTGGTCCCCGGCCAGATCGTCAGGGCGATCGTGGTCGATGCCGAGGGGGTCGATCTGATCGCGCGCATCAAGGCCGGTCCATGACCCGAGACGAGCGCAGGGTGGTGAGCCCGTGGAACATCGCCAACGTCCTCACGGTGCTCAGGCTGGCGCTCGTCCCCTTCTTCGTCGTCTGCTTGTTCCTGCCGGGCACCGGCTGGCGGTACGCGGCCCTGGGGGTGTTCGGGCTGGCCTCCCTGACCGACCATCTCGACGGGGAGCTGGCCAGGCGCTACCACCTGATCACCGACTTCGGGAAGATCGCCGACCCGATCGCCGACAAGGCGCTCACCGGGGCGGCGCTGGTGAGCCTGTCGATACTCGACGAGCTGCCGTGGTGGGTCACGGTCGTGATCCTCGGCCGCGAGCTCGGCATCACGCTGCTGCGCTTCATCGTGATCAGGCACGGCGTCATACCGGCCAGCTACGGCGGCAAGGTCAAGACCGTGCTGCAGATCGCGGCGATCGTGCTCTACCTGCTTCCGCCCGTGCCCGACGTGATCCGCTGGGTGGTCATGGGGGCCGCGCTGGTCGTGACCGTCGTCACGGGCGTCGACTACGTCATCCGCGCGATCAGGCTGAGGCGGGTGGCCAGGCGGGCCAGGGCGGAGTGAGCCGATGAGGACCGACGTGCTGGCCGCCGAGAACGTGATCGTGCTGCTGGTCAGGCAGGGCGCGACGCTCGCCGTGGCGGAGTCGCTGACCGGCGGGCTGCTCGGCGCGACGTTCACCGCGATGGGCGGGGCCTCGGCGGCCTTCAGGGGCGGCGTCATCTCCTACTCCAGCGACCTGAAGCGGGAGCTGCTGGCCGTACCGGGGGAGCTGCTCGAACGGGAGGGCGCGGTGCATCCCGAGGTGGCCGCGGCCATGGCGCGGGGGGTGGCCCGCCTGTGCGGCGCCACGTACGGCCTGGCGGTCACCGGAGTGGCCGGGCCCGACCCGCAGGACGGCAAGCCGGTCGGCACCGTCCACGTGGCGCTGAGCGGCCCCGAGGGAAAGATGTGGCACCGCGATCTTGCGCGTGGCGGCTCGCGCGGCCGCATCAGGCAACGAACCGTGGACGAGGCCGTAGATCTCCTCGCAGGTGTGCTGAAGGCGAACATCGGGGAACATTCCGGGTGATTACCGTGTTACGTCCCCAGCGAACATGCGAACCACGGTCTGACGCGGTGTCGGTGGATACGGGTACGGTGGAGCTGTGAGTGAGGTCCGTGAGCCATCTGCAAGCCCCGCGAGCCAGGCTGGCGGGCCCAACGATCCGCGCAGGCGCCCGATGATGACGGCGAGGAGTATGTACGAAGCGAAGAGAAAGAACGGGCGGCACGATCCGATCGCGCATGGCACGGTGAAGACGACCACCGCGCCGGGGAGGGAGCGACAGATGATTCTGCTGCGTCAGCTTCTTGGAGACGTTCTGAGGCGGCTGAGGGTGCGGCAGGGCCGCACTCTGCGTGAGGTGTCGACGCTGGCGCGCGTGTCTCTGGGCTACCTGTCCGAGGTGGAGCGCGGTCAGAAAGAGGCCTCGTCCGAGCTGCTGGCCTCGATTTGCGGCGCCCTGGGCGTGCCGCTGTCGCAGGTGTTGCGTGAGGTTTCCGACCAGTTCGCGCTGGCGGAGCTCCAGGCTGCCCCTGTGCTGGCGGACGTGCCCGAGCGAGAGCGCCTGGCTCTGTCCGAGACGGTTGTCCCCGGGTCGATCTCCGATTCGGTGTTCCCCGAAGTCAAGGACATGGTGGCCGCCTGACAGCAGGGCTCAGCCCGGTTGGCAGCGGTCACACCACAGGATCAGCCGTTCCTGTGGGCCCACCCCCATCTCCCCGCTCCTGATGCGAGACCCGCATCGGCGGCAGGGTCTGCCTGCCCTGCCATAGACCCACGTCTCGAAGCCGCGACGGCGATCACCCGTGGTGACGGTGCCCGCGTGATCCTTGTTCGCCGCCAGCAACCGCTGGGCGAGCGAGACCAGGCCGTCGAGATCGGCCACGGCTCTCACGGGACTCCAGGGTGACACTCCCCTGAGGAAGAGCGTCTCCGCGCGGTAGATCGTGCCGATCCCCGCGAGATTGCGCTGGTCGAGCAGCGCCTCCCCGATCGTCGTGTCCGGATGCGCGCGCAACCTGGCGACCGCCTCGTCCTGATCCCAGCCCGGCCCGAGCAGGTCGGGCCCGAGATGGCCGATCACGGTGTCCTCCCGCTCGGTCGCGAGCAGGTCCACCATCCCCAGCCGCATCCCGACCGCCTGCCAGGCCGCGTTGGCCAGCACGAGCCGCACCCTGTCGCCGCCCTGTGGCAGCCGCCGTCCCGCGGGCAGGACGAGCCAGCTGCCGTCCATGCGCAGGTGCGTGTGGACGGTCAGGCCGCCCTCGACCCTGGTGAGCAGGTGCTTGCCGTACGACACGGTGTGCGTGACCGCGCGGCCCGTCAGGTCGGCGGTGGCGTGGCGCGGCACCCTGAAGTCGGACCGGGTCAGCACCCGGCCGTCGAGCGCCTCGCGCAGGCGTTCGGCGGTCCGGTAGACGGCGTCACCCTCGGGCAAGGGCGCTCACCCGTTCGTCCACGACGACAGGCCGTTGTCGGCCAGGCAGTCGACGATCGAGTCGAGCAGTTCGGAGCGCCGCCGCAGGTCCGCCGTCCTTTCCATGCCGCTCCTCGGTGGGCCGGACGTCAGTCCCAGGCGGCCGGGTCGGCGGCCAGCGTGCGCACGCTCTCCGGCAACGCGCCGGTGGCCACGTGATCGAGCGTGACCTCCTCGAGGATGGACCGCTCGGTCGCGCGCAGGGCGATCCACACCTGCTGAAGTGACTCTGCGGGGCCGCGGTAGCCGACGTGCTCGGGGCGCTCGCCCCGCACGTTGGCCAGCGGGCCGTCGACCGCGCGGATCACGTCGGCCAGGGAGATCTCCGCAGCGGGCCTGGCCAGCACGTAGCCGCCCTCGGGGCCGCGCTGGCCCCTGACGAGCCCGGCGCGGCGCATCTGGAGCAGGATGTTCTCCAGGTATTTGGGCGGCATGTCCTGCTCTTTGGCGAGTTCGCCCACGGTGGTCGGGCCCGCCCCTGCTGCGGCGAGTTCGGCGGCGGCACGGAGGGCGTAGTCGACACGAGCGGAAAGGCGCATGTTGTCGATTATCCCTCCTGGTCAACACTGGTTATGCGCATGGTGACCTTCACCGGCAGATGATCCGAGTACGGCAAGCGCGGTACCTCGGCCGATTCGGCCGCCAACCCGTCGGTGAGCAGCACGTGGTCGATCCTCTCGACAGGAGCGTCGGCCGGTGAGGTGGCGGGATCGCCCAGGGCGGTCAGCGGATCGGACAG
This sequence comes from Nonomuraea sp. NPDC059194, assembly GCF_042754765.1. Taxonomy (NCBI): domain Bacteria; kingdom Bacillati; phylum Actinomycetota; class Actinomycetes; order Streptosporangiales; family Streptosporangiaceae; genus Nonomuraea; species Nonomuraea sp. NPDC059194. The sequence goes on along the minus strand of NZ_JBHZBH010000005.1, from coordinate 196,762 downwards.
ACCCGCGGACTCCAGCACGCGCATCTCGGGGTCGCCGGGCCGGGTGTTGAGGTCACCGGCCAGGACGACCGGCCGCCGCGCTCCGGCGGCTGCGTCGCCTCCCGCGCTCATGGGGCCCGTCGGACGCCCTCCCGCCTCGGCGGCGCTCATCCCCGAGGCCAGATTGTGCACCAGCGCGGCCACCTCGGGCGCCTGCCCGGGGGGCGACTGGAGGTGGGTGTTGACGATGCCGACCTCCCTGCCGCCCACCTCGATGACGGCGGCCTGCGCCTGGGCGAGCGTCGGGTAGCCGTGCCTGCCGAGCGGGTGCGAGGCCAGCTGCCTCACCGGCAGGTTCGTCAGCAGCGCGTCGCCCCACACCGGGTCGGCCGCGGGGGCGAAGTAGGCCCGCATGCCCAGGCCGCGGGCGATCCTGTCGAGGTCGTCGTGGCCGCCGTTGAGCAGCCAGCCCCTGTCGACCTCGCTGAGCAGCACCACGTCGGGCCGCTCGCCCGCCGCCCACCGGGCGATCTCGTCCAGCGACAGCCGCCCGTCGAGGCCGAACCCCATCCTGATGTTGTAGGCGACGAGCGTGAATGTGTCGCCTCGCTTCTCCTGTACGGCAGGCACCGCCCGCCACCAGGACGCGAGCCCGAGGCCCGCGATCACGACCGCCGCCACGAGCGGCCGCCACGAGAAAGCCGTGGGCGCCGTCGCCGCCGCGCCGGTCCCTGCGGCGGCGGCCGCGGCCAGCGCGACGGCGACCACCACGACGGTGTTGGGGAAGCCCAGGTCCATGTCGTAGGCCGCGTAGTAGCCGAACACGCCCGCCAGGAACACCAGCCCGCCGCCGAGCAGCCCCGCGCCCGGACGCCTGGCCGAGGGTCCCGGGCGGCCTGCCGCCGCGAGCAGGCCGCCGACGCCCACGGGGACCAGCGCGCCATGTCCCGTGGCGAGCATCACGGCGGTGCCGGCGCACAGGAGGGCCGCGTAGACGAACGTCGACCAGGGGAAGGCGGGCGGCCACACCATGAGCGCGAGGCCGAGGGCGAAGGCGGCCAGCCACAGCGGCCGGTCGTGCCATGCGGCCGTGGACAGGCCCGCGCTCATGCCGACGAGCAGCAGGGAGGGGCCGAGCAGGAACCAGGCGTTGCCGGGCGCGAGGTCCTCGGACGGCGGCGGCGCCAGCCGGAGAAGGGCGAGGAAGGCGGCGCACAGCGTGAGGACGGCGAGCCAGGGGAGGGGGCCGTCGCGCCAGACCAGGTCCACGCCGTCGAGCAGCAGGTGGATGGTCACCGCGAACGCCAGCCCTCCCGCGATGCCGGTGGGGACGGCGGCGCGGGGCAGCGTGCGGGCGCAGCCGTACAGGAAGAACAGGCCCGCGCTGACGCCCGCCGAGGCGAGAGCCAGTTGTGGCATGCCGCCGTCGAAGGCCTGCAGGCCCAGCCTGGCCACGACGAGGACGGTCGCGCCGCCCAGCAGCGACCAGCGGGGCCGCAGCAGCGGCGCCAGGCACGGCAGGACGAACCAGGCGGCGGCGTAGAGGCCCATGAGTTCGGCGGGCGTCTCGCCCGCGCGGCCGAACAGCGTGATCAGCGAAGGGAGGAAGACGCGCAGCACCTCGCACAGGAGGGCGAGGCCTAAGGCGAGCAGGAGCATGAGCCATCCTCACGTCATGCGAGCCGTCTGGCAAGGGGGCTAAACTTTGACCGTGGAGCGACGTCCTGGTGTGCCCAGGTTGCTGAGGGAGATCAACGACCGGGCCGCATTGGAGTTGCTGCTCGCCACCGGGCCGATGACCCGCGGCCAGATCGGCGATCACACGGGCCTGTCGAAGGTGACCGCCTCCCAGACACTCGCGAGGCTGGAGGAGCGCGGTCTGGTCGAGGTGGTCGGTGAGCAGGCGGGAGGGCGCGGTCCCAACGCCGCCCTCTACTCCGTGGTCGCCTCCAGCGCCTACGTCGCGGGCCTCGATGTCGGGCCCGAGTCCGTCTCCGCTTCCGTCGCCGACATCCACGGCCGCACGATCGCCGAGGTCACCGTCGCGCCCAACGGCAGCGACGACCCCGTCTCCGTCGTCCACGGCGCGGTGGTCAAGGCCTGCCGCAGCGCCAAGGTCAGCCTGGCCAAGCTGCGCGGCGTCGTGATCGGCACGCCGGGCGTGGTCGACCCGCGCAGCGGCGACGTGCGCTTCTCCTTCGACCTGCCGGGCTGGCACGAAGGCATCCACGAGGCCCTCGCCGGAGACCTCAGGCGCGAGGTCACGATCGAGAACGACGTCAACCTGGCCGCCCTGGCCGAGCGCGCCTCGGGCGCCGCCAAGGGTGTCGACGACTTCGTGCTGATGTGGGCGGGGCGCGGCCTCGGTCTCGCGGTGATGCTCGGCGGCAAGCTCCACCGGGGCAGGTCGGGCAGCGCGGGCGAGATCGGCTACCTGCCCGTGCCTGGCGTGCCGCTCGCCGAAGACGTCACGGCGGAGCCGGGGCGGCTGCCGTCCCTGGCCGGTGGCCTGCAGTCGCTGGTCAGCGCGGTGGCGGTGCAGGAGCTCGCCCAGGGGTACGGCTTCGGCGGCATCGCCGAGGCGGTCGCCGCGGGGGAGCGGGGCGCGCCGCTGCTCGACGAGATCGCCCACCGGCTCGCGCTCGGCGTCGCCTCGGTGTGCGTGGTGCTCGACCCTGGGCTGGTCGTGCTGGGCGGCGACGTCGGCAAGGCCGGCGGGTCGGCGCTCACCGCGCGGGTGGAGGAGGCCGTGGCCAGGATCTGCCCGATCAGGCCCGAGGTCGTCACCACCGCCGTGGAGGACAACCCCGTGCTGCGCGGCGCCGTCCTCGCGGCCCTCGACCAGGCCCGCGAGGAGATCTTCGCCTCCTGATCAGGCGGTCAGCAGCACCAGGCCGAACGGCGTCAGGCGGTCAGCAGCTCGACGGCCGCCTGCGCGTTGGCCTTCGCCGCGCCGTACGTCGCGATGTAGGCGGCGCTGTCGGGTCGCCAGATCGGCAGGCCCATCTCGATCACGGTGGTGTCGGGGCGGGCGCTCACCAGCGCGCTCACCAGGTCCTTGCTGTCGGTGTAGCGGTGCGCGTCCTTCACCACCACGACGAGCGAGCGGCCGTCGGCCCTGCGCAGCAGCGTGTCGAGGTCGGCGTCGGCCGGCTTGAGCCGTACCGTCTCGGCGGTGGGCAGGTCGAGGCCCCACGGCACGTCGCCGACCGCGATGGTGGGCGGGGTGTCGATCTCGATCACCAGCGGGTCGCGCAGCGGGTTGGTGGCGCCGGTGACGCTGACCGCCCTGCGGGCCGCGTCCAGGCCGACGCCCTTCTCGACCGCGCCCGCCGTACCGGAGCCGAACCAGGCGCGCAGGTCGGCCACGCGGGCCGCCGCCTCCTCCAGCCGTGACAGCGGCAGCCGGCCCTCCTCCACCGCGGCGACGATCTCCGCGATGATCTGCCTGACGTCGTCGTAGGTCGGCACGGGGCCCAGGCACAGCAGGTCGGAGCCCGCGGCCAGGGTGCGCACCGCGCCACCGGCCAGGCCCACGCTCTTGGTGATCGCGTGCATGTCGAGCGCGTCGGTGATCACGACGCCCCGGTAGCCGAGCTCACCCCTGAGGAGCCCGGTCAGCGCGGCGGCCGACAGCGTCGCGGGCTGGTCTCCCGTGATCACGGGGACCGCGACGTGCGCGGTCATGACGGACTTCGCGCCCGCCTTGATCGCCGCCTGGAAGGGCACGAGCTCCCGCTCGCGCAGCACCTCCAGCGAGACGTCGACCACGGGGACGGCCAGGTGCGAGTCGACCCTGGTGGCCCCGTGGCCGGGGAAGTGCTTGACGCAGGCGGCGACGTTCACCGACTGCAGGCCGCCGACGGCGGCGACGGTGTGTCTGGCGACCAGCGCGGTGTCGTTGCCGAACGAGCGGGTGCCGATCACCGGGTTGTCGTCGGCGGTGTTGACGTCGGCGTCGGGGGCCATGTCGAGGTTCACGCCGCAGGCGGCCAGCTCCGAGCCGATCGCCTGGTAGACGCGGTGGGTCAGCTCCACGTCGTCCACGGCGCCGAGGGCGGCGTTGCCCGGGTAGGGGCTGCCGACGTGGTAGGCCAGGCGGGTGACGTCGCCGCCCTCCTCGTCCAGCGAGATGACGGGCTCGCCGGCCGCCTTCAGCATCGAGGTGAGGTCGCTGAGCTGGGCGGCGTCGGCGACGTTGAAGCCGAAGAGCGTGACGCCGCCGAGGCCGGCCTCCAGTTCGCGAAGAACCCAGTCCGGGGCGGTGGTGCCCTGGAAGGCGACGAGCAGCGTGCCGGCCGCTAGACGGCGCAGCCCCCGATCACTCTGGCTCATCTGACAATTTCCCCTTTTGGCGGTCGAATCCCCTCGTGCCCAGGGATGGCCGGGCAGGTCGGGGTGAAGGCATGCATGGTGTGCTCGCCCCCTCGCGGGGGCGGTGTGGTGGTCTGTGAGCAGGGAGCCGGTACGGCCCGCGGCGTCCGCGGTCGGGGCGCGAGCCGTACCCCCTGCCGGCGGGCAGGGTCAGGTACGGCCGCCGCGTGGGTGTGCGGCAGCCGTACCAGCACCTGGGGTGGGTTGGTCAGCCCTTCACGGCGCCGGCCACCAGGCCGGAGACCATGCGGCGCTGCACCAGGAGGAAGAAGATGACGACAGGAAGCGTCATCAGCGTCGACCCGGCCATGATCGCGCCCCAGTCGACGCCCTTCTGATCGAAGAAGTACCGGAGGGCGACGGGCATGGTGTAGCCCTCGGAGCCGGACATCAGGTAGAGCGCGAAGACCAGATCGTTCCACGCGGTGATGAACGAGAAGATGCTCGTCGCCACCAGGCCGGGCGCCACCAACGGGAACAGGACCTTCCAGAAGGTCGTGAACCTGCTGGCACCGTCGATCCAGGCCGCCTCTTCGAGGGTCTTGGGCACCGCGGCGACGAAGGTCCGCAGCATCCAGATGCCGAAGGGCAGGGTGAGGGCCACCTGCGTGACGATCAGGCCGAGCAGCTGGTCGCCCAGGCCGACGCGCTTGACCATCAGGTACAGCGGGATCAGCAGCCCCTCGGCGGGGAGCATCTGCACGATCAGCAGCACGATGAGGAACGGCGCGCGCCCCTTGAACCTGAACCTGGCGATGGCCGTGGCCGACAGCAGCGCGAACGTCGAACCGATCAGCACCGTGCCGAGCGCGACGATCGCGCTGTTGCGCATGTAGAGCCAGATCGAGTTGTTGGCCACGCCCTCGGTGAACACCCGGGCGAAGTGGTCGAAGGTGAAGTGGGTGGGGAAGGGGATGAACTCGGTGGTGAAGATCTGGTCGTTGGCCTTGAAGCCGGTCGAGACCATCCAGTACACGGGGAAGGTCGCGTAGAGGAAGACCAGGATCCCCGCCCCGTTGAGGAGGATCTTGCCGAGCCTCTTGCGGGCGATGGGAGTCATGACATTTCCTCCTGCTTCACGATCTGCCGCACGTAGACCACCGTGATGATCAGCAGGATGATCGTCAGGATCACGGAGATGGCGGCGCCGGTGCCGAGCTTCTGCGGCGGCTGGAACGCCTCGGCCACCGAGTACATCGACAGGTTGAACGCCTCACGGTTGGTCGGGCCGTTCATCAGCACGTAGAGCTGGCTGAAGACCTTGAAGTCCCAGATGATCGACAGGACCGTCAGGACGGCGAAGACCGGCTTCAGCAGCGGCAGGGTGATCTTCCTGAAGGTCCGCCACGCGCCCGAGCCGTCCACCCTGGCCGCCTCGTAGAGCTCGGCGGGGATGCCCTTCAGGCCCGCCAGCACCGAGACCGCGATGAACGGGAAGCCCGCCCACACCACGCAGAAGACCAGCACGATGTAGAGCGTGAACGCGTCGTTCAGCCACGGCTCGGCCGTCCAGTCGGCCCGGCCGAACAGGAGGGTCGACAAGCCGTCGGGCAGCAGGTTCAGCGCCCAGTTGATGACGCCCGCGTCGGCGTCGAACAGCCAGCGCCAGATGACGCCCTGCGCGACGGGCGGCACGGCCCAGGCGAACATGCAGCCGATGACGACGAACAGCGACATCTTCTTGCCGAGCTTGTTCAGCAGCACTCCGACGGCGGTGCCCACGATCAGCGTGAGGCCGACCGCCACCACCGCGAAGACGATCGTGTTCCGGAGGGCCGTCCAGAAGATCTCGTTGCCGAGGACTCTCTCGAAGTTGGCCCAGCCGACCCACTCCGCCGGCCGGCTGCCCCTGATCTGGGCCAGGCCGACCTTCTGGAAGGCCATGATCGCCAGCTGGACCATGGGGTAGAGCAGGAGTCCAGCGATCACCAGCAGTCCGGGCACGAGCAGGACGTACGGGACCGCCCAGGTGGGGAGCCCGCTGGCCCGGTTGGGGCGGGCGGAGCTCCTGCGGCGCCGCCCCGGGGCGGGGGAGTTCCCCCCGCCCCGGGCGATCGTAGACGTGTTCGTCATTACTACTGGTTCAGGATCTCTTCGAGTTCCTTGTTGGCGTCAGCGAGGGCCGTCGCGGCGTCCTTCTTGCCCTCGATGACCGCCCTGGCCGCGTTCTGGAGCACGGCCTTGGTCTCGTTGGCCTCGGTCCAGTTCGAGTCGGCGGGGAAGGCCTTGGCCTTGGCGAAGGCGCGGGCGAACGGGCCCTGGGCCGGGTCCTCGTTCAGCGCGGCCAGCGTGTCGGGGTAGACCGGGAGCAGGCCGCCCTCCTTGGCGTACCGGTCCGCCCAGGTCTTGCTGGTGGCCAGCTTGATGTACTCCTTGCCCAGCTCGGCCTGCTGGGTGCTGCCCCACAGCGCGATGTCGTTGCCGCCGAAGAAGGAGGGGGCCTCACCGCCGGACTTGGCGGGCAGCGGGAAGAAGGCGAGCTTGTCGCCCTTCAGCTTGCCCTTGCTGTCCTCTTCGATGCCGGGCAGGTCCCAACCGGCGGTCAGGTACATGCCGACCTTGTCGTTGGCGAAGCGCTTGCGGATGTCCACCGTGTTCAGCGTGAGGCGGGACTTGCCGGACAGGCCCTCCTGCACCAGGCCGGTGTAGGTCGCGAAGCCCTTGGCGAAGGCCGGGTCGCTCAGCTTGCCGACCCACTTGTCGCCCTCCTTGACGGCGTACTCGCCGCCCTCGGACCAGGCGAACGCGCCGAGCAGGTGGTTGGCGTCGGAGCCGCCGTTGAAGGCGAAGCCGTCGACGTCCGAGCCCTTCTCCTTCTGGATCTTCTTGGCCGCGGCCACGAGCTCGTCCCAGCTCTTGGGGACCTCGATCTTGAGCTCCTTGAACCAGTCGGCGCGGTAGAGGACCGCACGCGCTCCGGCGCCCCACGGCATGCCGTAGACCTCGTTGTCGATGGTCTCCAGGCCGAACAGGTTCTGCGGGATGGCCGCCTGCTCGCCCGCGTGCGCGATGTCGGTCACGGGGGAGAGGGCGTCCTGGCTCTGCCACAGCGGCACCTGGTCGTTGCCGATCTCGGTGACGTCGGGGCCGCCCGTGCCGGTCGCGGCGGAGGCGAACTTGTCGTTCACCGTCGGCCACGGGATCCACTCGAGTTTCACCTGGGCGCCGGTCTGCTTGGTGAACTCGGCGTTCAGTTCTTCCATGTAGGCGGCGGCGGCGGGGTTGCTGTTGCCGAGACGCCAGACGCTGAGGGTCTTGCCCGCGTACTTGGGCCCTGCCTCGGAGGCGGCGGCGGAGCCGGTGGCGGCGGGGGCGGGTGCGGCCGTCTCGGCGGGCTGGCTGGAGCCACAGGCGGCCAGGCCCAGCGCGAGTGCGGCGGTGGTCGCTGTGGCGGCCGAGATCTTCGCGATCTTCACTAGGGTTCTCCCTTCCCGGCTAACGCGTCGGGGGTTGCGCTCATTTCATGCCGTAGAGATCACCGAAGCCTTGATCGCCGGCCTCGGTTGACTGCTGCTAAACTAACAAGAAACTTTCTTAAAAGAAACGGCTGTTAGCGGATCGTGACGAGAGGAGGGGCCGCCCATGGCGAGGCACCCGGGAACCCCGCAGTTGTTGCGCAGGCTGAACGACCGCACGGCGCTGGAGCTCCTTCTCTCCGAAGGGCCACTCACCCGGGCTGAGCTGGGGGAACGCACCGGCCTTTCCAAGGTAACCGCCGGTCAACTGTTGTCACGCCTCGAAGAAAGAGGCCTCGTCGAGGTGGCCGGACAACGCGCCGGAGGCAGGGGGCCGCACGCCGCCCTCTACACCGTTGTTCCGTCCAGCGCGTACGTCGCGGGTCTCGAAGTGCTGCCAGAGAGCATCACTGTGGGTGTGGCCGACATCACAGGTAAAATCGTGGTCGAGGTCACTGTCGACCCCTGCGACGGCGGCGACCCGGTCAAGACCGTTCACAACGCCGTCCAGCGGGCCTGCGACTCCGCCGTCATCGGCCTGTCCCAGTTGCGCGCCTTCGTCATCGGCACGCGAGGCGTCGTCGACCCGCGCACCGGCGACGTGCGCTTCTCCTACGACCTGCCGTCCTGGCACGCCGGCGTGCTGGCCAGCCTCCGCGAACGGCTCAGCGCCTCCGTCACCATCGAGAACGACGTCAACCTCGTCGCCCTCGCCGAGCACAGGTACGGCATCGCGGCCGGTCACGACGACTTCGCGGTGATCTGGGCGGGCACCGGGCAGGGGCTCGGCGTCATGCTCGGCGGGCGGCTGCACAGGGGCATCACCGGCGGCGCGGGCGAGATCGGCTGGCTGCCCGTGCCGGGCGAGCCGCTGCCCGTCGACGTCTCCCATCCCCAGTCGGGCTCCTTCCAGCGCCTGGTCGGCAAGGAGGCGCTGGAAGGGCTCGCCCAGACGTACGGCGTCGCGGGCGTCAGCGTCGCCGACCAGGTGCGCCTGGCGACCGCGCAGGGCAACGACGCCTACCTGCGGGAGGTCGCGGGACGGCTGGCCGTCGGGGTGGCCGCCGTCGCCGTGGTCCTGGATCCCGGGCTCATCGTCCTGAGCGGCGACCTCGGCAGGGCGGGCGGGCAGGCGCTGGCCGAACGGGTGGAGCAGGCCGTGGCCAAGGTGTGCCCGAGCCAGCCGCGCGTGGCGGCCACGGCGGTGGCGGGCAACCCGGTGCTGCGCGGGGCCCTGGTCGCCGCGCTGGAGCAGGCCCGGGAGCAGGTCTTCTCTGACACTGTGTGAGAATTCTCGACTATGCGTGACATCGTGTTGATCTCCGATCCTCGGGTGACGGCGCTTCCCGTGCGGGAGTGCGGCGAGCCGCTCGAGGACGTACGGGGGAGGTTGCGGGTCGACTCGCGCCTGGCGGACGCGGACGGCGCCTACGCGCATCTGCGTGCGGGGTTGCTCGCAAGGCTGGAGAAGGCGGCGTTGCCGTCGGGGTACGAGCTGCTGATCGTCGAGGGGTACCGGCCGATCGAGACGCAGCGGACGTACTTCGAGGAGTATCGGAGCCAGCTACTCACCGATTTCCCCGACATGTCGCCCGACGAGGCGTATGTCGCGGCAAGTCGGTACGTGTCGCCGGTGTCCGTCGCTCCGCACACGGCGGGGGCGGCGGTGGATCTGACGCTGTGCTCGCCCGACGGGGAGGAGTACGACATGGGGACGGCGGTCAACGACAACCCCGAGCAGAGCGAGGGGGCCTGCTACACGGGGGCGGCCAACATCTCGGCCGAGGCGCGCGGCCACAGGGAGATCCTGGTGGCGGCGCTGGAGGAGGTCGGGCTGGTGAACTACCCGACCGAGTGGTGGCACTGGTCGTACGGCGACCGGTACTGGGCGATGTCGTCGGGCGCGCCGCACGCCCTCTATGGGCCGACCGACCTGTCCTGACCCGCTTTTGGAACCCCAGCCCCACGAGGAGACCACGGGGCTGGGGTTTTTCGTGTCGTGCGGGCGGCCCCGGGGCGGGGGTTGTACGGGCGCTCGGGGTGGTGAGGGGCTGGGGTTCTTCATGTCGTGCGGGCGGCCCCGGGGCTGGGGTTTTGTGGGGCTCATCGGGTGGGTCGGGGTCCGGGAGTGTGCGGGGCTTACCGGGCGGTCGTGAGCCCGTGGGTAGGGGCGGCGTAATCCTGCTGGTCGCCCCTACCGGTGTCGTGGCGCTTCTCGTCGAGTTGGCTCAGCTCTGGCGGGTCGCGGCGTTGAGCACGGCGGTCAGGCTAGCCTCCAGGACCGACTCGCTACGGCCTGCCGACCATCCGTCCCGGTGCTCCAGGAAGGTGATCGCATCGCCGCCGTTTCCCGGCCCGAGTGACTGCTGCGTCAGGCCCACGATCTCCACTGGGTATCCCACCTCGGCCAGTGCCCGCGTCAGTGCGTCGACTGGTCCGGCGCCGAGGTAGGTGCGCGTCACCTCCTCGCCGCCGACGGCGAGGGTGATGCTGGTGGACTCGGGCGTGGCCGCCCAGCCCTTCAGCGTCACCGGCGCATCACCCGGGTCGAGGTAGGTCCGCTCGAACAGGTCCCACAGCTCGGCCGCGGTGATTTCGCCGCCGGTGGCGTCAGTGTGCCCCTGCACATGCCGCGAGAAGTCGATCTGGAGCCGCCGCGGCAGGTCGATGCCGTACTCCGACTCCAGCAGGTGAGCGATGCCGCCCTTGCCGGACTGGGAGTTCACCCGGATGACCGCCTCATATGAACGGCCCAGGTCAGCGGGGTCGATCGGCAGGTACGGCACGCGCCAGGCCAGCTCGCGCTCCGGCGTCGCCGTACTGGCAGCCCGTCGCCGCTGCTCGGCCAGGCCCTTCCTGATGGCGTCCTGGTGGGTGCCGGAGAAGGCGGTATGAACCAGGTCGCCCACGTAGGGGTGGCGCTCGTGCACCGGCATGCGCGTGCAGTACTCGACCACCCGGCGGATCTCGTCGACGTCCGAGAAGTCGATCATCGGGTCGATGCCCTGGGCGTGCAGGTTGAGAGCCAGCGTGGCGATGTCGACGTTGCCCGTGCGCTCGCCGTTGCCGAACACGCAGCCTTCCACGCGCTCGGCGCCCGCGAGGATCGCCAGCTCGGCGCAGGCGACGCCGGTGCCACGATCGTTGTGCGGGTGCACCGACAGGATGACCGAGTCGCGGCGGGCCAGGTTCTTGTGCATGTACTCGATCTGGTCGGCGTACACGTTCGGCGTGGCCACCTCGACGGTCGCGGGCAGGTTGAGGATCACCGGCCGGTCCGGTGTGGCCTGCCACAGCTCGGTCATCGCGTCGCACACCTCCAGCACGTAGCCGGGCTCGGTGAGGTTGAACACCTCGGGCGAGAACTCAAAGCGCACGTTGGGCAGGTCGCCGGCCAGGTCCAGCACGTCGCGGCCACCGGCCAGGATCAGCTCCTTGAGCTCCTGGCGTGAGGCGCCGAGCACCACCTCGCGCCAGGTGGGCGCGGTGGCCGTGTACATGTGGATCACCACGGGGTTGGCGATGCCCCTGATCGACTCCACGGTGCGCTCGATCAGGTCGCGGCGGGCGGGGGTGAACACGACGATCGTCACGTCGGCGGGCGCCAGGTTGGTGTCGGCGATGAGGCGGACGAAGTCGAAGTCGGTCTGTGAGGCGGATGGGTAGCCGACCTCGATCTCCTTGTAGCCCATGGCGACCAGGAGTTCGAAGAACCGCCGCTTGCGCGCCGGATCCATGGGCTCGGCCAGGGCCTGGTTGCCGTCACGCAGGTCGACGGGCACCCACAGCGGCGCCTTGGTCAGCCGGGCGGTCGGCCAGTCGCGCTCGACCAGCGGCACCTCCACCCGGGAGTACACGTCGAGGTAGCGGTACGAGGGCATCTGCGAGTGGCGCTGCCTGTTCCATGCGGGCGCGCCCGCCGGGAACTCGCCACGGGGCGTATCGATGGACATGTGCGGTCTTCTCCTTGCCGGTCTTGTGAGGGGCGACCGGCGGGAACGACGAGACTCCACGGCGGGGAGCCGGTCGGATCAGGCCCCGCCGTGGCAGCCGAGAAGAAGCAGCCCACGCAGCGACATGGCGCTAGACTGTAACAACTCCTAACTCCTCAGACAAGCTGAGAGGTTCCCTATGCTTGACATGCGGCGGCACCCGCTGGCAGAGAAGGCCGCGGAGCTGCTGCTCGCCCGCGTCCGTGCCGGCGAGTGGGTGCTCGGCCAGAAGCTGCCGGGGGAGACCACGCTCGCTGTGCAACTCGGCGTCGGCCGCTCCACCGTGCGGGAGGCCATCCGCGAGCTGGCCGGCAAGGGAGTGCTGCAGCCTCGGCAGGGCGCCGGCGTCTTCGTCACCGCCCTCGACGTCGCCGAAGACTGGGACTCGGTGGTGCGCCGGGCGGCCATCACCTCGGTCATCGAGGCGCGCGTCGCCATCGAATCCGAGGCCGCGGCCCTGGCGGCAGCCCGCCGTACCCCCGCCGATCTGCGGGCCCTGCGCCGCACCCTGCGCGTGCGCGCGAAGCACTGCCACGACGCGGAGGAACTGGTGGACGCCGACATGGCCTTCCACCGGCAGGTCGTCCTCGCCTCGCACAACGAGATCCTCCTGGAACTCTTCGACGGGTTCGTCCCGCGCCTGCGCCCGGCAATGATCGACATGCTGCGGATCCGGCCGGTGCCGTCGCCGGAGGACGACCACGCCGCCCACTTGGCCGTGGTGGAGGCGGTCGCGGCGCGTGACCCGGCCGCTGCGTCCCGGCACAGCCGCGCCCACCTGGAGGCCATAAAAGCCACCCTGTCCTGACCCCGTCGGCCTCGACCCGATGGCCCTTCCCCGACACCCTGGTGACCTCTCCTGGTTAACGTCGAGGCTCTGCGGATTTGGGGTCAGACCGACGCGCTCAGCGCAGCAGGGATCTCGCGGTGGGAGCCAGTCGCAACCGCTGCGGGGTTCTGGCCAGCATCGCCGACAAGGTGGGCAGCACCTTGTCGCGCCACCGATCCGAGTGCTCCAGGCGGTCCAGATGCTCGATGAGGTGCCGCTCGTCGGCGAACCGGGCGAACCACACGAAGACGTTCTCGCCGGTCCGCACCGGCAGCGCCGGGAAGGTGTTCGCCGCGTGTTCGGACTGCAGGCAGGCCAGCGGCGTGGCGCCCGCCTCCGTCAGGGCGGGGCATATCTGCCGGTCGAAGAACTCCACGAACGTCTCGTCGAACGGGCCGTCGCCGTAGTAGATCGTCGCGAGCACGACCGACGGAGGCGGGGTCGTCTCGCCGGCCGGCGGCCGGGCGGCGGCGGGGGCCGGGAAGCCGGTCCGCGCTGTGACGGGCCTCAGGAGCAGTACGTCGTCCGAGTCGATCATCGTGGCGTTGGCCTGCTCGCGGTGCGCCTTCCAGATCGGCCCGCCGTAGAAGCGGCCGAGCGCCTCGGCTCGGTGCGGCATGTCGTCGAATCCCCGCAGCCAGACGAACCGGTCCGGGTCGTCCAGGTCGCGGAACTGCCCCAGGAGCGTCATGCCGACCGCCTCCTGTGACTCGACGAACTCCCGGTCGAAAAGGCTGATCAGCACGTCGCGCTGACCAGGGTGCAGCGTGTACTGCCTCAGCTCGACGACCGGGCATCGTACGTCGTACACGAGGATCTCCTTCAGCTCATTAGAACAATTTTTGTTACAACAAGGGGTACGCCGAAAGCCGCCGGACACGGGGGCGTCTAGCTCACCAGCAGGGTCTCGCGTAGCACGTCAGCTATCGACGTGCGTCCCAACTCCGCACGCAGGGCCAGCTCGGCCCTGCCGTACACATCACCCAGTGCAGGCCGGATCCCCTTGCCGACCGGGCATTCGAGGTTGGGCTCGGTGTGGTGCATGCCGAACAACGGCTCTCGCTCGACGGCGTCGTACACGTCGAGCAGCATGATCTCCTCCGGCACGCGGGCCAGGCTCCACCCCGCCCCCGCGCCGTGACGTACGGTCACCAGGCCTGCCCGCCGCAGGTCGCCGAGACTGCGCCGGATGATCACCGGATTCGTGTTGACGCTGGCGGCGACCTGGTCAGAGGTCAGCAGCTCCGTTCCGCGCCGGTGCGCGAGGGCCAACCACGTCAGAATGTGCACGGCGATCGTGAGCCGGCTGTTCGCTGCCATCATCCCTCCTGCTGTAACAGCCTCTATTACAGTCGGGCGGCTGTCAACCGGGCGCCCATCCCAGGCGGGGCGTCAGCCGCTCCACCATCTACAAGTACGTGCCCGAGTTGAAGTCCAGCGGCGACCGCCAAGCCGTCGCAGCCCCGTTGCACGCGCCGAACTCACCGCCGTCAACTGAGCCACGCCATCGCCCCCTTCAGCCGCCAATAGAGCGTTCGCCCAGGTCGTGAGCCTCTCGGAACCGTTTCTCAGAACGTTCCGGTTCTAAGAGGAGTTCTGCGAGCGGCGTCCTGGGCGAACGTCTCGCCGAACGAAGGTGCCGCCGACATCCACTTTCTGCGAATCGCGCACTGTGACACAAGGGACGAGCAGGGCATGACGGTTGCGAAGCCGGTGGTGACCTTGGAGCATCTCCTTACCGACGCGTGCGACGTTCCGGGAGTGCCCTGTGATCATCGAGGATCTGCTCGAGCCGGAACTCGCCCTCTGGGAGGCGTTTCCCGCAGCGCGTCCTGTAGATCTTCCCGGCACCCCCGTTCGGGCTGCGATCATCGCAAGAATGCTGCTCGGCGCCCGGGAACACCTTCCAGGGCAGACGCCTGGCATGCACCTTTCCGGAGCCCGGATCACCGGCCGGTTGGACCTGTCGTACGCCGAGGTTCAACACCCTCTGATCTTGACCACGTGCGACTTCGAGGAAGCACCGGTCTTCACCGGAGCCCGCACCGGCCTGGTCGACCTCGCGGCTTCCCGGTTGCCCGGACTGCAGGCTGCAGATGCCGTGATCGGCGGGGGCCTGCGCCTCGAAGGCTGCGCAATGGATGGCCCGATTCAGCTGGCTGGGGCCCACGTGTCCGGGACGATGAACCTCAACGACATGGTGATCCACGCAGATCTGGCCGTCCATGCCGACGGCCTGATCGTCGACCGAGATCTCCTGTGTGCGAACGCCGTCATCGACGGTGAGGTACGTGTCGCGGGCGCCAGGATCGGCGGGACGATGACCTTCGATGGCGCGCGGGTCGGGCGGTCAGGCGGCTTGAGCCTCACCGCCGAGGGCATCGTCATCGACGGTGGGTTGTCGTGTGGTCACGGCTTCCACTCCTACGGCGAGCTGAGCGTGCAGGACGCCCGGGTAGGGCGCCGGTGCGTGTTCAGCGGGGCTCGGCTGTCCAACCCCGACGGCATCGCCCTGAACGCAGAAAGGCTCACCGTCGAGGGTGGGCTGCTCATCGATGAGGGCTTCACGGCCGAGGGCGAAGTCCTCTTGCGGGGAGCCCACGTGGCCGGTTCGCTCTCCTTCGCTCAGGCGACCCTCGCCAATCCGGCAGGACGCGCCCTGAACGCGCCGCTCATGGAGATCGGCAGCGGACTGCGAGCCACACCGGGCTTCGTGGCGACCGGAGAGGTCTTCCTGGACTCGACCCAGGTCCGCGGATCGGTCAACATCGACGGCGGGCGACTGTCCCACCCAGGTTCGACGGCACTCTCACTGCGGCGGCTGGTGGTCACCGGCAGGCTCAGCTGTAGCGAAGGCTTCAGTGCCGATGGGGAGATCGTGCTCATCAACGCCAAAGTCGAGGGCACCGTGGAGTTCCACGGTGCTGCCCTCAGCAATCCCGGGGGTCGGGTTCTGGCCCTCTGGGAAGTGATCGCGGGCGGTGGCATCGACTGCTGCGAAGGCTTCACGGCCAAGGGAACTCTCTCGATCAGAGATTCCCGGATCGCGGCCACACTGTGCTTTGCGGAGACCACCATCGACGGTGACCTTCACCTACGTGGCGTCGAAGCGGCTTCGCTGAAGATCGGGGCTGAGACTGTACTGCTCGGCGCCGTCGACCTTCGCCACACCCGGGTCGGCGTGCTCGATGACGTTCCTGGCCGGTGGCCTGCTCACCTCCTGATGAATGGCTTCACCTACGACAGCCTCGAGGCTCTGCTGCCTGTGCAGGAGCGTCTTGACTGGCTGGCCAAGGAGGCCTACCAGCCCCAACCGTATGAGCAGCTGGCCACCGTCTACCGCAGGCATGGTCACGATGAGGCCGCTCGGGACGTGCTGCTGGCCAAACAGCGTCGCCGTCGCACGGGGCAACGGGTCGGGGCGCGGCTGTGGGGGCACCTGCAGGACTGGACCGTCGGGTACGGCTACCGCCCATTCCGTGCCGCGCTCTGGCTCGCAGCCCTTCTCCTCATCGGCTCGGTCGTTTTCACCGTCCACCAGCCACCGGCCTTCAAGCCAGGCGAGGCGCCCCCCTTCAACGCCTTCCTCTACACCCTGGACCTGCTCCTCCCGATCATTAGCTTCGGACAGGAGACCGCCTTCGGCCCGCGCGGTTTACAACAGTGGCTCGCCGCCGCGATGATCACTGCGGGGTGGATCCTTGCAACGACCATCCTGGCAGGCCTCACTCGTGCACTCTCCCGCCAATAACGCAGCCATAAGGTTCACCTCAGCACCCTCAGCAGCGTCAGGTTGGTCTACTTAGGTGCGGGGGTCACGGTCGGGAGAGCACCCCCGACCTCGCACGATCGCCATTTCTGCGGATCACACACCGCAACCATCGTCGCTCAGCGTTACCTTGCGGTCGGTGGCACGGACCCGAGTGTGCTGAAGCCGGGTATGCCTGGTTGTCTCCGTGGTGTGCTTGGCGACCAGTGAGAGGACAGCTATAGCCCGCTGCCGCATTGCGGAGATCGCCCGAACCCATGTCCGTTGCCGTGTTTCGCGTCAGCTTCACTCTGTGGCGGCAATCGCCCAGCTCGCAGAGGGAAGGAACGGCTTTGCGGCGGGTTGGGCATGTGGCCCGGCGTGCGGCGGGACCGGTCGGGTCAGGCGCGTAGGCGGAGGCCGCGGGGTGTTGGGTGGAACCCGGCCGCCTCCAGCGCCGCCGCCAGCGGAGAGTCGTTGATCGACCCCCCGTTGGCCCGCTCCACCGTGAGCTTCCCGAGCGCCCCATCCCGTACGGCCAGCGCCAGCGCGTCGACCGCGGGCTGAAGCCGTCCATCGTCGGCGAACGACAGCAGCGTCTTCCCGCCCCGCTCCACGTACAGCACCAGATGCCCGTCGACGAGCACGACCAGCGCGCCCGCCTTGCGACCCGGCTTGTGCCCGACGTCGCCGGGGTGCGCCGGCCAGGGGAGTGCCGCGCCGTACGGGCTGGCGGGGTCAGCCGCCGCCAGCACCACCGCCCGCTGCCCCGCCCCCGCACCGAACCCGCCCGAGCCAGACCTGGACCCGCCTGGCTCAGGCCCATCCGACCCGGCATCGGACCTGCCCGGTCCCGGCCCGCCCAAGCCCGCAACGAACCCGCCCGAGCCCGGCCCGGACCCACCTGAACCCGTACCGAATCCGGCTGAGCCGGAGGAGCCTGTCGCGTCCGGTGACAAGGCGCGCATGCGGTCGACGGCTCCCGGCAGGGCGAACTGCGCCCCGCCGAGGCCCTCGACGAAGTACCCCCGACGGCAGCGCCCGCTCTCCTCGAAGGCCCGCAACACCTGATAAACCGCCGCGAACCCGCCAGGCAGCCGCTCGGCCATCACCGCGCCGCGCGTGACCACGCCGTGCCGTTCGAGCAGCGCCTCCGCCTGCGCGTGCGCCCGCTGCGTGGTGTCGGGCGACGGCGAGGGCAGCAGCCACCACCGCCCCCCGACCAGCGGCGATCCGCTCCTCGACGGCAGCACCGCCCGCCGTCGCCTGGTGGTCGCCGGCCGATGCGCGGGGCGCCCCGAGCCGAGCGTCGCCCTGAGTGGAGCTAGCGTGTCGCCGGAGATCCGGCTCGACCACACGAGGTCCCACAGGGCGGCGGTCAGCGTGAGGTCGTCGAGCGACCCCACGCGATCGGACAGCCCGCGGAAGAAGAGCGCGCCACCGCCGTCGAGCACGTCGAGCACCTGCTCGTGCAGCGGCGTCATGGTGATCTCGGCGGGCGGGGGGAGCAGCAGCGGGGCGGTGTCGGCGAAGTAGAGCGACACCCAGCCGTCGCCGCCGGGCAACGAGCCCTGCCCGGCCCAGATGACCTCTCCCGAGGAGGTGAGCTCGTCGAGCAGCGCGGGGTGGTAGCCGGGAACCCGTGAGGGCAGCACCAGCGTCTCGAGCGAGGAGGCGGGCACCGCCGCGCCCTGAAGTTGCTCGATGGCGTTGACCAGGGCGTCCATCGACCTGGCCGCGCCGATGGCCCCGCTGCCGGCCGAACCGCCCCGGGAGGACGAGGAACGGCCCGAGATGCCGTGCCAGCTCGGCGCGAACAGCGCGAGCGTCTCCGGCGAGACCGGTTCGACCTCTTTGCGCAGCCGTGCCAGCGATCTGCGCCTGAGCATCCGCAGCACTCCGGCGTCGCACCATTCCTCGCCGCGCCCGCCGGGCCTGAACTCGCCGCTCACCACCCGCCCCTGCGCGGCCAGGCGGCGCAGCGCGTCGGTGATCACCGCGACGCCGAGCCCGAACCTGGCCGCCGCCGCACCGGCGTGGAACGGCGTGCGGGTGCGCGCGTGCCTGGCCACCAGATCGCCGAGCGGGTCGGCCACAGGCTCGAGGAAAGCGTGCGGCACCCCCACGGGCAGCGGCGCGCCAAGCGCGTCGCGCAGCCTGGCCGCGTCCTCGATCGCCGCCCACTGCTCCTCGCCCGCGACGCGCACGCTGATCGCCCGGCGTGCCCGCTCCAGGTCGGCCAGCCAGGCGGGCTCGCCGCCGCGCACGCTCACGTCGGCTGCCAGCAGCGGCCCGTGCGAGCGCAGCAGGTCGGCCAGATCCTCGGCGTCACGCAGCGGCCTGTCGAGCCTGGCCAGCTCGCGTTCGGCGTCGGCGATCACGTCGGGATCGAGCAGCTCGCGCAGGTCGGCCTGGCCCAGCAGTTCGGCCAGCAGCGTGGTGTCGAGCGCCAGCGCCTGCGCCCGCCGCTCGGCCAGCGGCGCGTCGCCTTCGTACATGAATGCACCGATGTAGTGGAACAGCAGCGACGCCGCGAACGGCGAGGCCTGCGAGGTCTCCACCTCCACCACGCGCACCCGCCGCGCCGCGATGTCACGCATGAGCTGGACCAGCCCCGGCACGTCGAACACGTCCTGCAGGCACTCGCGCATCGTCTCCAGCACCACGGGGAAGCTCGCGTACTGCGAGGCCACCCCGAGCAGGTGCGCGGCCCGCTGGCGCTGCTGCCACAGCGGCGTGCGTTTGCCCGGGGTACGGCGGGGCAGCAGCAGCGACCGCCCCGCGCACTCCCTGAAACGCGAGGCGAACAGCGCCGAACCGCCCAGCTCCTCGGTGACGATCTGCTCGATCTCGTCGGCGTCGAAGGCGGCCACGTCGCTCGGCGGCTCGGCCAGCGTGTCGGGGATGCGCAGGACGATCCCATCGTCGGAGTGGACGGCCTGCACGTCGACGCCGTAGCGCTCGCGCAGCCGCCGGTTGATGGCCAGCGCCCAGGGCGCGTGGACCCGCGCGCCGTAAGGGGAGTGGATCACCACCCGCCAGTCGCCCAGCTCGTCGTGGAAGCGCTCGACCAGCAGCGTGCGGTCGTCGGGCACATAGCCCGTGGCCTCGCGCTGCTCCTGCAGGTAGGCGAGCAGGTTGCCCGCCGCCCACTCGTCGAGCCCCGCGGCCCGCATCCGTTCGACGACCCCGTCCGCGGGGGACGGCGCGCCTGCCGTACTGGAAGCGGACAGCTCCCGCAGGAACGCCCCGATGGCCCGGCCCAGCTCGGCGGGCCGGCCAGGGGCGTCGCCGTGCCAGAACGGCAGCTTGCCCGGCTGGCCGGGCGCGGGCGAGACGAGCACCCGGTCGGCCGTGATGTCCTCGATCCGCCAGGAGGTCGCGCCGAGCACGAACACGTCGCCGGCCCGCGACTCGTAGACCATCTCCTCGTCGAGCTCGCCGACCCTGGACCCCTTCTCGCCGACCAGGAAGACCCCGAACAGGCCGCGGTCGGGGATGGTGCCGCCGTTGGTGACCGCGAGCCGCTGCGCGCCTGGACGGCCCTGCAGCACGCCGGTCACCCTGTCCCACACCAGGCGGGGACGCAGCTCGGCGAACTCCTCGCTCGGATAGCGGCCGGCGAGCATGTCGAGCGTGGCCTCCAGCGCGGTGCGCGGCAGCGTGGAGTAGGGCGCCGCCCGCTTGACCACCTCTTCGAGCTCGTCGACCGTCCAGTCGTCGAGCGCGGTCATCGCCACGATCTGCTGGGCGAGCACGTCGAGCGGGTTACGCGGATAGCGCATCTCCTCGATCTGGCCGCTGCGCATCCGCTCGGCCACGACCGCCGTCTGGATCAGGTCGCCGCGGTACTTGGGGAAGATCACGCCTTTGGAGACCGCGCCCACCTGGTGCCCAGCCCTGCCGATCCGCTGCAGGCCGCTGGCCACGCTGGGCGGCGCCTCGACGCAGGCCACCAGGTCGACGGCGCCCATGTCGATGCCCAGCTCCAGGCTGGAGGTGGCGACCACCGCGGGCAGCCTGCCCGATTTCAGCGCCTCCTCGATCTGCGCCCGCTCCTCCTTGGACACCGACCCGTGGTGGGCGCGCACGATCTCGGGAACCGCGCCCTTGCTCGCCCCCGCCTGCGCCATCATCTCGGCGGGCGGCCGGGCGACGGGGCCGTTGCCGGGCGGGCTCTCCCAGATCGACAGGTCGATCGCCTCGGTGCCCTGTTCGCGCTCGTAGGCCAGCTCGTTGAGCCGCGTGCACAGGCGCTCGGCCAGCCGGCGCGAGTTGGCGAAGACGATCGTCGAGCTGTGGGCCTCGATCAGGTCGAACAGCCGGTCTTCCACGTGCGGCCAGATCGACCTGCGCGCGGGCTCCTGCACGAACGCGTCGGGGTCGGTCACCGGTTGCGCGTCGAGCTCGGTCATGTCCTCGATCGGGACGACGACCTCCACCTCGATGCGTTTGTCGGACGGCGGCTGCACCACGGTCGCGGGCCGCGCGCCGCCGAGGAAGGCGGCCACCTCGCTCACCGGCCGCACGGTGGCCGACAGCCCGATGCGCTGGGCGGGCTTGTCGAGGAGGGCGTCGAGCCGTTCCAGGCTGAGCGCGAGGTGGGCGCCGCGTTTGGTGGCCGCGACCGCGTGGACCTCGTCGACGATCACGGTCCGCACGCCGTGCAGCGCCTCCCTCGCCTGGCTGGTGAGCAGCAGGAACAGCGACTCGGGCGTCGTGATGAGGATGTCGGACGGCTTGGCGGCGAACCTCCTGCGATCCTCGGCCGAGGTGTCG
Source organism: Nonomuraea sp. NPDC059194 (assembly GCF_042754765.1). Taxonomy (NCBI): domain Bacteria; kingdom Bacillati; phylum Actinomycetota; class Actinomycetes; order Streptosporangiales; family Streptosporangiaceae; genus Nonomuraea; species Nonomuraea sp. NPDC059194. Next base: position 175,606 of record NZ_JBHZBH010000005.1, on the reverse strand, counting down.
CCCGACCGGATGGCCACCGAGATCTCGGGCGGTGCCAGGCCGAGGCGTCGCGCGGTCTGCTTCAGCCCCGCCAGCGGCGCCCGCAGGTTGCGCTCCACGTCGACGGCGAGCGCTTTCAGCGGCGAGACGTAGAGCACCTTGCAGGTCTTCTTCGACTCCTTGGCATCCGCGGCGGGCGGCTCGGCGGCCAGCCTGTCGAGCGACCACAGGAAGGCGGCGAGCGTCTTGCCCGAGCCCGTGGGGGCGACGACGAGCGTGTTGTCACCGCGCGCGATGGACTCCCATGCCCCCAGCTGGGCAGGGGTGGGCGCCGCGAAGGCCCCGGTGAACCACTCGCGGGTCACCTTGCTGAAGAGGTCGAGGAAGCTCACATGCCCATGGTGCCCTGCGGCACCGACAAAACCGCGCCGGGCCGTACCGGCCAGGAGGTTTTTAAGATCATTGCCTGCTATTTCCCATTTTGCCGTTTTTATCCCCATACTGCATGCGTGCATAGCTACGACGAGCGCCTCACCACCCTGGTCTTCGACTACATGAGGCAGCGCCTTGCCCTGGACCCCGTCCCCCTCGACCATCCGGGTGAGAAGGACAAGCTGGATGCCGCGCTCGCCGGACTCATCACCCCGGAGGGCGCCGACCCGGCCAAGGTGCTGGACGTCTACGACCAGCAGCTCTCCCGCGCGGTCATCTCCGCCGACAGCAACCGCTTCCTGTCCTTCATCCCCGCCGCCCCCACCAAGGCCGCGCTGCTGTTCGACATGGTCGTCTCCTGCGCCTCGCTGCAGGGCATCAGCTGGCTGGAGGCCTCCGGTGCCATCGCGGCGGAGAACCAGGTCCTGCGCCTGATCGCCGACTACGCGGGCATGCCGCAGACGGCGGGCGGCTGCTTCGTCTCCGGCGGCAGCGCCGCCAACCTGTCCGCCCTGGTCGTGGCGAGAGATACGGCCGGCGTGCCGAACGCGAAGATCGCCGTGAGCGACCAGGCGCACTCCTCGATCTCCAACACCCTGCGCATCATCGGCGTCGAGGCCCTCGTCGTGCCCTCGGAGGACCATCGGCTCACCGGCGCGTCCCTGCGGAAGGCGCTCGAAGGCCAGGAGAACGTCATCGGCGTCGTCGCCACCTCCGGCACCACGAACGCGGGCATCATCGACGACCTCAAGGGCGTCGCGGAGGTGGCGCGCGAGCGCGGCCTGTGGTTCCACGTCGACGGCGCGTACGGCGGCGCGGGCCTGTTCGCCCCTTCCGTACGGCACCGCTACGAGGGCATCGAACACGCCGACTCGTTCGTGGTCGATCCACACAAGTGGCTGTTCGCCCCGTTCGACTGCGCCGCGCTGATCTACCGCAACCCCAACCTGGCGCGTGCCGTACACACTCAGGACGCCTCATATCTGGACGTCCTGCACACCGACGGCGGTGAGTGGAATCCCACCGACTACGCCTACCACCTGACCAGGCGCGCCCGCGGCCTGCCGCTGTGGTTCTCGCTGGCGGTCAACGGAACCGACGCCTACACCGAGGCCGTCGAGCGAGGGCTCGCCCTCGCCAGGGAGACCGCCGAACTGATCAAGGAGAGCGACCACCTCGAGCTCATCAGGGAGCCCGAACTGTCCGCGGTGCTCTTCCGCCGTCCGGGATGGACCGCTCAGGACTACTACGCGTGGTCCGACAGACTGCTGGCCGGACAGATCGGATTCGTCACCCCGACCGGGTGGGAAGGCGAAACCGTCGCGCGTTTCGCGTTCCTGCACCCCGGCACCACGATCGAGATCGTGAAAGAGATTGTCGCCACCATGCGCGATTGAGAAGGGAATCGCGGGGACATAGAGCGGTAGAGGTGAGCGACGTGACCATCGATTACCCGGCCATCGAGGCTGATCGCGAGCGCATCAAGCGGGAATACCTCCTGCCGCACCGTCCATCGAGCAGCGCGCGCGGCCTGCACCACTTCGCGCTGCTCTCCTCCGATGTGGAGCGGACGATCCGCTTCTACCAGGAGCTCCTGGAATTTCCCCTCACGGAGATCTTCGAGAACCGCGACTACAAGGGCTCCAACCACTTCTTCTTCGACATAGGCAACGGCAACCTGCTGGCCTTCTTCGACTTCCCCGGGCTCGACCTCGGGCCGTACCAGGAGGTCCTCGGCGGGCTGCACCACATCGCGATCTCCGTGGACCCCGCGACGTGGGAACGGCTGCGCGGCAAGCTGGAGATGGCCGGCGTGCCGCACCAGATCGAAAGCGGCGCCTCCATCTACTTCAGGGACCCCGACGGCGCCCGACTGGAACTGCTCGCCGACCATCTGGGAGAGATGTACGGCTCGCGGGTGTTGTAGCCGCTTACCTCCGTGATGCCCGGCGGGTGCGCGGTGCGCCCTCGCGGGGTTCGCGTCTCAGGCCGGCGTGCCGTTCGGCGCGTTCGGCCTTCTCCTTCTGTACGGCGAGCCGCTGCTGGAGGAGCAGGTCGCGGCGACGCTCTCGATGTGATCTGGCGGTGGCTGACGGCTTGGGCGCCGTTTTGGGGGTTTTCGCCATGCGCATGTCCTACCCACTCCGGAGCCGGTTCCATACTGGGGTGATGCGCCTGACCGAGTTCTGGAGAAGGATGCGCGCCCACTTCGGCGATGCCTACGCCGAGTCGTGGGCCAGGGACTACGTGCTCGCCCCGCTGGGCGGACGCACGGTCGAGCAGGCGCTCGCGCAGGGTGAGAGCGCCAAGGACGTCTGGCGCGCGGTGTGCCAGGTGGAGAACGTCGCCAGCAGGCTTCGCTGACCTCAGATCCCTGCGGAGAGCTTGAGCAGGACGACGCCGCCGATGATCGCGGCGAACGAGACCAGCTTGGGCACGGTGATCTTCTCCTTATAGACGAGGGCGCCGAGGACGACGGTGCCGATCGAGCCGATGCCCGTCCAGATGGTGTAGCCGACGCCGACATCGAGGGTCCTGAGCGCGAGGCTGAGGGTGAAGATGCCGCCCGCCGCGGCCAGCAGGGTGAAGACCGAGGGCCACAGGCGGGTGAAGCCCTGCGTGGCGTTGGTGCCGAGCGCGAAGCCGATCTCGAAGACGATCGCGATGGACAGGTAGATCCAGGCCATGGTGGTGCCTCCTCAGGCGGCGGTGGTGGAAGGGGCGAGGCGGTCGGCCAGCTTGAGGCCGAGGACGCCGCCGATGATCAGAACGAACGCCAGGGCCTTGCCGAGCGTCATCGCCTCGTCGAAGATCACGGTGCCGAGCACGACGGTGCCGACGGAGCCGATGCCGGTCCACACGGTGTAGCCGACGCCGACGTCGAGCGTCTTGAGCGCGAGGCTGAGGAAGAAGATCCCGCCGGCCGCCGCGGCGATGGTGAGCAACGAGGGGCCGAGCACGGTGAAGCCTTCGGTGGCGTTGGTGGCGAGGGCGAAGACCACCTCGAACACGGCGGCGACGAGCAAGTAGATCCAAGCCATGGGGATTCCTTCATTTGTTTGCTTGTGCATGCATATTCTGTGCATACATATAGAGTGGATGTCAACACAGAAGGAGGGCCGGATGGCGACGCTCGACGACGACATGTGGGTCGGGGTGGTACGGCTGCACGCCAGGGTGGAGCACGAGCTGGCGAGCGCGTTGCAGCGGCACGGTCTCGGACTGTCGGAGTACAGGGCGCTCTGCCACCTGTCCACGGCCGCCGGTGGCGAGCTGCGCATGCAGGAGCTGGCCGACCTGCTCGGGCTCAACCAGAGCTCGGTCACCCGCCTGGTCGGGCGCCTGGAGGCATCCGGTCTGACCCGCCGCGACCTGTGCGCGAACGACCGCCGGGGCGTCTACACCGTGATCACCGAGGCGGGTAGGGAGCGCAAGAGCGGGGCGAGCGCCACCTATGAGGACACCCTCACGGCGGCTCTCGACCGGGCCGCCGCCGAAGGACTGGGGTCCACCGTGGAGGGCCTGCGGGCGGCTTTCGTTGGCTAGATCGCCTTCGTCGTTTAGGTCGCCTGGGTTACCTGGGTCGTCGGTTTGGTCGGTTCGGTGAGGGAGGTGTGGAGGGCCTCCGCCGTACCGGCGAGATCGTCGGCGTGCCCCTGGCCGCCGGGAGACCACAGGAAGACCCACGCTTTCGCGGCAGGGGTGGCGAAGATGATGGTCTGACGGCCCGTGCGCGGGTGCCACACCCACAGCACGGGGTCGTCGCCGCCGACCATGCGCCCGACGAGCCCGCAGCCGGGGAGCAACGCCGCCAGCGACTCCAGATGGGCGCGCCGCTGCCCGGTGTACGTGCTCTTCACGACCCCGCCTCTCGACCTTTTCCTCAGGATCTCCCCAGGTCAGCGCCATGGCAACAGGCCCGGCGTATTGTCAGGGAATGTCGGCGGGGCTCGGTGCGACGGTTGGCGTGTTCGGGGCGCGATCGAACAGCCGTTCGGCTACCATGAGAAGCGCCGAACCGCGGCTTCCCTCGGGTCGGCGGAAAATTGTCGGTCCCACGGCGTAGCTTTCACTCGACCGACCAGACCACGACCCTCCGGGGAGTTCCCATGGCTATCAACGACCGCGAGAAGGCCCTTGAGACTGCCCTCGCACAGATCGAGCGGCAGTTCGGCAAGGGCTCCGTCATGCGCCTCGGCGATGACGCCAGGGCTCCCATCGAGGTGACCCCGACCGGTTCGATCGCGCTCGACGTGGCCCTCGGCATCGGCGGCTTCCCCAGAGGCCGCATCGTCGAGGTCTACGGTCCTGAGTCCAGCGGTAAGACCACGGTGGCGCTGCACGCGGTGGCCAACGCGCAGCGGGCCGGCGGCATCGCCGCCTTCATCGACGCCGAGCACGCCCTCGACCCCGAATACGCCAAGAAGCTCGGCGTCGACACCGACGCCCTGCTCGTCTCCCAGCCCGACACGGGTGAGCAGGCGCTCGAGATCGCCGACATGCTGATCCGCTCGGGCGCCGTCGACATCATCGTCATCGACTCGGTCGCGGCCCTGGTGCCCAAGGCCGAAATCGAGGGCGAGATGGGCGACAGCCATGTCGGCCTCCAGGCGCGACTGATGTCCCAGGCGCTGCGCAAGGTCGCGGGCGCGCTCAACAGCACGGGCACAACCGCCATCTTCATCAACCAGCTCCGCGAGAAGATCGGCGTCATGTTCGGCTCGCCCGAGACCACGACCGGTGGTAAGGCGCTGAAGTTCTACGCCTCGGTCCGCCTCGACATCCGCCGCATCGAGACGCTGAAGGACGGCACGGAGGCGGTCGGCAACCGCACCCGCGTCAAGGTCGTCAAGAACAAGATGGCGCCGCCCTTCCGCGTCGCCGACTTCGACATCCTGTACGGCGTGGGCATCTCCCGCGAGGGCGGCCTCATCGACATGGGTGTGGAGCACGGCTTCGTCCGCAAGTCGGGCGCCTGGTACACCTACGAGGGCGACCAGCTCGGCCAGGGCAAGGAGAACGCGCGTAACTTCCTGCGCAACCACCCGGACGTGGCCAACGAGATCGAGAAGAAGATCAAGGAGAAGCTCGGTGTGGGCCCGCGCGTCGACGCCCCCGCCGAGGCAGCCGCTCCTGCTGCCCCTCCGGCCCCCGCCACCTCGGGCCGCGGCTCCAAGGCCTCCACGCCCAAGCCTGGTGACGTCTGATCCGGCCTGAGTCATGAGCCTGTCGTCGGACCCTGACCAGCGGCCACCCGGCACCACCCCGGAGCCGCCCCCGCCCAACCCCACGACCCCTCCGTGGGGCGGCCAGGGTCCCGACAGCTCTCTTACTGAGGTCGTACCCGGCCCCGTTGAGGGCCTTTCGCCCTCGACTCCCGGCAGCTCCATCCCCGAGGCCACGCACGGTCCCCTCGGCGACCCTTCGACCAACCCAGCAGATGGTCAGCCGCCCGGCAAGAGCGCCACCTCCCCGGCCGAACCGGAGGGTCACCTTGGCCTGGACGGTCAGCGTCTCGGCGAGAGCGCCACCGCCTGGGCCGAGTCAGAGGGTCGCCTTGGCCTGGATGGTCAGCCTCCCGGCGGGAGCGCCGCCACCCGGGCCGAGCCGGAGGGCTACCTCGGCATGAACTCCGGCAGGGGCACTGCCGACGACGCGGACGATCGAGATCGGGGTCCCCGCAGCCCATCCAACTGGAGCGCCGACCACCCCGAAGACGCGGACAGTGGAGACCGAGGTCCTCGCAGCCCGTCCGCTTGGAGCGCCGACCACCCCGAAGACGCGGACAGTGGAGACCGAGGTCCCCGCAGCCCGTCCAACTGGAGCGCCGACCAGACCTCCAGCGATCGCATGCCCAACGACAGCGTCCCCAGTGACCCCGCCTCGAACGCCGGCGCCACTGACGGCCAGAGCGCCGGCGACCAGGGATCCACCGAAGGGGCCACCACCGACCGAGCACCTGACGGCTGGAACCCGCGTGACACTTGGGCCACGAGAAACGCTGACACCTGGGATACCCGGGGCTCCAACGGCTGGGGCCCGAGCGATCGCATGGACTCGGGTCCCTGGTGCCCCGGTGCTGGTGAGCATTCCGCCGGTCAGGGTTCGAGTGATCGTGAGCAGTCTGATGGTTGGGGTCCGGGCGTTCGTGGGGACGCGGGCGCCTGGGACGTAGGTGATCGTGGGTTGTCCGGCGGCTGGGGTCCGGGTGACCTTGAGCAGTCCAGCGGTCGGGGTTCGGGCGACGCAGGGCAGTCTGGCGGCTGGGCTCAGGCCGACGCCGGGCAAACTGATGGTTGGGGTCCGGGCGTTCGTGGATACGCGGGCGCCGGGGGCGTAGGTGATCGTGGGTTGTCCAGCGGTTGGGGACCGGGCGACCCTGGGCAGTCCGGCGGCTGGGGTTCGGGCTCTGGGGCTTGGACCTCCGGAGCCTGGGACACGAACGGCTCCGGCTCGGACGCCTGGAGCCAGATCCCCGACGGAGTGGCCGACCTCGCCGCGCCCCGGCCCGCCCGATCGGGCCGCCCCGCCTGGGCGCCTCCGGAAGGCGACCCCGCCCCCGCATGGCCGTTCGCGGAAACCGGCCCTGCATGGACGCCCACCCGCACGGCCACCCCTGCCGACGACGTCCCAGCCGACGAAGAAGCGGCGACCACGTCGGAGGGGCCATACCTCCGCACCCCGGAAGACCTCCGTGACGGCGAGGCCCGTGAAGACGACACCGGGAACGATGGCGGCGAAGACGACACTGTGCACGGCAACCGGGAAGTCGGCACTTGGGAAGTCGGCGTGAATGATGCTCGTGACCATGGTGCTGAGGGCTATGGCCGTGAGGATGGCGTCCCGAATGACGATCGCGAAGACGGCGGCACAGGGCACCAGGGCCGTGAAGGCGGCCGGAATGGTGGCCGTGGAGACGGAGTCGGGCGCAGCAACCGTGGAGACGGTATCGGAAGTGCCCGTGAAGACGGCGGCAACGGGAACCACGGTCATGAAGGCGGCTGGAATGGTGCCCGCGAAGAAGGCGCCGGGCGCTATGCCGATCAAGAGGGCGTCCGAAATGACGCTCGTGAAGACGGCGGCACCAGGCACCACGGCCGTGAACAAGGGGGCACGTCGGCCGACTCCGTCTCCCGATCGTGGTCGGCGGGCCGAGGGCAGAAGAGGCTGGCCGAGTCGCCTACCGATGGGGCCGATCATCCAGGAGCGTCACACGACTGGGGTGCGTGGCCGGACATCGCGCAGCGAGAGCCCCGTCCGAAGCGTCGATCCCGCATGGGCTCATCGTCGGGTGCGTGGGCCGTTCCCGACGGAGGGCTCGGCTCGGGCGATGACGGGAGCCGCTCATACGAGTGGCTGGACTCGGGTGACGACGGGGACCGGCGGTATGGGGGGCTGGAATCCGGAGACGACGGCGACTACCCGAACAGGGGGCTTGGTTCGGGAGACGACGGCTCGCCGGGTCGTCGCAGGACATCGCGCTCCCGCAAGGGGTCGCGCCGCAACCGCGACTCCGGCTGGCCTGACCGAGACTCAGGAATGCGATCCGCCCAGGGCACTTCCGAAAGTGATGCGTCGTCATCCGGTGGCTGGGGGTCCGGTCGTTCCCGGGGGCGCGACGGATCCGACGCTGGCCGAGCTCAAGCACGAGACGCTGGCCCCACTCAAGCGCGAGACTCTGCCCGGGCTCAAGCGCGAGACGCTGGCCCCACTCAAGCGCGAGACTCTGCCCGGGCTCAAGCGCGAGACTCTGCCCGGGCTCAAGCGCGAGACTCTGCCCGGGCTCAAGCGCGAGAGGCTGGCCGGGCTCAAGCGCGAGACGGCTTCGGTTCAGGCCGGCGAGGCTTCGGTGGTTCCGGCTCCGGTGGGGGAGGAGGTCGTGACGAATTCGATTCCATCGGCGAGGCACCAGAGTGGGCCAGAGAAGAGGGAGCGTCGACCGATCTGGCGCCTGATGCCGGGTGGCCTGCGCCGACCCACCGAAACGACAGTCCCACCGCCTCACGGGCGTCCATTTCCAGGGGCATAGGTGGATCGTCGGCGGGGGGTTCCGCAGGATGGCCAAAGGTCGTTCCGCGCAACCGCAACGCAGGGAACGAGCACCGGAACGATTCCGGAAGCGAGCCAACCGGCGAGGCGCAGCGGGACGCCGCTCCCGACCATGCGGTGGGTGTTCCTCCCGAGCGTCAGGCTGGGCGATGGCAGGAGGGTGGCTTCCTGTCCGAAGAGGCCGGTGAGGGTGGACGGGGTTCCGCTGGTGCCGGGCGGCGGTCGGGTCCTGAACAGGGCGGCTGGTCGGGGGGTCTCTTCGGTGACAGGCCGGGAGATCCTTCTGGCGAGGCGCCAGGAGACGGGGACGAGAGACCGGGGTCGGAGGACGGGACCGCCGCAGGGCGGCGAAAGGGCCGAGGCAGGCGCGGGGAAGGCTCGCGGCGACGGGTCGGGAGAGCGCGCTCGGCGGGATGGGCGGAGGGGCCGCAAGAGGGCTCCGGTCCCGAGGCGGACCCTGAGTCGGTCGCCAGGGCCATCTGCCTGAGGCTGCTCACCATGGCGCCGAAGACGCGGGCGCAGCTCGCCGAGGCGTTGCGGAAGCGCGACGTGCCCAAGGACGCGGCCGACGCCGTGCTGGATCGGTTCACGGAGCTTGGGCTGATCAACGACGAGGCGTTCGCGGAGGCGTGGGTGGACTCGCGGCACCATGGTCGTGGTCTCGCACGGCGGGCGCTGGCGGCGGAGTTGCGGCACAGGGGTGTGGACGGCGACACGGTCAGCGAGGCCGTCGAACGGGTCGACGACGATCAGGAGGTCGAGACGGCGCGCAGGCTGGTGGAACGCAAGCTCGCGTCAACCCGCGGGCTGGATCCGCAGGCCCGAACCCGGCGGTTGGCGGGGATGCTGGCCAGGAAGGGATACGGGGCCGGGGTGGCCTACCGGGTGGTTCGCGAGGCGCTGGAGAACGAGGGTGTCGCTGTGGAGGAGGACTATCCCCCGGTGTGACGGCATCACTCCCCAGCGCCACACGACCGGAAGCCTGCGCGGCCGCGCAATTCACCGGCGGCAAACTCGGTTGAGCGGCTATCGCGGATCGGGCGCATCCCGGTCGGGCGGGCCGGGTGGTGGGAGGACCGCGTTGCCCTGGTGGCCGACCTGCGTGGCAGCCAGGGCGTGGACGCGTTCCAGGAATGCCTCGAACGCCCGGCCGTACCCGGCGGGTGAACAGGACGGTGACCGGCTCACGGCAGCAGTTCGGCGACCAGCGCGATGGCCTCGTGGAGCTCGCGCCGGTCCTGCAGGCGGCTGAAGTGCAGACCATCCGGGGTCACCAGCGCGGTGGCGCCCAGGTGCTCGCTGAACAGCCGCACGTGTTCGAGGGGGTCGGGTGAGCACCGGGTCGTCGACGGCGACCAGCACCCGGATCTGCGCGGCGGCGCGCCTGATGCGGGCCCAGTCGAATCCGCCCGCGAAGAAGCCGGCCAACGCGTCGTAGCCGACCTCATGCGCCGGTGTGGCGACCAGCAACGCCCCGGCGAAAATCGCTGAGTCGTGCTGCTCGAGCAGGCGCAGCACGTTGACCCCGCCGATGCTGTGACCGACCAGCACGGTGTCGGCGGGGTCGGCCACCTCGGCGGCCAGCGTCTTCAACCAGGCCTCGGGCTGCGGCGCCTCGGGGTCGGGCAGTTGGGGCACGCGAACCTCGTGCCCGCGGGCGGTCAGCTCGTGCACCATCTATCGGTGGTGGAGCTCGCGCGCCGAACTGGTGATGGAGGCCTACACCCAGCGGGTCGCCCACCGGATGCCCGAACCGGACACGGGCAGTGTCGACGGCGATCTGACCGCGTTTCTCGCCCAGCTGTATCGCGTGGTGGACCATCCGCCGCGGGTCCGGGCGCTGCGCGGCCTGATGGCCGAGGCGCAACTCGATCCGGCGTTCGCCGACCCTTTCCGTGACTGGGTCGACAGCCGCCGGCAGGTCGTCGTCCGGCTCCTGGAACGCGCCGCCCACCGGGGGGAGATCGTTCCCGATGCGGACCTCGGGTACGTCGCCGACCTCGTCTTCGGCCCCTTCTGGTACCGGCTGCTCGTCCAACATGCCCCACTCGACCCCGCCGACGCGCCCGGCCACGCCACCCGGCTGCTCGAGGGACTGCGCCCAAGATCTGGCCCGCCAGCAAGGGGTCAGATGTGAATCAGCTGGGTAAATGACGGCATGTCGGCCATTCCAGGCAAGATCGTGCGGTATGTGCTCGATTCGACGGTAGGACACGCTTGACAGCACGTCTTTGCTTGCCCGTTACCTCTTCGACGCATAACCTCGACGGCAGTGAGGAGTTACTCCGCGCAGTGCGGATTGCCATACCGGTGAACTACGGACGAGTGAGCTCGATTGACCATGAACGACAAGGTGTCGGCTGTCCACGTCGACTCCCGGTCCGCCTTGGCTTGATATTTGTCCTGGTGGAGACACCGATGGGGCGATCCGTGCCGTGCACGTGACCCCTCCTGAGGCGTTTGGAAATTTTGACGCGAGGAGGGCGGGGCGCACATGGAGACGCCTGTCGTGGTGCTGGCGGTCGCGGTACTGCTGCTGGCATGCGTGATGATCGTCGCGTTTGTCATACTGCTGCGCCGTACTGCCGCCTTGACAGCGCCCGCGGTCTCCAAACCGTCGCCTGACGAGCTGGCCGAGGTGCACGCGGAGTTGGAGGAAGCGCGCCGCGAAGCCGTACAGATCAGGGACAAAGCCCAGGCCGACGCCGTTGAGATCCTGCGCAGGTCGGAGGTGGCGGCCGAGACGGCCGCGCAGATGCGGCAGGAGGTCGAGGAGGAGAGCCACATCCTCAAGTCCGAGCTGAAGGAGCTGCGGGCCGACCTGGAACGCAGGGAGAACCGCCTGGGCGAGCGGGAGCAGCGGCTCGACGAGGAGGCGCGCAGGCAGGCCGAGCGCGGCAGGACGCTGGCCGAGACCGAGACGGAGCTGGCCGACCGGCGCGAGGAACTGCTGCAGGTCGAGAACGAGCGCAGGGCCATCCTGGAGCGGGTGGCGCGGCTGACGGCCGAGCAGGCCAAGAACGAGCTGGTCAGGGAGATCGAGAACCAGGCCAAGCGCGAGGCGGCGCTGATCATCAGGGAGATCGAGGGCACGGCGCGCAAGGAGGGCGAGAAGCGCGCCACCAAGATCGTGACGCTGGCGGTGCAGCGGATCGCCGCCGAGCAGACGGCCGAGTCCGTGGTCAGCGTGCTGCATCTGCCGGGCGACGACATGAAGGGCCGGATCATCGGTCGTGAGGGGCGCAACATCAGGGCGTTCGAGTCGACGACCGGGGTCAACCTGATCATCGATGACACGCCGGAGGCGGTGCTGCTGTCCTGCTTCGACCCGGTGCGCAGGGAGACGGCGCGGCTGACGCTGGAGAAGCTCGTGCTCGACGGGCGGATCCACCCGCAGCGTATCGAGGAGGCCCACGACCGCAGCCGCCAGGAGGTGCAGGAGCTGTGCGCGCGGGCGGGCGAGGACGCGCTGGTGGAGCTCGGCATCACCGAGATGCATCCGGAGCTGACGCTGCTGCTGGGCCAGTTGCGCTACCGCACAAGTTACGGGCAGAACGTGCTCAAGCACCTGATCGAGTCCGCGCACATCGCCGGGATCATGGCCGCCGAGCTCAGGATGAACCAGTCGCTGATGAAGCGGTGCGCGCTGCTGCACGACATCGGCAAGGCGCTGACGCACGAGGTCGAGGGCAGCCACGCGCTGATCGGCGCGGAGATCGCCCGCAGGTACGGCGAGCACGAGGACGTCGTCCACGCGATCGAGGCGCACCACAACGAGGTCGAGGTGCGCACGGTGGAGGCGGTGCTCACGCAGGCGGCCGACGCGATCAGCGGGTCGCGTCCGGGAGCGCGGCGCGAGTCGCTGGAGGCGTATGTGAAGCGGCTGGAGCGGCTGGAGGAGATCGCCACCTCGTTCGACGGCGTCGACAAGGTGTTCGCCATGCAGGCGGGCCGGGAGATCCGCGTCATGGTGAAGCCGGACGCGATCGACGACATCCAGGCGCAGGTGATCGCGCGCGACGTGGCCAAGCAGGTGGAGGAGGAGCTCACCTACCCGGGCCAGATCCGCATCACCGTGGTCCGCGAGTCGCGGGCGACCGAGTTCGCCCGCTAGCCTCCGGCGCGGCAAGCGCGGCTCCACGGGCCGTCACGTCGCAGGCATCGTGAAGATCTGCTGGTAGAACGACAGCTCGGCCGCCAGGGCCGCCGTTCGCGTCTCCGTGCGGCGAAAGCCGTGCGACTCTCCCTCGAACGAGAGGTACGTGCACGGCACTCCCCGCTCCGACAGCGCGTCCGCGAACGCCGACGACTGCGAGGGCGGCACCACCGGATCGTCCAGCCCCTGCAGCAGCAGCATCGGACACGACACCCCGCCCACCAGCGCCAGCGGCTCCCTGGCGGCGTAGAGCACGGGATCCTCCGGCCCGACCAGCCACTCGGTGTAGCGCGACTCGAAGTCGTGGGTGTGGGCGTTGAGCGGGGCGAGCGCGCTCACCCCGTAGTAGGAGACGCCGCCCGCGAACACGTTCGACGTGCAGCAGGCGGCCATCACCGTCCAGCCGCCCGCGCTGCCCCCGCGGACGGCGACGCGGGCGGGGTCGGCCAGGCCCTCGGTGACGAGCCATTCGGCGGTGGCGACGGTGTCCTCGACGTCGACGACGCCCCACTGCCCGCGCAGCCGGTCGCGGTAGGCCCTGCCGTACCCGGTGGAGCCGCCGTAGTTGACGTCGATCACGCCGATGCCGCGCGAGGTGAAGAACGCCTTCTCAAGGTCGAGCGCGGACCCGCTGTGCCCGGTCGGTCCGCCGTGGACGAACACCACGTAGGGGGCGGGACCCTCGGCGTGCAGCGGACGGTAGAGGAAGGCATGCACCCGCCGCCCGAACCGTCCGCTGAACTCGACGGGCTCGGGGGTGGGCAGGTAGGCGACGTCTGGCAGTTCGGCGATGTCGCGGCGCAGGCCCTCGACCCTGCCGGTCACCGTGTCGATCCTGGCCACCGAGCGGGGGATCGCCCCGCCGTACGCCACTCCTGCCAGGGTGGTGCCGTCGGCGGACAGGGCCGGGTCCCACCCCGCGTAGGGCACGTCGAGGTCGCGCAGCTCGCCGGTCTCCGGGTCGAGCAGACCGAGGCGCAGGTCGCCCTGCCCGTGGAGTACCGCGAGCCGCCCGTCGGCCATGACGAGGTACGGCCGGCCGCCCAGCTGCCACAGCGGCCCGGCGAACTCCTCCTCGGCGGGGTGGAGCGCCTGGGAGGAGGTGCCGTAGATGCCGATCTGGTAGAGGTTCCACCAGCCCGACCAGTCGGAGACCAGGTAAAGGTGCTGGTCGTCCTTCCACGCCGGCGCGAGGACGGACTCGCTGGAGCCGCCCTTGACGGTCCACGAGTTGCCGTCGGCCAGGCGGGTGATGCGCAGCTCGGTGCCGTTCCACGGCATGCGCGGGTGGTTCCAGCAGATGTAGGCCAGGTGCAGGCCGTCGGGGGAGAGCGTGGGGTAGGCGTAGAAGTCGCTGCCGGTCACCAGCTCCTCTGAGGCCCCGCCGTCAAGGGGGACGGAGACGATGGCGCGGGTGACCTTGCCGTCGTGGCGTTCGCGCACGCACCACAGCCGGTCGTCGCCGAGGTGCAGGTCGGCGTAGCGGGAGCCGTCGTCGGAGGTGAGCGGCTCGGGCTCGCCTTCGCCGCTCAGCAGGTAGAGCCGCTGGTCGGCGAGGTTGACGAAGACCACGCCGCGCGGGGTCACGAGGTACGGCTGTCCGCCGTACTCGTGGACCCTGCTGCGGGCGTTCCACGGAGCGGCCAGCAGCTCGGTGCGGGTGCCGTCGGCCGCCCGGTGGACGATGGTGGTGCGGCCGCCCTCGTCGGGCCGGTCCTCGGTCCACCAGATCTCCTCGCCGGAGACGGTGGGCCACGCCAGGCGCAGGCCAGAGCTCGCGACGTCGGTGGTGGAGATGGGAGAAGGCCAGAGAGGCATAGCGGCATCCTGCCGGAAAACCATGCCTCTCGTGGCCGTTACTCCATCCCGGCCGTGGCCTCCGAGCCAGGTCCGGGGGCGAGCCCGCCGCCGAGCATGCCCGGGGCGGGCGGGGCGACGGGCGGCGCCGCGGTCTTGCGGCTGCGCCTGCTGCGCCGCTCCAGCCAGGTGGCCAGCGCGCTCAGCGCCATGTTGAGACCGATGTAGATGATGCCGATGACGATCGCGGCGGGGATCAGCGAGCCGAAGAACACCGCGGGCAGGATCTTGAATCCGGTGTTGAGCAGGTCGACGTAGGCGATGATGTAGCCGAGCGCGGTGTCCTTGAGCAGGACGACGAGCTGGCTGACGATCGCCGGCATCATGGCCGTGACCGCCTGCGGCAGCAGGACCAGGCGCATCACCTGGTTCTTGCGCATGCCGATCGAGTAGGCCGCCTCCGACTGCCCCTTGGGCACGGCCAGCACGCCGGCCCTGACCACCTCGGCCAGCACCGAGCCGTTGTAGAGCATCAGGCCCAGGACGACCGAGATGAACGCGTAGTCACCGCCGCCGAAGAGCGTGGGCGCCAGGTAGAAGATGAAGAAGATCAGCAGCAGCAGCGGGATGGCGCGGAAGACCTCCACCACCAGGCCCGCGGGGACCCTGATCCACTTGTGGTCGGAGAGCCTGGCCAGGCCGAACACCGCGCCGAAGATCAACGCGAGCACGGCAGCCACGGCCGCCGCCTCCAGCGTGCCCCTCAGGCCGGGCAGGATGTAGACCGTCCACGTCTCGGCCCGCAGGAAGGGCTCCCAGATGCGGCCGTCCCACTGGTTCTTGGCGTCGAAGCCCGCGTAGATGCCGTAGAGCACACCCGCGACCAGGAGCACGCCGACGACGGTCAGGATGCCGTTGCGGACCCTGGCCCGCGGCCCCGGCGCGTCGAACAGAACAGAAGTGCTCATCGGGCCACCGCCATCCGACGAGCCAGCCAGCCCGTGAAGTAGCCGATGGGCAGGGTCACGGCCATGAAGGCCACGACGATGCCCAGGAAGATCGGGATCGAGGCGCCCGTGGTGTCGAAGGTCTCCTTCATCACCGCCGCCGAGTCGGCGAGGTATCCGCCGGCGGTGGCCACGGTGGTGTTCTTGATCATGGCGATGATCACGCTGCCCAGCGGCGCCACGACCGCGCGGAACGCCTGCGGGAGGATGATCAGCGTGAGCGACTGGAAGAACGTCAGCCCGATCGCCCTGGCCGCCTCGGCCTGCCCGAGCGGGACCGTGTTGATGCCCGCGCGCAGCGCTTCGCAGACGAACGCCGCCGTGTAGAACGACAGGCCCATCGCGACGATCCAGAAGGAGTTGGTCCGCGGCACGCTGGAGAAGACCAGCCCGAGCGTGTCGCTGAGGCCCAGTGCCGAGAAGGCCAGCACCAGCGTCAACGGCGTGTTCCGCACGACGTTGACGTAGATCGTGCCGGCGGCGCGCAGCACGGGAGTCGGCGACACGCGCATCGCCACCAGCACCGTGCCGATGATGAGCGAGCACACCACGCCCACAAGGGAGAGCTTGACGTTCTCCAGGAACCCCCGAGCCAGCTCAGGGGCGTATTGAATAAGTTCGTCCACAGTGCTCCACCGTTGATATGACAGCGGCGGCCGAGACCACCCGGCCGCCGCGTCCGGTCTGTCGCCGTACGGCTACGCGCAGCCCTCAGCCTTCGGGGCTTCCGCCGACAGCTTGAGGCCCTGGATGCCGCCGAACCACTTGTCCAGCAGCGTCTTCATGGTGCCGCTCGACCAGACCTTGGCCACGGCCGCGTTGACCGCCTCGCAGGTCTTGGTGTCGCCCTTCTTGAGGCCGATGCCGTACTTCTCGTCGGTGAACGGCTGGCCGAGCACCTTGAAGTTGCCGCCGGCGGCCTGGGCCTGCTTGGCGAAGCCGGCCAGGATCAGGTCGTCGGTGGTGACGGCGTCGAGGTTGCTGCCCTGCAGCTTCTGGACGCACTCGGAGTAGTTGGCGGCGTCGACGGTCGTGGCGTCGAGGTCGAGCTGGCCGTCCGGCGGCGGGTCGGTGATCCGCTTGTAGGAGTTGGAGCCCGCCGCCTTGCAGATGCGCTTGCCGGTCAGGTCCTGCGGCTTGGTGATCGCGGCGTCGTCGCCGCGGACCATCACGTCCTGGTGGGCCACCACGTACGGCCCGCCGAAGGTCACCTTCTGCTTACGGGCCTCGGTGATGGAGTAGGTGGCGAAGATGATGTCGACCGTGCCGTTCTCGAGGAACGGCTCGCGGTTGGACGAGGCCGACTCCTTCCACTCGACCTTGACATCCTTGCCGCCGTTCATCTCCTTGAGGACGGCCTTGGCGACGTCAACGTCGAAGCCCTCGGGTTCGGCGCCCTTCTTCAACCCCAGGCTCGGCTGGTCCCACTTGGTGCCGACCACGATGGTGGCGCCGTCGGCGACCTTGTCGGCCACGCTGGAGTAGGTCTTGTCGCCGCCACAGGCCGCCAGGCTCCCTACCAGGACGCCGGCGGCCGCGAGCGCGGCTCCCGCACGTTGGATACGCATGTGTGACACCTCTTCTAGTGCGTAAGAATCTTGGAAAGGAAATCCTTGGCCCGGTCGGTCTGGGCGTTGGTGAAGAACTCGTCGGGGGCGGCCTCCTCGACGATCTGGCCGTCGGCCATGAACACCACCCTGTTGGCCGCCCTGCGGGCGAAGCCCATCTCGTGCGTGACCACCACCATGGTCATGCCGTCGTGGGCGAGGCCGATCATGACGTCGAGCACCTCCTGAACCATCTCGGGGTCCAGAGCGGAGGTGGGCTCGTCGAACAGGATCATCTTGGGGTCCATCGCCAGCGCTCTGGCGATGGCCACACGCTGCTGTTGACCGCCGGACAGCTGGGCGGGGTACTTGTCCGCCTGCGCGGCGATGCCGACACGATCCAGCAGCTCCAGCGCCCGCGAGTCGGCCTTGTCCTTGGAGATGCCGCGCACCTTGATCGGCCCGAGCGTGACGTTCTCGCGAATCGTCTTGTGGGCGAACAGGTTGAACGACTGGAAGACCATGCCGACCTCGGAGCGCAGCCCTGCCAGTGCTTTGCCCTCGGCTGGGAGCGGAGTGCCGTCGAAGATGATCTGACCACCGTCGATGGTCTCCAGGCGGTTGATCGTCCTGCAGAGGGTGGACTTGCCACCGCCTGAAGGGCCGATCACGACCAGGACCTCACCGCGGGAAACGGTCAGATTGATGTCCTTCAGGACGTGCAACGCCCCGAAGTGCTTTTGGACGTTCTCCAGCTTGACCAGCGGAGTCGAGTTCTCCGTCATGCATGACAACGTAGAGGGGCTGGATGCACTGGTCACTAACCAGGTGGTACCGATCCGATCACGGCATCTTCATTTTCGGGCCCGGCGCGAGTGTTACGGCGGAACGCCTACGCTTGGAAGTGCCATGACTGTGACCCGGACTTACCAGGTGCGCACCTACGGGTGCCAGATGAACGTGCACGACTCCGAGCGGCTGTCCGGCCTGCTGGAGGACGCCGGTTACGTTCCCGCCCCCGAGGGCCAGGACGCCGACGTGGTCGTGTTCAACACGTGCGCCGTTCGCGAGAACGCTGACAACCGCCTTTACGGCAACCTCGGCCACCTACGGCCCGCCAAGGTGAAGAACCCCGGCATGCAGATCGCCGTCGGCGGCTGCCTGGCCCAGAAGGACCAGGGCGAGATCGTCCGCAAGGCGCCCTGGGTCGACGTGGTGTTCGGCACCCACAACATCGGCTCGCTGCCGGTGCTGCTGGAGCGGGCCCGCATCGCGGGTGAGGCGCAGGTCGAGCTCAAGGAGTCGCTCGAGGTCTTCCCCTCGACGCTGCCCACCAAGCGCGAGTCGCCGTACGCGGCCTGGGTGTCGGTCTCGGTCGGCTGCAACAACACCTGCACCTTCTGCATCGTGCCCGCGCTGCGCGGCAAGGAGAAGGACCGGCGGCCAGGCGACGTGCTGGCCGAGGTCAGGACGCTGGTGGAGCAGGGCGTGCTCGAAGTCACGCTGCTCGGCCAGAACGTCAACACCTACGGCGTCGAGTTCGGCGACCGGCTCGCCTTCGGCAAGCTGCTGCGCGCCTGCGGCGACATCGAGGGCCTGGAGCGGGTCCGCTTCACCTCCCCGCACCCCGCCGCCTTCACCGACGACGTCATCGCCGCCATGGCCGAGACGCCCAACGTGATGCACCAGCTCCACATGCCGCTGCAGTCGGGCTCCGACCGCGTGCTGAAGGCGATGCGCCGCTCCTACCGGGCCGACCGCTACCTCGGGATCATCGAGCGGGTCCGCGCGGCCATGCCCGACGCGGCCATCTCCACCGACATCATCGTCGGCTTCCCCGGCGAGAGCGAGGACGACTTCCAGGCGACCCTCGATGTCGTACGGCAGAGCCGCTTCGCCAACGCCTTCACCTTCCAGTACTCCATCCGCCCAGGAACCCCCGCGGCCACGATGCCCGACCAGGTGCCGAAGGAGGTCGTGCAGGAGCGGTACGAGCGCCTGATCGCCCTCCAGGAGGAGATCTCGTGGGAGGAGAACAAGAAGCAGGTGGGCCGCACGCTCGAGGTGCTGGTCGCCGAGGGTGAGGGCCGCAAGGACGAGGCCACCAGGCGGCTTTCCGGGCGGGCCCCCGACAACCGGCTCGTCCACTTCGCGGTGGGCGAGCAGACGCCGAGGCCTGGCGACATGGTCACGGTCGAGGTGACCTACGCCGCCCCGCACCACCTGGTCGCCGACCGCGCGCTCGGCCTGCGCCGCACCCGCGCGGGCGACGCGTGGGAGGCCCGCCAGGGCGCTCCCGCCAAGCCGAAGGGGGTCTCCCTCGGCATGCCGACCATCGGCAGGCCCGCGCCGCTTCCCGTCGAGCCGTCGGGCTGCGCCGTCACCTCCTGACCCATCCCGCACGCCGACCTCACACGCGGGCCCGCAGGCCGACCTCGCACGCGGGCCCGTGCGTGGCCTTGCACGCCGACCCCGCCAGCCTCTTGCTGCCGGGGTCGCCGTCATGCCCGCGGACTCCCGCGGGTTCCTGCAGGGGCCCCGGTGGCTCAGTGCGTCAGATCGTCGAGCACCTGGTAGCAGTAGTCGCGGCGCAGGCCGTCGAACGTGGCGCAGGGGTCGGGCCGGATGCTCGCGGGCCCATCAGCGGGCCTGGCTGTGGGCGGTGTGGCGGCAGGCAGGCGGGGCGCGCTCCTCGGGGTCTGCACGGCGACGCGTGCCTGGCCATCGTCGACTCCGCCGGCGCGGGGCCCATCGGTGTGCGGCCCGCCAATGAGAGGCGCATCGAGGCGTGGCCCGCGGTCGCCGACCACTGCGCCGGTTCGCTGCCCGGTGCCGATCCTGGTGCGGTACGGCGGTGGCGCGGGCACCTGCCGTACCCAGGAGATCGCGGGGGAGTGGGGCGGCACGAACGCCCGCGCTCCCACGGAAGTTGATATTTCGGGGATTGCGATAATAGGCGTTATCGGAGCGGGTCGCGCCACCTGGGAATGATCACTGGAATCCCCGGAAAACGCCAGGAAAACGCCCAGTCCAGCGGTGCCGAGGACGGCGGCCACCCCCGCCGCAGGAACCGCCCTCGCCCCCCAACCTGGGCGTATGGGTCCAAGAGAAGACAAGTCGTGATTCCTTCGTGATTGGTGCGCGGGCATTCCACTCCTGCGGTTAGTGTGGTCCATCACCCGCGGAGGCCATCGCGTTTCCCCCCGATACGACCGCAGGGAGTTTTCTCATGCACGGGCACGTCCCCTCCCCGACGGGCCAGCCTGACCAGGGTCTGGAGATCCTTTCCGGGCCCGGACACGATCCACGACCGAACAAGAGCAAGAAGACCCTCATCATCGCCGCCTCGGCCCTCGTCGCCCTGCTGGCGGCCGGTGGCGTCGGGTTCGCGGTGCTCGGCACGGACGCCGGTGGCACCGGCAGCGGCCCGTCGGTCTCGCAGCCCACTGATGGGGCCGAGCAGTCCGGTTCCGAGCAGTCCGGTTCCGAGGACGCCGAAGGCCCCGGCGAGGATCTCGGTGACTCGGGCGAAACGGCGGAGGGCGACGCCACGCTCCCCGAGGCGGGCGGCGAGTCCGCCGAGGGCGACGCCGTTCCCGCCGACTCGCCCTCCGACGAGTCCGACTCGGGTTCGGCCGGTCCCTCGAGCAACGGCGACGGCTCGAAGGGCACGCAGAACACCGGCTCGAAGGACAAGCCCCAGACCGGCAAGGGCCAGCAGCAGGAGCCCGCCGAGACCGGCCCGGCCGACGGCCCCGCGGGTTCGGTCCCCGGCCAGTGCGCCAAGGACGGCTGCTGACACCTCACCCTTGACTGGCCCCGGCCGAGTGCCACCGCGCCGGAGCGCAAGTCGTCGATGTCGCCGTCCTGCTCGGGCGGATGTGGCGACGGCTCGGGTTAGCCTGGGCAGGTGCTTGTCGCCGCCGCCGTGTGCCCGCATCCGCCCCTGCTCGTGCCCGCGCTCGCCGGGGCCGCCGCGCCCGAGCTCGACGGCCTGCGCGCCGCCTGCGCCGCCGCGGTCGAGGCGATGCTCGCCGTGGAACACGACCGGCTCGTCGTCGTGGGCGGCGGCGAGACCACGAGGGCGTACGGCGGGCGGCCCGCGGGCACGCTGCGTCCGTGGGGCGTCGACGTCAGGGTGGGCGACGGCGAGCCCGTCCTGCCGCTGTCGCTGACGATCGGCCGGTGGCTGCTGGGCGACGAGGCGGGCGCGAGGGCGCTCTTCCACGAGGTCGCCTCCGGCGCGGGCACGGACGAGTGCCTGCGGCTGGGAGAGCTGCTCGTCGCCGACGGGCGTACGGCGCTGCTGGTCATGGGCGACGGTTCGGCCTGCCTCACCGAGAAGTCGCCCGGCTACCTCGCCCCCGCGGCTCTGCCGTACAACGAGGGGATCGCGGGGGCGCTGGCGGAAGGTGACGCGGGCGCGCTGGCGGCGCTCGTCCCGGAGGAGGCGGCACGGCTCTGGGTGGGCGGCAGGGCCGCGTTCCAGGTGCTGGCGGGCGCGGCGGGCGGCACCCGGCCGCGGGCCGCGCTGCTGGAGAACGCCGCGCCCTACGGAGTCGGCTACTTCGTGGCCACCTGGACCTGACCAGGCCCCAACGACCTGAAGACGGTCAGCGCCGCCTGGGCACAGGGACCGTGGTGAAGTCGCGGGCCAGCACCACCTCGCCGTCGTAGCTGCGCCGTACCTCCTCCAGGAACGCGGGCTCCTCG
The DNA here is from genome assembly GCF_042754765.1 of Nonomuraea sp. NPDC059194. Taxonomy (NCBI): domain Bacteria; kingdom Bacillati; phylum Actinomycetota; class Actinomycetes; order Streptosporangiales; family Streptosporangiaceae; genus Nonomuraea; species Nonomuraea sp. NPDC059194. The sequence continues at coordinate 153,926 of NZ_JBHZBH010000005.1, read as the reverse complement.
GCGACGCCGTACCGCTCGGAGAAGTGGGTCAGCACCAGCCGCCTGACGCCCGAGCGGGCGGCGACGACTCCGCAGTCGAAGGCGGTCAGGTGCCCGTACTCCTTGGCCAGCGTCGCCTCCGACGACAGGAACGTCGACTCGATCACCAGCAGGTCCACGCCGTCGGCCAGCTCGAACACCGGGTCACAGAGCCTGGTGTCCATGACGAACGCCACGGCCTGCCCCTGACGCGGCACGCTGCACTGGTCGAGCGTGACGCCGCGCACCGAGCCGGTCCGCTGGAGCTCGCCGATCTCGGGGCCCTTGATGCCGAACGCCTTGAGCCGGTCGGGCAGCATGCGGCGGCCGTCAGGCTCCTGGAGGCGGTAGCCGTACGACTCGACGGGGTGTGACAGACGGCGGGCGGTCAGCGGCCCCACCACGGCGGCCTCGCCCGTGACGGGATGCTCGCTGATCCGGTCGGTGTCGGCGAAGGCGGCGGCGTTCCTGAGCCTGCGCCAGTAGAGCTCGCCCGAGCCGGGGAAGACCGCGCGTACCTGGTGCCTGACCTTGTCGCGGGCGATGCGCTGCACCACGCCTGGCACGCCGAGGCAGTGGTCGCCGTGGAAGTGGGTGACGCAGATCCAGTGGACGTCGTGCGCGCTGAGCCCCGCGTGCACCATCTGCCGCTGCGTGCCCTCGCCCGGGTCGAACAGCAGGCCCTGGCCGTCCCAGCGCAGAAGGTAGCCGTTGTGGTTACGGTGTCTGGTAGGGACGGCGCTGGACGTGCCCAGCACCACGAGTTCACGAGAGGACACGATGACCTCCCAGATGACCTTCCGGACGAGCCACGAGCCGGTCACCGTCGCGTACGCCGAGGTCGCGACGCCTGTCGGCAGGTTCACGCTGGCCGTCACGGAGGTGGGGCTGGTGGCCGCGGGCTGGGGTTCCAGGCCGCGCCTGAAGGACCTGGTCGAGGTTCATGACCCGGATCGTACGGCCGGAGCCGTAGCCGAGTTGACCGAATATTTCGCGGGACGGCGCCGCGTGTTCGAGACGCCCGTCGACTGGCGGTTCATTCCCGCGACGCCGCGCCAGGTGCTGCAGGCGCTGCACAGGGTGCCGTTCGGCACCGTCGTCACCTATGGCGAGCTGGCCCGCAAGGCGGAGTCGAGGGTTCCAGCGCGGGGCATCGGGTCGATCATGGGAGCCAATCCCATCCCGATCGTGGTGCCGTGCCACAGGGTGGTGGCGGGCAACGGGCTCGGCGGGTTCAGCGGGGGCGAGGGTGTCGAGACCAAGCGCTGGCTGCTCACCCACGAGGGCTATCTGCAACCGACGCTTCTCGACCTATAGCCACGCGCCCCGCACCTGAACTCGGGTCAACCCTGCTCGCCGTCGATCTTGTCGGCGACGTCCTTCGCCTTCTCCGCGCCCTTGTTGATCTGGTCGGTGTACTTACCTCCCGTGGCCTCGTCGACGTTCTTGGCGGCCTCGTCGATGCCGCTCATGGCCGCTTCCTCGGCCTTGTTCTTGAAGTCGCTGAGCACGTCGCCCGCCTGGGCGCTTCCCGCGGCCTCCTCGGCCGCAGGACCGCCCTGCTCAGGGACGCTCTTGGACTTCTCGCCGCCCAGCATCTCCTTGACCTTGTCGAAGATCGACATACTTTCCCCCGAATGGTGTGCCGATACTGCGGACCGTTCATACCCATCGGCTTGTCACACTTATCCGTGTGGGGAAACAGCCAGTGATCGCCGTCGTCGGACCGACCGCGGCCGGAAAGTCCGATCTCGCCGTGGATTTGGCACTCCGGCTGGGCGGGGAGTGCATCAACACCGACTCCATGCAGCTTTACCGAGGAATGGACATCGGTACGGCAAAGCTCGACGAAGCAGAGCGTCGTGGGGTGAAGCATCACCTTCTGGACATCTGGGACGTTACGGTCACGGCGAGCGTCGCCGAGTACCAGCGGCTGGTCCGGCCGCTGATGGACGACATCGACGTGCCCATCCTGGTGGGCGGCTCGGGCCTGTACGTCAGGGCGGCGCTGGACGACCTCGACTTCCCCGGCACGGACGCCGACATCCGGGCGAAGCTGGAGGCCGAGCTGGCCGAGCGCGGATCGGGCGCGCTGCACACGCGGCTGCGCGAGCAGGACCCCGCCGCGGCCGCCGCCATCCTGCCCAGCAACGGGCGCAGGATCGTGCGCGCCCTGGAGGTCATCGAGCTCACCGGGCGCCCCTTCTCGGCCAACATGCCCTCCTACGACGCCGTCTACGCCAGCGTCCAGATCGGCGTCGAGGTGCCGCGGCCGGTGCTCGACGAGCGCATCGAGCTGCGCGTGCGGCGCATGTGGGAGGCGGGGCTCGTCGACGAGGTGCGCGGGCTGCTCCCGCTGGGCCTGGCGCAGGGCCGTACGGCGAGCAGGGCGCTGGGCTACGCGCAGGTCCTGCGCTTCCTCGACGGGGAATGGAGCGAGGAGCGGGCCTTCGAGGAGACGGTCAGAGCCACGCGCAGGTTCGCCAGGCGCCAGGAGTCGTGGTTCCGCCGCGACCCCAGGGTGGTCTGGCTGCCCTTCGACGCGCCGGACCTGCTCCAGCGGGCCCTGGATAGGGTTGGGGCATGAGATTCCTCAAGGGGCACGGCACCGACAACGACTTCGTCATCCTCCCCGATCCCGACGGGGAGCTCGACCTGCCTCCCGCCAGGGTGGCCGCGGTGTGCGACCGCAGGGCGGGCATCGGCGCGGACGGCGTGCTCCATGTGGTCAGGACCAAGCTCAGCCCCGAGGTCGCCGACCAGGCCGACCGGGCCGAGTGGTTCATGGACTACCGCAACGCCGACGGCAGCCTCGCCGAGATGTGCGGCAACGGCGTGCGCGTCTTCGCCCGCTACCTGGTCGAGGCGGGCCTGGCCGAGCCCGGCGAGTTCGCCGTCGCGACCAGAGGAGGGCCCAAGCTCGTACGGCTGGCCGCCGACGGCGACGTGAGCGTCGACATGGGCAAGCCGGTCGTGCTCGGGTCGAGCACCGCCATCGTGAACGGCCAGGAGTACACCGGGCTGCACGTCGACATGGGCAACCCGCACCTGGCGTGCGTCATCGGCGACCCCGTCGCCCACCTCGACCTCACCCACCAGCCGGCCTTCGACCCCGCGGTCTTCCCCAACGGGGTCAACATCGAACTGCTCAACGCGGTGGGCACGCACCGGGCGCTGATGCGGGTCTACGAGCGGGGCTCGGGCGAGACGCGCTCGTGCGGCACGGGCGCGGTCGCCACGGCGGTCGCGGCGGCGCACCTGGCGGGGGAGAGCACGGGCACGTGGACCGTGGAGGTGCCGGGCGGGATCCTGACCGTCACGCTCGACGAGCGGACCAGCCATCTGGCGGGGCCCGCGATGATCATCGCCTCGGGAGAGCTGACGATCTGAGGCCACAGGGAGGCCACAGCCCCTTGCAGAATGATGTTCTGCTGGGCGATGCTGGCCGCATGGTCGACTCCAGGAGCACCGCGGCGGCGGTCAAGGGCACGATCGGCAGGCTCGGCGGCGGATTCATGATCTCCCGCGAGGCCAAGCAGCTGTGCGAACGAACCGGGCTGGGCCCGCGCGAGCTCTACTTCAGAGGCAGGTGCGGCGTCCTCGGAGAGGTCGACGCCGACGTCGTCACCTCGGCGGCCGTCTTCTTCCCTCCCGGCCACGTGCGCGAGAGCTGGGAGGGCGGCCGCAAGCTTGCCGTGGAGGAGGCCGTCGAGCTCTACACCGCCGCCTGCCACGCCTGGGGGCGACGCAAGCTCGGCGCGGTCGAAGGCTGCGTCCGCATCGCCGACCTGCTGGAAAAGGTCGCAGGCGGCGCCTCCGTGCTCGGCGCCCCGCTGTTCGCCGGCTGGCGGGCCGTACCGCTGCCTGACGATCGGGTGGCCAGGGCCACCCAGCTCATGCACGTGGTCAGGGAGTTGCGCGGCGGCGTGCACGCGATCGCGATCCTGTCGAAGGGCCTCGACGCGCTGACCGCGGCGCTCGCCACCGACCACGAGGGCACGCCGATAGGCCTGTCCTCCGGCCGGGACATGGCGCGCTTCTTCACCTGGCCCGAGCCGTATCCCGCCATCTCCGAGGAGACGGCCGCCCGCAGGCGGGAGGCCGAAGACCTGACGGACGAGCTGATGGCGCCCGCCTTCGCCGTCCTGACCGACGCGGAACGCGACGAGCTCGTCACCTTGATGCGTTTGGGGCATGTCCATTGACCTGGCAGACTGACTGCCCATGGACGTGGACATCTGGGCCTGGGTCGGCGAAACCCAGCAGCAGCTTTCCGAGGCGGGTAACGCGCCGTTCGCCATGGCGCTTGGCGACCTGCCGGCTCAGGCCTACGAGGGTCGATACCCGCAGCTCGACGTGATGGCACCGGCCATCGCGCAGCAGGCGGAGAGCGTCGGCCTGCCATGGCTCGAGTTCTACGCCCGCTACTGGCACCTGATCGGCCGGGTGGGCGACAGGGCGCAGGGCGCGGTCGCGATCGGCGACGCGGAGGAGCTGCTGGCGTTCGCCCAGCGCGAAGACGTGCGCGACTGCCCGTCGGCCCCCGCGGCCGTGGAGGCGCTCGCGATCGCCCAGGCCAACGCCGACGGCCCCGGCTACGCCGCCGAGCGCCTGGCCCTCCTCGGCCCGGCCGTCGAGGCGCTCGAGCCGACCGACCCCGCCTACGCGGGCCTGGTCACGCAGTACGTCTCGGCGCTGACCGACGCGGGCCGGGCCGACGAGGCCGTCTCCTACGCCGAGGCCGCCATCCAGCGCCTCGGCGCGGTCGGCCGCGAGGCCAGCTGGGAGCTCGGGGCGGAGAGCTCGCGCGCCCTGCTGGCCGCGGGCCGCGCCGAGGACGCGCTCGCCGCCATCCAGGCCGCCGCCGACTTCAAGCCCGACAACCCGGTCGCCAAGCCCCACCGCGAGGGCGTGCGCCGCGCGCTCATCCTCGCCACGCTGCAGCGTACGGCCGAGGCCGTCGACGCGCTGCCCGACCTCGACATCGTCGGCGACCACCCGCGCGACTTCGTGGAGTGGGCGCGGGCCGTCGAGAAGCTGGCGAGCTCCGCGCAGATCACCAACACCTGGCAGCTCGGCCGCGTCCTTCGCCAGTGGATCGACTACTTCGGCATGATGGGCGGCTACCGCGCCCGCCTCGAGCTCGCCCTGGTCGCCGGTGACCTCGCCGTCGCCAGGAAGGGCGTCTGGCAGGCCGAGCTGCTGGCCGACCTGGCCGAGCAGGCCGCGGCCGAGCTGCGCACCACCGACGGCGTGGCCGAGCGGATCGCCGCCCTGCGCGCCGCCGCCGCGGCCACCGCCGCGCCCGAGGCGTCCAGCCCGCTGGAGGAGCGCGTCGCCTACTTCGACGCCGCCGACGGCATCAACGCCAACCCCGAGGAGTGGGTCGGCTGGCTGGCCCCGCTGTCGGGCACGGACATCGAGGCCACCCGCCGCCACACCACCACGCTGGGCTTCCTCGGCTACCCCGCCACGGGCGCCGACATCTACTGGAAGATGCTCGTCGACGGCGGCAGGATCGCCACCGCCGGCTCCCAGGACGTCGACTTCCTGACCAACCTGCTCGTCGAGGCCCGCCAGGACGAGCGGCTCGAGCAGCTGGCCGAGCTGCTGCCCGCCAAGGCCAAGCACCTCGCGCTGGCCAGGCTCCACCTCGCCCGCGAGCGGTGGGAGCAGGCCGCCGCCGAGTCCGAGCAGGCGCTGGCGGCAGGCGCGGGCATCGAGGCCAGGCGCGCGTTCGCCAGCGCCAGCCAGCAGCTCGACCAGGACGCCAAGGGCGCCCAGGTGCTGCGCGAGGCCCTCGACGGCGACGACATCACCGACGAGGACGTCTGGCGCATGATCGTGCTGGCGACCTCGGCCGAAGACTGGGAGACCGTCCGCGTCGGCGCCAAGAAGATCGGCATGCCGGTCAAGTCGACCGAGGGGCCGGTCGAGGAGGAGCTGGGCCTGGTCAGGATCATCCTGCCGGCGCCCGACGGCGGCCAGCGCCAGGTGCTGTCCATCCGCACCGGCCCCGCCACCGCCAGGCTCGCGCTGCCGCAGCCGCGCGGCATGGAGTACAACGCGGGCGACCTGGTCGTCTTCGACCCGCAGCTGCTCGAGCCCGTTCCCGACGACCCGCAGGAGCAGCAGAACTTCGTGCCGCCGTTCGCGGCGGTCCGCATGCTCAGGCCGGGCGGCTACACCAGCTTCTTCTTCGACGGCGCCGCGCCGAGCGAGGAGGACTGGGCCGAGTTCACCGAGGTCATGGCCGAGCGCGGCTGGCCGATGTGGGTCTACAGCGACGAGAACTACAAGGTCACCCACCCGACCAGCAACGAGCAGCTGCCGGGCGTGTTCGGCTGGCTCGCCGTGCCGCCGAACGTGTCGGCCGTCGAGGTCGACGCCCTGCTCGACGACGCCACCGAGCGGTGGGTCCACCCGCTGGCCTGGCTCGACCTGGCCAGGGAGGTCGACGTCGAGGTGGAGCGCCACGAGCGGATCGTGAAGGAGTACGGACTCTAGATGCTCGACAGGTTCAGCCTTCGGGGGAAGGTCGCCATCGTCACCGGAGCCTCTTCGGGGCTCGGCGTGGCTTTCGCCCGGGGGCTGGCCGAGGCCGGCGCCGACATCGTGATCGGCGCCCGTCGCAAGGACCGGCTGGAGGAGACGCGCCGGCTGGTCGAGGAGACCGGCAGGCGGTGCGTGGCCGTACCGACCGACGTGACCGTCGTCGCCGACTGCGACGCGCTCGTCGAGGCCGCCGTGTCGGCCTTCGGCGCCGTCGACGTGCTGGTCAACAACGCGGGCGTCGGTACGGCGGTGCCCGCCACACGGGAGACGCCGGAGGAGTTCCGCCAGGTCGTCGACATCAACCTGCACGGCACCTACTGGATGGCGCAGGCGTGCGGCCGGGTCATGCGGCCCGGCTCGTCGATCATCAACGTCGGCAGCATCCTCGGCGAGACGACCGCGGGGCTGCCGCAGGCGGCCTACAGCGCGTCCAAGGCGGCGGTCGTCGGGCTGACCCGGGATCTGGCCCAGCAGTGGTCGGGGCGCAAGGGCATCAGGGTCAACTGCCTGGAGCCGGGCTTCTTCCGCTCGGAGATGACCGAGGCCTACAAGCCCGACTACATCGAGACGATGCTGCAGATCCGGGTGCCGATGAAGCGCGTGGGCGAGGCCGCCGAGCTGGTCGCCGCGGCCGTCTTCCTGGCCAGCGACGCCTCCTCCTACGTCACCGGCGTGACGCTGCCGGTCGACGGCGGCTTCCTCCTCACCTGAGGCCCCGCCCTCCCGCGTCCGGCGACGACCAGGGCAGGCGGGCGTCACCCCTTCACCCCTCCCCTTCGTCACGCGCGGCGGCGACGAGGGCAGGCGGCCGTCAATCCCGTGGGTTGTCCTTCAGGCGTGGCCGGATGGATAGTCGAGCCTTTGACCGTTTACATCCTAGAATTTTACGAATGAAGAGGATGTTGGGCGCTCTGGCCTCGATGGCGGTACTGACGGGGTGCGGGGGGTTACAGGCGGCCGACATCGACACCGAGCCGCAGAAGGCGCCGGCGGCCGACGTCGGCCAGGCGCGCAAGGACCTGGACAAGCTCGCGGTCAAGGGACGCGCGCCGAAGACCGGCTTCGAGCGGGAGAAGTTCGGGCCCGCGTGGTCGGACGTCGACCGTAACGGGTGCGACACTCGCAACGACATCCTCAAGCGGGACCTGCGCGAGGAGACCTTCAGGCCGGGCACGCACGACTGCATCGTGCTGACGGGTGTCCTCGACGACCCGTACTCGGGCAAGACGATCCACTTCAGGCGCGGCCAGGACACCAGCTCGGACGTGCAGATCGACCACCTGATCCCGCTGTCGGACGCCTGGCAGAAGGGCGCCCAGCAGTGGACGAAGGACAAGCGCAAGGAGTTCGCCAACGACCCGCTGAACCTGCTGGCGGTCGACGGGCCGCTCAACGGGCAGAAGAGCGACGCCGACGCGGCGACATGGCTGCCGCCGCGCAAGGCGTACAGGTGCGCCTACATCGTCCGCCAGGTCAAGGTCAAGACGAAGTACGCGCTGTGGGTCACCGCGGCGGAGAAGGCCGCGATGAAGGACATCCTGTCCTCCTGCTGAGTCAGTCGTCGTCTCCGTCCCGATCCCGGTCGTCGTCGTCCCTGTCGTCCCGGTCCTTGTCGTCGTCGAGGTCCTTGTCGACCTTCACGATCTTGCCGTTCTTGACGGCCACGTGGACCTCGTACTCCCAGCGGCCCTTGCGCAGCTCGACCTCCCAGGTGCGCTGGCCGTGCTCCCAGTCGCGGTCGACGTCCACGACGGTCGCGCCGGGAACGCGCTCCTTGGCGAGGTCGACGGCCTGGGCCTCGGTGACGGGGGCGGCGGTGAGCAGCAGCGCCGCGGTGATGAGTGTTGTCGTCGTCATGACCACAGGTTCGCCCGCGCCGCGATAGCGCCGCGCTAGGAGATCGTTAACGGCGGGCTAAGGGTGAGCGTGACCGTCGCGCCGGGCCCCGGAGACAGCTCCAGCGCGCCGCCCGCCGACTCGGCGGTCCTGCGGGCGATGTCGAGGCCGAGCCCGGTCGAGCCGGTGCCGCTGCGCCCCCGCTCCAGCGCCGCGGGAGGGAAGCCAGGCCCCTCGTCGGCGACGACGAGCCGCACCCCGGGCGTCAGCCGTACGGCGAGCGCGACGCCCTCGGGGGTGTGCGCGAAGACGTTGCCCAGCAGCGCGTCGACGCACGCGCCCAGCTCGGCCGCACCCACCCGCACGGGCAGCGGGCCTGGCGCCAGGTCGAGGTCCATGCGCCGGTCCTGGTCCTCGGCCAGCACCGACCAGAACGCGGCCCGCTCGGCCACCACGGCGGCGGCGTCGCAGGACTGCTGCCCGCCCGTGCGCCGCCTGGCCTCGGTGATGACCGCGCTGACCGCCCGCTGCAGCTCGTCGATCCTGGCGGAGATCCTGGCCGCCTCGCCGGGATCACGCAGCGACTCCGCGTCCAGCCGCAGCCCGGTGAGCGGGGTGCGCAGGCGGTGGGACAGGTCGGCGACCGACTCGCGCTCGGCGGCCAGCAGGTCGTCGATGCGGCCCGCCAGGTGGTTGAGCGCCAGCGCGACCGAGCGGACCTCGGGCGGCCCGTCCAGCGCCGCCCTGGCCGTCAGGTCGCCACCGGCCAGCCGGTGAGAGACCTGCGCCATCGCGCCGATCGGCCTGGTGATCGCCAGCGCCAGGCGGTCGGCGAGCGCGATGCCGAGCGCGACCAGCGCCAGGCCGAGCAGCGCCAGGCCGAGCCACGCCTCGCGCACGCCCCTGGTGAGCTCGGCGTCGCTGACGAACACGCGCACCACGACCGTCCCCTCGGGGGTGAGGGCGGAGACCAGGACGGCCCTGCCGCCCGGGGCCTCGGCGGTGACGCTGCGGCCCGTGGCGGCCAGCCGTACCGCGTCGTCACGGGGGGCGGGCGCGCCCAGCACGCCGCCGCCGGGCAGGAAGACGGTGACGGGGAACGCGCCGCCGCGCGCCTGCTCGACGGTCAGGGCCAGGTCGGGGGAGCCGGCCGCGACGGCGACGGACTCGGCGGTGCCGGTGGCCCTGCCCATCGCGCCGTTCTCGGCGACCGAGCCGATCAGCAGCGCCAACGGCACCAGCAGCGCCACCAGCACCAGCGAGGTGATCGCGGCGGCCAGGAGGGCGAGCCAGCGCCTCACGAAGGGCTCACGAGCTTCACGCCCACACCGCGGACCGTGTGCAGGTAGCGGGGGCTGGCGGCGGTCTCGCCCAGCTTGCGGCGCAGCCACGACAGGTGGACGTCGACCGTCTTGTCCGCCCCGCCGTACGGCACCTGCCACACCTCGGTCAGCAGCTCGCGCTTGGTCACCACCTCGCCGGGCCTGGCGGCGAGGTAGTGCAGCACGTCGAACTCGCGCGGCGTCAGGTCGAGCGCGACACCGGCGAGCGTGGCCGTCCTGGCCCGCGGGTCGAGCAGCAGCTCGCCGACCTCCAGCTCCAGCTTCTCGCGGACGTCGCCGCTACGCCTGAGCACCGCTCTGATGCGGGCGTCGAGCTGGGCCGAGCTGTACGGCTTGACCACGTAGTCGTCGGCTCCGGCGTCGAGTACGGGCACCATCTCGGCGTCGCCGTCGCGGGCGGTGGCCACGATCACCGGCACTTTGCTGACGGCGCGCAGCATGCGCAGCAGGTCGACGCCGTCGAGGTCGGGCAGGCCGAGGTCGAGGACGACCAGGTCGGGCCGGTCCTGTACGGCCAGGCGCAGCCCGTCGAGCGCGTTGGGGGAGGAGGAGACGGCGTGGCCAAGCTCCCGCAGGCCACGGCTGAGGGCCGTGCGGATGGTCGCGTCGTCCTCGATGAGCAGGATGTCGGCCATATGAGAAAACCGTAGACGGTCGCGGGGGTGCGGTTAACCGGCTTATCCCCGCGTTAACCTCGCCTTATCGCAGGATGGGGGATGGTGATGGGGTGAAACGCCTCTTCCTGGCCTGGGTGGTCGCCGCGCTGGTCGCGACGGGCGCCGGCATCGCGGTGCTCGGGCTGCTCGGCGGATCGCTGGGCGGGACGGCGGCCGGCCGTACGATGTCGGACGCCGACGTCCGCGCCGCCCTGGCCGCCGCGACGCCCCCACCCTCCGCTCAACCCCGCCCCTCGCCCTCGAAAGCAACGGCCGCCGGTCAGGCCAAGGCGTTCAGGACCCCTGGCGGGACCGTGGTGGCGGCCTGCGACGCGGGCCTGGTGAAGCTGCGCTCGTGGAGCCCCGCCCAGGGCTACACCACCGACGACGTCGACACCGAATCGCGAGAGAAGGTCACGGTCGAGTTCGAGTCGGGCGAGCGCGACGTCGAGGTCGAGATCCGCTGCGACGGGCAGGACCGCCCCGTCATGACATCTCGGCGCTGAGCGCCTGCTTGGTCAGCGCCGCCTGCCGTTCGATCTGGCCCAGCACGATGGGATTGACCCCCTTGGCCGCGAACCTCGACACCATGCCGTCCATCAGGTCGAAGGCCCGATCCAGGTCGCCCCGCCGCGCCACGGCCCTGGCCAGGCGGCGCGTCACCATGTTGAGCGTGATGTTGTCGATCGTCGCCTCCCGCGCCACCTGGCCCAGCAGCGCGATGCTCTCCCGGGTGTCGGGCGGGCGCACGTGCAGCTTCTTGTCCGGGCCGAGGTCCTTGAACGCGCGCTCGGCGTTCAGGCCCTTCACCATGCGCGCGTAGACGGCCAGCGGGTGGTCGCCGAACCGGTCGATGACCTCCTCCAGCGCCTCGTTGCCCGAGCGCAGCGCAGGGGAGTCGGAGCCCAGCAGCGAGAACAGCTTGCCCTGCTCCTCGCCCAGCATCAGCTCGCCCACCTGGTGGTCGGCGGCGGTGATCGGCTGCCGGACCCGCACCAGGCAGGGGGAGGAGACGATGCGGGAGCCGTCGGCCCCGATGTACTGGCCGCGCACCAGGTAGTCGCCCGGCTGCTGGAAGTAGTGGCCGTCGCGGCCGTGGCCGATGTAGGCGCTGCGGTACATCGCCGGATTGCCGGCGTCGAGCCTGATCTCGGGTGACTCGTCGACGCAGTGGCGCATCATCGGGTGGTACAGGACGGTCCTGCCCGACGGCTGGGTGATGGAGATCTGCGTGAACTCGGTGTCGGGATGCAGGTGGCCGTGCGTCGTACGGGGCTGGCCGGTGGCCGACAGCTTGAGCTCGACGACGACAGGCTCGCCGTACCCGAAGGAGTCCTTCGCCCGCAGCTCCAGCAGCAGCCCCGACCGGTCGGCGACCGGCTGCTCGAACGGGTCGACCTCGGCCGCCCCGGCGCCGAAGGCGTTGGCGCCCATGGCCACGTCGCGGAAGAAGCCGTGCCGCAGGTGGACCAGCTCGGGGTCGGTGAACTGGAACGGGAAGCTCTCCCAGTAGCCGCGTTCGCCACCGGGCCGATAGTTCTGCACGTAGTTCATCCACGACAGGTCGCCGAGGCCGCCGTGCGGGCCGAGCGGCTGGGGCGGGCGGGCCAGGTTCTTCTGCCAGGAGTGCAGCAGGTTGAAGGCGTGGCCGAGCTCGTGCACGTAGGTGCGCAGCTGGGCCCGCTGGGCCTGCGGCGAGTCGCCCTTGATCGCGTCGTGGAAGACGGCGGCGCCCTGACGCTGGCAGCCGTCGTTGTAGTCGAACATGATGCCGCGGAAGCCGCCCACGTGCCTGCTGGCGACCAGCAGCCACACCCGCCACGCCGCCTGGTCGCCGAACGAGGCGAACTGGCTGGTCATCGCGTTGTGCAGCTCGGCGTCGTCCCACGCCAGGTCGTCGCCCGCGCCGTCGACCGGGATCACCCCCGGCTCGGCGAGACGCAGCTCCACGCCCGCCTCGGCGTACGCCTCCGCCACCGTCAGCACCCGCCGGCCCGAGGGGCACGGCAGCGAACCGGTGTCGTAGGAGGCGAACGGCACCGCCCCCACGACCGAGTCCTGCTCCAGCAGCACGCTCCTGAAATACGGCGAGGCGCGCTCGATCCGGTACGTCCTGCCCGCGACCGTCGCCGTAGCCGTGTCGGCGGTGATGGTGACGGTCACGTGCCTGTCGGGCGCGGCGAAGGTGAACGCGCCCTGCCCCTCGATCCGGTCGCCCTGCCGGGTCGTGGAGTGCACGACGAACGAGCCGTGATAGATGGTCGTCGCGCCGGTCGTGGTGAACACGTCGCCGCTGAGCCGCCCGGTGGGTCTCGCTCCGTCGACGTCGACCCTCAGGTCGAGCTGGGATTCACCGTCCTGGCCGCGGTACAGGCCGCTGATGGGGGGCATACGAGGAACATTCCCCCGCCTCGCGGGGCTGTCAATGGGCTCCGCGGACGTGCAGGGCCGCCAGAAGCTCTTCCGAGGCCTTGGTGATGGCCTCGACGGCCGCGTCGAACGCCTCGGCGTTGTGGGCGGCGGGGGCGCGGAAACCCGAGATCTTCCGCACGTACTGCAGAGCCGCGGCGCGCACGTCCTCTTCCGTCACGTCGTCGGTGTACGGCGGGCGCAGCGTCTTGATGCTTCTACACATGCCTCGCACGCTACCTGCCGCCACCGACTTTTCCCCTGCCCGTTACCCGGCCTCAGTAGGATCTCGGCCCGTGAGAATGAGAAAAGGACTCTTAATAGCAGCGGCGGGCGCGGCGCTCATCGCCCTGATCGTCGTCGCCACCAGCTTCTCCCGCGTCAGCACCGAGCCCGACGAGGTCGTGCTCCACTACGCGGGCGGCACCTTCGAGGCGATCAAGTTCGAGCGGTGCATCAACCCCTCCAGCGGAGCCACCTGGCTCGGCCCGGGCGACACCGACTACCACTACCCCTTCGGCCAGCGGACCTTCGACTTCTCCGGCAGGGACGACGCGGAGTCGGGCGGGATCAGCATCGTGTCCCGCGACAACGTCGAGATGAAGGTGTCGGGCTCGGCGACCTTCACGCTCAACACCGACTGCAAGGTCCTGCAGCAGTTCCACGAGAAGATCGGCCGCAAGTTCGGCGCCTACTTCGAGGACGGTTCGTCCAGCGGCTGGACCAGGATGCTCAACTTCTACTTCAAGCAGCCGCTCGACCGGGCGATGGACGCCGCCTCGCAGGAGTTCGAGTGGAAGAAGCTGTTCAACGACCCCACGATCAAGCAGCAGTGGGAGCAGCGGGTCGGCCAGCTGGCCAGGCAGTTCATCAAGGAGACGGCCGGAGCCGAGTACTTCTGCCAGCCCAACTACGCCGGCAGCGGCGACTGCGGTGACGTGGTGCTGACCATCCAGAAGCCGCAGCCGCCCGAGAGCCTCATCAACGCCCTGGCCGCCGAGCAGGCCGCCAAGCAGCAGAACCTGGCCCAGCAGCAGATCAACGCGAAGGTGAAGACGGAGCTCGAGTCAATCCAGGACCTGGTCAGGGTGCTCGGGCCGAACGGCGCGATCCTCTGGAAGGCGATCCAGGACGGCAAGGTCGACGTGGTGCCCGTGCCGCAGAACGGCACGATCAACATCACACCGCGACGCTGAGAGGTCACCAGCCGTTGGTGGAGCTCAGCTCGCGGCCAAAGTCGAGGGCGATCTTCCGCATCCCCTCGGCCAGCTCGTCCCTGTCCAGGGCCTCGATACGCTCGGCGGGGCCCGAGACCGACATGGCCGCCACCACGCGCGCCCCGTCGTTGACCGGCACGGCCAGGCAGTGCACGCCGAGCTCCTCCTCGCCGAGGTCCATGGCGTACCCGCGGTCCCTGACCGTGGCCAGCTCGGCCTGCATGGCCGCGCCGTCGGTGATCGTGTTGGCGGTGCGCCTGGGCATTCCGGTCCGCTCGAACACCGCCATCGCCTCGCCGTCCGGCCGGTCGGCCAGCAGCACCTTGCCCACGGCCGTGCTGTGCGGCAGCACCCTCCTGCCCACCTCGGCGAACATCCGCAGCCTGCGCGGCGAGGGCACCTGCGCCACGTACACGATGAAGTCGCCCTCCAGCACGGCCAGGTTGGCGGTCTCACCCGACAGCTCGACCATCCTGGTGAGGTACGGCTGCGCCCACACCCCCACCATCCGCTCGGCGACCCCGCCCAGCCTGACCAGGGCGCCGCCGAGCGCGTACCTGCGGTCGGACTCCTGCCGCACGTAGCCGCGGGCCAGCAGCGTCTGCAGCAGCCGGTGGATCGTCCCGTACGGCAGGCCGGTGCGGGCCGCGATCTCCGACAGCCCCGCCTCGCCGCCGTGCGCGGCCAGCGCCTCCAGCACGTCGAGCGCCCGGTCGACCGACTGCACGCTCACGCGAGCCTCCCCAGCGCTGAAGGGGACACGCCGCGAAGGGAGGCGTCCAGCACCTCGGCCGTGTGCGCGACCCTGATCTCCTCACCCCGCCGCCGCATCGCCGCCGCGATCTGCATCGTGCACCCCGGATTGGCCGACACCAGCAGCTCCGCCCCCGTCGACCGCACCCTCTCCGCCTTCCTGTCGCCGAGGTCGCGCGCGGCGGCCGGCTGGAAGATGTTGTACGTCCCTGCCGATCCGCAGCACAGGGCCGACTCGGGGATCTCCCGCATCGACAGGCCGGGGATACCGCGCAGCAGTTCCCTCGGCTGCGCCCTGATGCCCTGGGCGTGGGCCAGGTGGCAGGCGTCGTGGTAGGCCACGGTCACCGGCAGCGGGTGCCGTTTCGCCACCGGCCCCAGTTCGGCCAGCCATTCGGCCAGGTCGACGGTCCTGATCGCGCGGGCCCTGGCGGCCCATTCCGGCGAGTCGGCCAGCAGCTCCGGGTACTCCTTCATCGACGAGCCGCAGCCCGCCGCGTTCACCACGACGGTGTCGACCCCGGCCCGCTCGAACGTCCTGATCGTCCGCTTGGCGAACCGCCGCGCCTGCTCCGGCCGCCCCGAGTGCACGCTCAGCGCCCCGCAGCACCCCTGGTGCGGCGGGATCACCACGTCGCACCCCTCCATCGCCAGCACCCGCGCGGTGGCCGCGTTGACCTGCGGGAAGAACTCGCCCTGCACGCACCCGGTCAGCATCCCGACCACCGCCCTGCGCGGCCCCACGGCCGAGACGCGGCGCGGCAGCCGCTGCCGCCTGACCGGAGGCGGCGCGAGGGCGATCATCGCGCCCAGGCTCGGGTGCGCCCGTTCGAGCAGCGGCTGCAGCCGTCTGGCCATCCCGAGCGTCGGCCGCAGCGCGCGCAGCCTGCGCGGGTAGGGGAACAGCCCGAACACCAGCCCGCGCACCGCCCGCTCCTGCGGGTCGCGCACGTGCTCGCGCTCGACCGCGGCGCGGGTCTGCTCGATCAGCCGGTCGTACTGGACGCCGGAAGGGCAGGCGGTCACGCACGCCATGCAGCCCAGGCACGCGTCGAAGTGCCCGGCCATCGCGGGCGTGATGGGCGTGCCCTCGACGTGCTGGCCCATCAGATGGATACGGCCACGCGGGGAGTCCATCTCCTCGCCCCAGAGCACATAAGTGGGGCACGTCGGCAGGCAGAACCCGCAGTGCACGCAGTCCTTGATCAGCTCGGGTTCCATCGGGTCAGATCCCTCCCACGAACCTGCCGGGAGACATCCTGCGCCCGGGATCGAAACGTTCCTTCACGCGCCGCATCAGCGGCAGCGCGCTGATGTCACCCCACCTGTCCACCCCCTGGTACGGCGGAGCGGCCACCACGGTGACCCTGCCGCCGAGCTCGCCGAGCCGTTCCCGCAGCGGCGGCACGTTCGCCACCAGCCGCTCGTCGCCGCCGAGCCACAGGGCCCCCGAGGCCAGGGAGCCGCGCGCCACCGCCGCGCCAAGACCGAGCGTCGCCCGAAGGACCTGGTCGGCGCGTGAGGGCGGGAAGCGCACCTCCAGCAGCACCTCCTCGTCGGGCAGGACACCCCACCACGAGGGAGGGCGCTCCTCGATGGTGGCCGCGCCGCCGGTCAGGGCGGCGAGGGCCTGCGCGCGGGGCAGGGCGGCCGTGCCCTCCACCAGGACGGCCAGCTCGGCCCGCCCGTCGTCGCCCGCCCGGTCGACCTCGATGGCCGCGGGCTCGGCCTGGGAGGCGGCCAGGACGGTGGCGAGCGAGCCCGGGTCGTCTACCTGGCGCACGGTCACCCAACGGCGGTCGGCGGCCCGCGGGTGGAGGCGGAACGTCGCGTCGGCGATCACGCCGAGCGTGCCGTGCGAGCCGGTGAAGAGCTTGCCGAGGTCGTAGCCGGCGACGTTCTTGACCACCTTGCCGCCCGAGCGGGCGACGGTGCCGTCGGCCAGGACGACGGTGATGCCGATGAGCAGGTCGCGGGCCGTGCCGTACCGGAAGGAACGGGGGCCGGCCGTCGCGGTGGCGAGCGTGCCGCCGACGGTCGCGCCCTCCACCGGGACGTCGAGCGCCAGCTCCTGGCCGCGCGTGGCCAGAGCGGCGGCCAGCGCGTCCATGGTGACGCCCGCCTGCACCTTCACCACCAGGTCGCCCGAGGCGTGCTCGACGACCTGGTTGAGGCAGCAGGTGTCGAGCAGCACGTCGCAGCGCTCGGGCGGCGGGCCCCAGTGCAGCTTGGAGCCCCCGCCGACGGGGACGACGGCCAGGTCCTGTTCGGCGGCCGACCTCAGGACGGCGGCGACCTCCTCGGTGCTCTCGGGCAGCGCGACCCAGCGCGGCCGCACGCCCGCCACCTCGTCGTCCGGGCCCGCCTGCCTGACGGTGGCACCGCTCGGCCTCAAAACTGCTCCGCCTTTCCGGACTCGACCAGCGGGTGCACGCCCTTGCGCACGCCCGGCACCTCGCCGCACAGGCGCGGTGTGGGGAACACCTTGCCCGGGTTCGACAGCCCGCGCGGGTCGAACGCGCACCTGACGAGCTGCATGGTGTCGAGGTCGTCGGCCGAGAACATCCTCGGCATGTACCGGGCCTTGTCGACGCCCACGCCGTGCTCGCCGGTGATCGAGCCGCCGTGCTCGATGCACAGGTCGAGGATCCGGCCTGAGACGATCTCGGCCCGCTCGCCCGCGCCCGGCTCGGCGTCGTCGAACAGCACCAGCGGGTGCAGGTTGCCGTCACCGGCGTGGAAGACGTTGGCGACCCTGATGCCGTGCTCGTGGGAGAGCCTGTCGATGCCGGCCAGGACCGCGGGCAGCGCGGTGCGCGGCACCACGCCGTCCTGGACGATGTAGGCGGGGCTGATGCGCCCGACCGCGGCGAAGGCCGACTTGCGGCCCTTCCAGATCGCCGCCCGCTCCTCGGCGCTCGCGGCCACCCGCAGCTCGAAGGCGCCCGAGCAGATCTTCTCGAGCTGCTCGAACTGCGTCTCGACCTCCGCACGCGGCCCGTCCAGCTCGACGATCAGCACGGCGCCCGCGCCCTCCGGGTAGCGGCAGGCGACGGCGGCCTCGGCGGCGGCGATGGCCAGCGCGTCCATCATCTCGATCGCCGCGGGCACGATGCCCGCCGCGATGATCGCCGACACCGCCTCGCCGCCGCGCTCGATGCTGTCGAAGGCCGCCAGCACCGTGGTCACGGTCTCGGGAGCGCGGCTGAGCCGTACGGTCACCTTGGTCGTGATCCCCAGCGTGCCCTCGGACCCGACGAACGTGCCGAGCAGGTCGTAGCCGGGGTCGTGGCGGTCGAGGACGACGATGTCGCCGTCGGGCGTGACGATCTCGCAGGCCTCGACGTGGTTGACGGTGAAGCCGTACTTCAGGCAGTGCGCGCCGCCGGAGTTCTCCGCCACGTTGCCGCCGATCGAGCAGATCTGCTGGCTGGAGGGGTCGGGCGCGTAGTAGTAGCCCTGGTCGCGGACCGCCTCGGTGATCGCCAGGTTCGTCACGCCCGGCTCGACGACGGCCCTGCGGTTGGGCAGGTCGATCTCCACGATCGACCGCATCCGCGAGGTGACGATCAGCACGCCGTCGGTGCGGGGGAGCGCGCCGCCGGAAAGGCCCGTGCCGGAGCCGCGCGCCACGAACGGCACGCCGTACTCGTTGCACAGCCTGACCACCGCCGCGACCTGCGCGGCGCTCTCGGGCAGGACGGCGACGCCCGGCACGGCACGGTGATAGGTGAGGCCGTCGCACTCGTAGGTGCGCAGCCGCACCGGATCGGTGATCACCGAGTCGTCCGGCAGGAACGCCCGCAGGCCCTCGGTGAGCGCGTTCGAGATCATGGACACCTCCCCGGGACCGGGCGCTCCGGCCGGTCCCGGGTCAGAAAGCTACGGCATTCGGGCATAGGCGGGCAGGGTGAGGAACTCGGCGAAGTCGTCGTTGAGCGCGACCTCCTTGAACAACGCCTCGGCCTGGCCGTACAGCCGCTCGTCGTAGCCGGGCTCGGCGGCGATCTTGGCGAGCTCCTCCGCGATGATCTGCTCGACCAGTTCCTTGGTCACCAGCGCGCCGCTGTCGGCGAGCGTGATGCCGTTGTGGATCCACTGCCAGATCTGGGAGCGGGAGATCTCGGCGGTGGCCGCGTCCTCCATGAGGTTGTGGATGGCGACCGCGCCGAGCCCGCCCATCCAGGCGGCCAGGTAGCGCAGGGCGACGTCCACGTTGTTGCGCAGGCCGTTCTCGGTGATGTCGCCGGGGGTGGCGGAGACGTTGAGCAGGTCGGCGGCCGACACCTCGACGTCCTCGCGGAGCCGGTCGAGCTGGTTGGGCCGGTCGCCGAGCACGGCGGTGAAGACCTCGCGGCAGATCGGCACCAGGTCGGGGTGGGCCACCCACGAGCCGTCGAAGCCGTCGCCCGACTCGCGCGTCTTGTCGGACCTGACCTTGTCGAGGGCGACGGCGTTGACCTCCGGGTCCCTGCGGCTGGGGATGAAGGCGGCCATGCCGCCGATGGCGTGGGCGCCCCGCTTGTGGCAGCTGCGCACCAGCAGCTCGGTGTAGGCGCGCATGAACGGCGCGGTCATCGTCACCGCGTTGCGCTCGGGCAGCAGGAACTCGCGGCCCCTGGTGCGGAACTTCTTGATGACGCTGAACAGGTAGTCCCAGCGGCCCGCGTTGAGCCCGGCGGAGTGGTCGCGCAGCTCGTAGAGGATCTCCTCCATCTCGAACGCGGCCGGATAGGTCTCGATCAGCACGGTCGCCCTGATCGTGCCGTTGTCCAGGCCGAGGGCGCGCTGGGCGTGGACGAAGACGTCGTTCCAGAGGCGGGCCTCCAGGTGCGACTCCATCTTCGGCAGGTAGAAGTAGGGGCCTTTGCCCTTGGCGATCTGCCGCGACGCGCAGTGGAAGAGGTAGAGGCCGAAGTCGAACAGGGAGGCCGCGACCTCCTGCCCGTCGACCAGGGCGTGCTTCTCGTTGAGGTGCCAGCCGCGCGGCCGCACGACGATGGTGGCCAGCTCGGCGTCGGGCTTGAGCGTGTAGCTCTTGCCGCCGGTCTCGAAGTCGATCGTGCGGTCGAGCGCGTCGCGCAGGTTGAGCTGGCCGCTGACGGAGTTCTCCCACAGCGGGGAGTTGGCGTCCTCGAAGTCGGCCAGCCACACCTTGGCCCCGGAGTTGAGGGCGTTGATGGTCATCTTGCGGTCGACCGGCCCGGTGATCTCGACCCTGCGGTCCTCAAGGCCCGGCGCGGGCGGCGCGACCTGCCAGTCGCCCTCCCTGACCGCCTTGGTCTCGGCGAGGAAGTCGAGCGTGCCGCCGGCCGACAGCTCGGCCTGCCTGGCCTGCCGCGCTTCCAGGAGCTCCAGGCGCCTGGCGTCGAACTTCCGGTGGAGCTCCGCCACGAAGGCCAGCGCCTCCGGCGTGAGGATCTCCTCGAACCGGTCGAGCATCGGGCCGGTGATCTCCATTGGAGCCTCTTTCCGCATCGTGGTTTCCACATGATGGAAAAACAGTTCTGGATTATGGAAGCGACGCTACTTCACGGGGTCGGTCCGGGACAAGGCAAGGGGGATCCCCGATGCTGCCTTTCCCCTCGCCGAGAGAGCATGGAGGTATGACGACGAAAGGCGTGATCGCCCTGGGTGCGCTGGCGGTCGCCGCCACGGCGCTGACCGGCTGCGCGGTCGTCGGGACGGGCAACGCCGCCGACGAGAAGACCGAGACCTACGTGGTGTCGGACAAGGTCGCCGTCCTCGACGTCAAGAGCGGGGCGGGCGACATCGTGGTCACCGAGACCGACAGGACCGGGGTCAAGGTCACGGAGAAGCGGCACTGGAAGGACCACCCGCCCGAGGTCACGCACGAGGTCAGCGGCGACACCCTCGCGCTCTTCTACGACTGCAAGGACTACGACGGCTGCTGGGTCGACTACACGATCGAGATCCCCAAGGGCCTCAAGGTCAAGGCCGACGCCGGCTCCGGCGACGTCAGCCTGCGCTCGCTGACAGGGGAGATCGAGGCGAAGGCGGGCTCGGGCGAGATCGACGCCAACGGGCTCAAGGGCAAGCGCGTCCTCGCCGAGACCGGTTCGGGCTCGATCGAGCTGAAGTTCGCGGGCCAGCCCGACAACGTGGAGGTGGAGGCGGGCTCCGGCGACGCCACGCTCTACCTCCCCTCGGGGCCGTACGACGTCACCACCGACACCGGTTCCGGCGACGCCCAGGTGAAGGTGACCGACGACGCCAACGCGCCGCGCAAGGTCCTGGTCACCACCGGCTCCGGCGACGTGCGGGTTCTCCCGCTTTAACCAGGTGACTGAGTGGCCGCACGTCGGGGATGATTCTGGGACGTCCGAACGTTCCCTCTTAGAGATGACACGAATGCACA
Organism: Nonomuraea sp. NPDC059194; assembly: GCF_042754765.1. Classification (NCBI taxonomy): domain Bacteria; kingdom Bacillati; phylum Actinomycetota; class Actinomycetes; order Streptosporangiales; family Streptosporangiaceae; genus Nonomuraea; species Nonomuraea sp. NPDC059194. The sequence goes on along the minus strand of NZ_JBHZBH010000005.1, from coordinate 132,760 downwards.
ACGACTCCCGTACTCGCTACACGCGTGACTCCGCTGCCAACGCCGCCTTCGACGACGTCGATGACGTCGAGCTCGGCGAGCTGGATCTGGAAGAGCGCAACGCGCTCCGCCGTGTGGCGGGTCTGTCCACCGAACTTCAGGACGTCACCGAGGTCGAGTACCGTCAGCTACGGCTGGAGCGGGTCGTCCTCGTGGGCGTCTGGACCTCGGGCACGGCGGCCGAAGCCGACAACTCGCTCATGGAGCTCAAGCTCCTGGCCGAGACCGCGGGCTCAGAGGTCCTCGACGGCCTCATCCAGCGGCGGCAGAGCCCCGATCCCGCCACCTACATCGGCTCGGGCAAGGCGCTCGAGCTGCGCGACGTGGTCGAGTCGACCGGCGCCGACACCGTGATCTGCGACGGCGAGCTGAGCCCCGGCCAGCTGCGCCAGCTCGAAGAAGTGGTGAAGGTCAAGGTCATCGACCGCACGGCGCTGATCCTCGACATCTTCGCCCAGCACGCCAAGAGCCGCGAGGGCAAGGCCCAGGTCGAGCTGGCCCAGCTGCAGTACCTCCTGCCGCGCCTGCGTGGCTGGGGTGGCAACCTGTCCAGGCAGGTCGGCGGTCGCGCCGCCGGCGGCGTGGGCATCGGCGGCCGCGGTCCCGGTGAGACCAAGATCGAGCTGGACCGCCGCCGCATCCGCGAGCGCATGGCCAAGCTCCGCCGCCAGATCGCCGGCATGTCCACCGCGCGCGAGACCATGCGCGCGCACAGGGCGGGCCGCGAGGTCCCTGCCGTCGCCATCGCCGGCTACACCAACGCGGGCAAGTCCTCGCTGCTCAACCGCGTCACCGGCGCGGGCGTGCTGGTCGAGGACGCGCTGTTCGCCACCCTCGATCCGACCGTGCGCAAGGCGCGTACGCCGGAGGGCAGGCTGTTCACGATCGCCGACACCGTCGGGTTCGTACGGCTGCTGCCGACCCAGCTGATCGAGGCGTTCCGCTCCACGCTCGAGGAGGTCGCCGACGCCGACCTGATCCTCCACGTGGTCGACGGCTCGCACCCCGATCCCGAGGGCCAGCTCAGCGCGGTCCGCCAGGTGTTCTCCGAGATCGAGGGCGCGCTCGACGTGCCCGAGATCGTGGTGATCAACAAGGCCGACGCCGCCGATCAGGAGGTGCTCGACCGGCTCACCAGGAGCGAGCGCGACAGCGTCGTCGTCTCGGCCCGCACGGGCGCGGGGCTCGACGAGCTGATGGCCGCGATCGAGCGCGAGCTGCCCAGGCTGGACCACGAGGTGTCCATGCTGGTGCCGTACGACAGGGGAGACCTGATCTCCCGGGCGCACGCGGAGGGCGAGGTGATCTCCGTCGAGCACGTCGGCGAGGGCACCATCCTCCACGCTCGCGTGCTGCCGAGCCTCTTCCACGATCTGGAACAGGTGGGCAAGCCCGTCGAGCGGGTGTGAGCTGCGAAAATCGCGCGGGGATTCCCCGCGCGATTTTCTCATTCTCGGACAAAAGCCGCAGTGGTTCTTGAACGCTTGGATTGCTACCATAAACCAAGCCTTACGACACTGATGGCGCGGGTATCGAGATGGCTGCTGCGAGTGATGTCGCCCGCCCCAAGGGACACATGCGTTGTTTTGGTGCGCATGCTTTCTTCCGAATAACTCTGTACAGCGAGCCGACCTGTGAAATAACGTAACTGAACTGAAATCGCCGGATCATGAGCCCCGGCGACCGGTCACCGCACCATCAGTGCGGATGAGACAGGAGACCCCCGATGTCGGCCGGACCCGGAGCGGACTCAGTGGGCGCGGCAGCCGCCGCTCGCTGTCCGCTGCCCAAGTGCGGGGTGGTGCGATGACCGTTCGGCTGCTCACCAACATCGGCCGCATGTGGACCGGCAACGACGTCATCAGCAACGCGGCCCTCCTCGTGCACAACGACCGCATCGCCTGGGTGGGCCGTGCGGCCGACCTGCCGCAGAGCGTCCCCGGCGTCGTCGACGACATCGTCGACGTCGACCAGGTCGAAAACCTCAGCGGCGCGCTCGTCACCCCCGGCCTCATCGACGCCCACACCCACCCCGTCTACGCCGGCAACCGCTACGCCGAGATGGCCATGCGCTCCAGCGGTTCCTCCTCCTCGGCGATCAACGCGGCCGGCGGCGGCATCGCCTCCACCGTCACCGTGACCCGCGGCACCGACCCGTGGACCCTCTGCAACGGCGTGCGCGAGCGGCTGCGCTCATGGCTGCTCAGCGGCACCACCACGGTCGAGGCCAAGACCGGCTACCACCTCACCCGCGACGGCGAACTGGCCGACGTGCGGCTCCTGCGCGAGCTGGAGAAGGAGCCGATGATGCCGCGCGTGCACGTCACCTTCCTCGCCGCGCACGTCGTGCCGCCGGAATACTTCGGCCGCCAGCGCGACTACGTCGAGGCCGTGGGCGCCTGGTGCGCCGACGCGGCCGCCGCGGGCGCCGACAGCGTTGACGTCTACTGCGACGAGGGCCACTTCACCACCGAGGAGTCGCGCTGGGTGCTGGCCTCGGGGCGCAACGTGGGCCTGCTGCCCCGCGTCCACGCCGGCGCCTACAGCCGCCGCGGCGCCGTCCAACTGGCCGCCGAGCTCGGCTGCGCCTCGGCCGACCTGCTCCACCACACCTCCGACGAGGACATCGCGGTCCTTTCCCGCTACGGCGTGCCCGCCGTGCTCTGCCCCGCCACCGCGATGCAGCGCGGCAGCCTTCCGCCGGTCCGCCGGATGATCTCCCAGGGCGTCACGATCGCGCTCGGCAGCGACCACAACCCCGGACACTGCGGCATCACCTCGATGTCGCTGGTCATCAGCCTGGCCGTGGCGGCGTTCGGGATGAGCGTCGGCGACGCGCTGCGCGCGGCCACCCTCGGCGGCGCCACCGTGCTCGGCGCGCCCGACAGGGGCGTGCTCGCGCCCGGACGGCTGGCCGACATCGTCCAGTGGGACGCCGACCACGAGGGCGCCTTCGCCTGGTCCTTCGGGCTCAAGCCGCGCCGGGTCTGGCGGGGCGGGACCCCGGTCCAGTAGTTAACCTTTCCGGTATGCCACCTTCGGTCGCGATCGTCACCGACTCCACGGCCTACCTGCCGGCCGTACCCCCAGGGGTGACGGTGGTGCCGCTCCAGGTGATCGTGGGCGGCCGGCCGTACGACGAGGGGACGCAGGCCGGCATCGGCGAGTGGACCCCCGTGACCACCTCCCGCCCCGCACCCCACCGCTTCGCCGAGGTCTACGCCGAGGCGTTCTCCTCCGGTGCCTCCGGGGTGGTCTCGGTGCACCTTTCCGGCGACCTGTCTGGTACGGCGGAAGCCGCCCGGCTGGCCGCCGCGGAGGCCGCAGGTCCCGTCGAGGTGGTCGACAGCAGGTCGATCGCGATGGGTCTCGGCTTCCCCGTCCTGGCCGCCGTGCGGGCCGCCGGCGCCGGGCGGACACTGGAGGAGGTCGCGACGATCGCCAGGACGTCGGCCGCGCGCACCCAGACGTACTTCTACGTCGACACCCTCGAATACCTGCGCCGAGGCGGACGCATCGGGGCGGCGGCGACACTCGTCGGCTCGGCGCTGGCGATCAAGCCACTGCTGCGGATCGACGGCGGGCGGATCGTGCCGCTGGAGAAGGTCCGCACGGCCGCGCGGGCCATCGCCCGGCTGGAGGACCTGGCCGTGGCCGCGGCGGGATTCGGGGCGGCGGGGGAGGAGCCGGTCGACGTGGCCGTCCAGCACCTGTCCGCGCAGGGACGAGCCGAGGCGCTGGCGGAGCGGCTGGCCAAGCGGCTGCGGAAGCTGGTACGGCTGAGCGTGGTCGAGGTCGGGGCGGTGATCGGCGTCCACGTGGGGCCCGGAGCGCTGGGCATCACGGTGTCGCCCTCGTCCTGACGTTATCCACAGAACCGGGTTCGGCCGGTTGGCCGGTGGGGTGGGTGGCCTACCTTTCCGCGTGTGCGGAACTCAGAGGAGAACGTCGAACGAGCCGTGGCCGTCAGGCGGCTGCGGCGGCTCCGGCGCGCCCGTGGCGGCGTCCCCTCCGCGGCCGGCGACTCCGTCCAGATGGGCGATGTCCCTCTTCCCCGTGGGCACGAGCCCATCGGGCGGGTGCGGGGTGATGCCACGCTGCCGTCGCGCCAGATCTCCGCCGACGACCTCTCCGCGTGGGCACCGAGCCTCGTCCCGCCTTCGGCGTCGCGGCGGACCCCAAGCCACGGCCCCGCGGATCCTCGCCTCTCCGCTGAGGCGTCAAGCGACCTCTCCTCGATCCTTCCTCCACACGACGGCCCTTCTGCGGGGGCGCCGAACGTCGTCCCGCTTTCGTCGTCGCGGGCCGGAGATCATGGCCCTGGGGACCCGGCGGCCTCTCCCGCGGCGTCGGGCGATCTCCCCTCGATTCCTGCAGCCGACCCCTCTGTGGGGGCGTCGAGCGTCGTCCCGCTTTCGTCGTTGTCGCGGAGCGGAGGCCATGCGCCCGTGGACCCGCCCGCCTCCCAGGAGGTCCCAGCCGGCCTCCCATCCGTTCTCCGTAGGCCTCCAGCCGACGGCCTCACCGCGTGGGCGCCGAGCCTCGTCTCGCCTTCGGAGTCGCGGCGGATCCCAAGCCGCGGTCCGGTGGACACGGCGGCCTCTCCCGGGGCGTCTGACGACCTTCCCTCGACCCCCCGTAGGCCGCGAGCCGACGACCTCGTCACGCGCTCCTCCCGCGGGTCGCGGGGTGATGACGGCGACCTTGCCACGCACCCTTCCCACTGGTCGGGGGACCATCGCGACGACCTTGCCACGCGCTCCTCCCGACGGTCGCGGGGTGATGACGGCGACCTTGCCATGCACCCCTCCCACTGGTGGCGGGATGATGACGACGACTTCGCCCTTCCGTCCTCCACCACCCATCGAACACGCCGCGAATCCCGCGCACCCGGTCACGATCGACCCGACGACGCCCGAGCCAACCTCTCGCCGCCCGTCCCGTCCTCCTTCGCCGCCTTCCGCGCGGCCGTCACCGCCCAGGCTCCCGCACTCGACCCCGGACGCCCAGGTCTGCGTGTCCTCGTGGCCCTCGGTCTCGTCGCAGCCCTCATCGGCGGCATCTACGCCTGGCGCGCCAGCCCCACCCCCGAACCCCTCGCCGCCCCACCCCCGATCAGTGGATCGGCCGCATCCCCCGCCGTCATCGCCACCCCATCGGTCACGTCGTCGGTGCTGGTCCACGTCGCGGGCAAGGTACGAAAGCCGGGCGTCTACACCCTCCCCACCGGATCCCGGGTCGCCGACGCCGTCCAGGCGGCGGGAGGCGTACGCACCGGAACCCCCACCGGATCGGTCAACCTCGCCAGACGCCTGATCGACGGCGAGCAGATCGTCGTCGGCGCACCAGGCGCCCCAAGCGCAGGCGGAACGGTCGCCGCCGCGCCCGTCGCCGACATCCTCGACCTCAACACGGCCACCACAGACCAGCTCGAGCAGTTACCAGGAGTAGGCGAGGTGCTCGCAGCCCGCATAGCGGAGTTCCGCACCACCCATGGCGGATTCCGCAGCGTCGACCAGCTCCGCGACGTCACCGGTATCGGTGAGCGCAAATACGCCGAACTGAAGGACAAGGTCCGCGTCTGACACCACCCAACCAGCGGGAGGGAGTCTGGATCCGAGGACCGTGTCCAGGCGGGCGCGGGCATGGCCCTGTACGGGTTGGAGCGTGCGTTGTTCGTGTGGCGGCGTCCTGCGTGGGTCCTGGAAGCGCGCGCCCGGGTCGGCGTGAGATCGCGTCCGGCGGCACCGGGGGAGCTCAGGTTGCGTGCACATGTCGCGTGGGCTTTGGGGCGTGCGGGCCTTGAGAGGGCGCATGCAGCTTGGCATGGAGCTGGGCTCAAAGACACGACGGGTGGGTTCGGGCGTGGCGTGCGCATGAAGGCAAGCGGCTGCCTCCGCACGGGCGCGGAGGATGCGCTCGGCTGGCATAGGCGTGGGTCTGTGGGCGGCAGTGTCCGCGTGGACTTGGGGGATGCGGTCGGACGGTGTGGGCGGGGACATGTGGGCGGCAATGTCCGCGTGGAGTCGGGGGATGCGGTCGGCTCGCATGGGCGTGGTGTGTGGGCGGCGCCCGCGTGGAGTTGGGGAATGCGGTCGGACGGCCTGCGCATGGGTCGGGTCTGTGGACCGTATGCCAGTGAACACCGAGGACGCGTTCGGATGGGCAGGAGGTGACGAAACGAGTGCCGCCGTCGAAGCATGGCCACCAGCCCGCGTCGGTGCCGGGCGGGCCGGATGTGCGCGCCGCTCAGGACGGAGGTGGTGCGACCCAACCGCCCTACTCGCTGGTCCTGGTGCTACCCGCGCTCGCCTCATGGGCGACGGCGCTGGTGCTGCTGGGCTGCCCCGCACCGGTCGGCGCGACCTGCGCGGCGGTGGCCGCCGTGGGCGCCGTCGCGGTCGCCTGCCGCCGTACTGTGCCTCGCGCGGCAGTGGCCGCCCTGGGCGCCAAAACGCTCGCCTGCCGCCGCATTGTGCTCCGCTCGGCAGCGGCCGCCCACCGCAATGACACGCTCACTTCACGCATACCGCTCCACGGTTGGTGGCACGCGCCGTCCAGCGTCCCCCAACTGGGCCCACCCGCAGATAACGGGCAACGACGCTCCGCCGTCTGGCTCAATGTGGCCGTCGCCGTGCTCGCCTGCGTCGCGGCGACCTCGGCAGGAGTGGCGTTCCGTGTGCATGCCGTCACCACCGGCCCGATCGCCGAACTGGCGGCCAGGAACGCCACCGTGCACGGCGAGATCGTGCTCACCGGCGACCCCCGGGTGAGGCGCGCCAAGGCCGCCTTCCACGGCGAAAGCGTGGTCGTCGAGGCCACTCTCGAATCCCTCGACACCCCGGACGGGCGGCTTGCCGTACACACGCCTGTGGTCGTGTTCGGATCGGGCGGCGGATGGCGTTCGCTCCTGCCCAGCCAGCGCCTGCGCGTGACCGGCAGGCTGGGTCCCGCGGAGCGGGGCGAGCTCGTCGGCGCCGTCCTTCTCGTGCGCGGCCCGCCGACGGTCCTGTCCGCGCCCTCGGGTCTGCAGAGCGCCGCAGGCGAGTTGCGGGCGGGGCTGCGCCGCGCGGCGGACGTCCTGCCGCCCGACCAACGCGGCCTGCTGCCCGGCCTCGTCGTGGGCGACGTATCGCGGATGGACCCGAACGTCAGCGCTGACTTCAGGGATGCGGGCCTCAGTCATCTCACCGCCGTCAGCGGCGCCAATCTCGCGATCATGTCGGGGGCGGTGGTCGCGCTGTCGCGGCTGGCGGGGATGCCGCTCGCCGTACGGGCGGTGCTCGCGGGGATCGCCATGCTCGGGTTCGCGGTCGTGGCGCGCCCCTCGCCCAGCGTGTTGCGGGCGCTGCTGATGGGCCTGGTGGGAGCGATCGCGCTGGGCACGGGCCGCGCACGCGACGGTGTCGCGGCGCTCTCGGCGACGGTGCTGCTGTTGATCATGTTCGATCCCGGTCTGGCCCGCGAGTACGGCTTCGCGCTGTCGGTCAGCGCGACCGGCGGCATCCTGCTGCTCGCGCCCCGATGGCGCGACAGGCTGGCGACCCGGATGCCGCGCTGGGCCGCCGAGGCCGTGGCCGTACCCGCGGCGGCGCAGGCGGCGGTGACCCCGGTGCTGGTGCTCATGGCAGGGCAGCTGCAGCTGGTCGCGGTGCCCGCCAACCTCCTGGCGGGTCCGGCGGTCGCGCCCGCGACGGTCATCGGGTTCGCGGCGGCGCTGGTGGCGCCGGTGTCCGCGGATCTGGCGCGGATGCTCGTGGTCCCCGCGGGCTACGCGGTCGGCTGGATCATCACCGTGGCCGAGCACGCGGCCCGCGTCCCGCTCGCCGATCTGCCCTGGCCGGGTGGCCTGCCCGGCCTGCTCCTGCTGGCCGGGGCGGCCGCGGTGGCGATCCCCCTCCTACGGCGCGCGGGCGCGCGAACCATCGTCCTGATCATGGGTACGGCAGGCATGGCCACCCTCCTCATCGCGGGACCGGTGATCGCCCCATGGCCGCCGTCTCGGTGGCTGTTCGTGGTATGCGACGTCGGGCAGGGTGACGCGCTCGCGATAGCCGCAGGACCGGGCAGAGCGGTCGTCGTGGACACCGGACCCGACCCCACACTGGTGGACCGTTGCCTCCGCGATCTGGACATCCGCGAAATACCGCTGGTCATCCTCACCCACCCGCACCGCGACCATGTGGGCGGCCTCGACGGGGTCTTCAGGTCGGGCCGGCGGGTGGGCGCGGTCGTCGTCAGCCCGGGCCGCGCCCCCGCCGCCGAGTCCGCCCGCATCTCGAACGACCTGACCCGACGCCGTATCCCCGAATGGGTCGCCATACCTGGCACCCGGTGGCGTTTCGGGCCGTCCGAGCTGAACGTCCTCGGCCCGTCACCAGGCTCCCTGCCCAGTGGTCCAGGCGAGGGCAGTGTGATCAACAACGAGAGTGTCGTCCTCCTCGTGCGGTGGGCGGCGGGCTCCATCCTGCTCAGTGGCGACGTCGAGACGGAGGCGCAGGTGGAGCTGTTGCGGACCGGCTTACCCCGCGCCGACCTGCTCAAGGTCCCCCACCACGGGTCCGTACGGCAGGACCCGCGCTTCCTCGCCGCGATCGGAGCGAGGGCGGCGTTGATCAGTGTTGGCTCGGACAACGGGTACGGGCACCCGGCACCGCGCACGGTGGGGCTGCTGCATCGGCTCGGCATGCGCGTCCACCGCACCGACCAGTCCGGCGCCCTCGCCGTCGTCGACCAGTCGGGCCGCCTCGTGGTGGTGTCCAGGGGGCGACCCGATGGATGATGCGCCGCTTCCCGCTGGATCCAGGTCCAGCGCGTGTCAACGAACCTTCGCCGGGGTCGGGTGTGGGTCGTCACCGTCGGCACCCCATGCCCGAAGCCGGTGCACGTTAGTGGACACCGCAGCGGGGGGTGTCCTTCGCAGCATCCGTGGGGTGCGGTGGTCTGCGCGGGGTGGGGCCGGATGGTTGACGTGCTGCTTTGTGCTGGAACCGGGTCTGGGGGTCGGTCCAGTTGGGTGGCGGTCTCAGGAGGTTTGGCCGGGTGGACGAGGTGCCGTGTCGTGCTGGATCCAGGTCTCGTGGAGGTGGCGCCAGCGCAGTCCATGGGGAGCGTCGGCGTCGCGAACGAAGACCACGGTGGCACGGCGGTTGCGAGGGTCGGGGCCGTAGTGGCGCTCCTCGTACGTGGCCACCACCACGGTGTCGGCGCTGGCCACGACCTCTACGTCGCGGATCTCGATCACGAGGGAGGGTGCAGCACCGTGGGCCGATTCGATCATGGCCATCAGGTCGGGCATCGGCAGCGTCCGGCCGTCGGGGCTGGTGTAGGCGAAGTCGGAGCTGTGAGCGCTGGCGAACACATCGAGGTCGGATCGCGGTGCGCGTCCGTTGAGCCAGCCCTCGATGGTCTCGTGGTGGCGGACGATCTCCGCCTGGCAGGCGGTGGCCTCCACAGGGGAGACACCCTTCCGCAGGGGCGTGGGATGCGGGGTGTTGATGGTCAACGAGCGAGATCCTTCCAGGGGCGTGAGGCGATCCAGTCGCGCAGTCGGGTGAGGCGGACGCCGAGAGTGCTCTCGACGTCGGCGGAGCTCCGGCCGTAGAGGGTGTGGTCCTTCTCGGCGACCCAGCGGTAGGTCGAGGCGACGGCTCCCGCGGTGGACGGGCCGAAGGTGAGGGCCAGGCCTGCCTCGAACTCGTCGATCTCCTGGGCCTCATACCGGACGGGGTGGCCCAGGACGGTGGCGAAGGCGGCGGCGAGTTCGGGCCCCGTCACGACATCGGGACCGCTGAGGTCCAGGGCAAGGAACGGCGCGGCGGCGGGGCGAAGGCCGGTGGAGGGGTGACCCGTCGCGGCGAACGGGCCGGTGGTGTGGTGGTCGGTCGTGGCGGGAGCAGCGGTGGTGTCGAGGCCGCTGGCGGAAGCGGTGGTGGTCTGGAACCCGGTTGTGGTGGGAGCGGCGACGCTATGGAGGTCGGTGGGAGCGGGAGCGGCGGCTGTGCCGAGGTCGGTGGTGGAGGGAGCGTCGGTGGTGTGGTGGCCGGTGGCGGAGGCGGTAATGGTCTGGACGCCGATGGTGGCGGGAGTTGGGGTGGTGTCGAGATCGATGGCGTTGGAAGCGGCGGTGGGCGGGAGATCGGCGGTGGTGGGAGGGAGGGTGGCACGCGGGGTTGTGGTGGTGGAAGGGGAGGCGGTGGGACGGTTGGTAGTGGAAGAGGTGACGGCAGGGTCTTCGGTGGCAGTGGAAGCGGTGGGGAAGAGATCGGGAGAGGTGAGGGCGGCGACAGTGGCGGTGGCGAGGTCGTCGTGGCTGAGCCAGGAGACCGGCACGTGCGCGGGCAGCGGGTACCGGAGCACCCCTTCGCGGACGAGCGGCTCCACCACCCACGGCGCGGACAGGTTGTCCAGGTACACGGGCGGGCGCAGCACCACGGTCGGCACTCCTGACGCCGCCAATGCCGACTCCGCGGCTCTCCGCGTCTCGAAAGCCGCCACGGCGGTGGGCCAGGACGGGATGCGGTTGCCCGTGTTGAACACCAACCGTCGCAGTCCCACCTCGGCGGCCGCCGCGGCGATGTTACCCACGTACGACTCGACGATGGCGGCGTCATAGACCATGGGCAGCAGCACGCTGGCATGCGTCACCCCGTCGAAAGCGGCTCGTACGGCGGCCGCGTCCGCGAGGTCGCCGATCGCGGGCTTCACGCCGTCGGGAAGCCCGATGCCGGTCCTGGACAAGCCGCTCACCGCATGTCCCAGGCTGACCAGGCGTCGAGCCGTGGCACCGCCTTGGGCGCCGGTGGCTCCGATCACGAGAACGTTCATGTCGACCAGACTGCCGACCCCTACCCTTACGATCCATAAAGAAGAGTCGCCAAGCATTTAAGGATCGTCCGTGGACGAAGATCTGCTGAGCGAGCTGCTGGCACCGCTTCGGCTGCACGGCGTCTTCCACAGCCGGTGGTCGGCGCACGCGCCGTGGGGAGTGGCGGGCGAGCGCGAGAACTGCGCGCTGCTCCACTACGTGCAGGAGGGCGAGTGCACGGTGGAGCTGCCCGAGGCACCCGAGCCGGTACGGCTGCGCGCGGGTGACCTGGCCGTCTTCCCGCACGGAACCGCCCATCGCCTGGCCGACCGGCCGGGCAGGCCGACGGTGCCGCTGGCCTCGATGCTGCCCCGGCGTGAGCCTGGCGCGGTGCGGACGGTGGAGATCGACGGCCCCGGCGAGATCACCACGATGCTGTGCGGAGGGCTGCACTACGACGGGGCGGCGGCGGCCCCGCTGTACCAGGCGTTGCCGCCGGTGCTCGTGCTGGACCGAGAGCTGGTCGAAGGCCAGCCGCTGCTGTCCGGCACGCTCGACATGCTGGCTGGGGAGTGGGCGGGTGGTGAGCCGGGCGCGGCGCTGGTGGCGTTGCGGGCGTTCGAGCTCGTGTTCGTGCTGGCGCTGCGGGTGGCGTTGAACGATCTGGACACCCCTGTGCTGCACGCTCTCCGGCATCCGGAGATCAGCAGGGCGTTGCTGGCGGTGCACACGAGGTTCGCCGAGCCGTGGACGCTGGAGTCGTTGGCGGGGGAGGCGGGGTTGTCGCGGTCGGCGTTCGCGGCGAGCTTCCGCGAGCTGGTGGGAGAGGCGCCGATGCGGCATCTGACGGGCAGGCGGATGCAGGAGGCGGCGCGGTTGCTGAAGGAGTCGGCGCTGCCGCACAGCCGGATCGCCGAGCGGGTGGGATATCGGTCGGGGGTGGGCTTCCACCTGGCCTTCCGCCAGTGGAGCGGGCAGACGCCGGGAGAGTACCGGCGCTCGGGCGGAGTACGTCCGGCCGAACTCGCCACCGCCCCAGGGGCTCCGGCGCCGCGGTGATCCAGCCTCCAGGTGATGTGCTGCTGGCGTGGCGGCGTCGTCGGGGAGGTGCTGCGGGTGAGGGCGTCTTCGGTGGTGGTTTCGCAGGCGGGCACGGCCTTCTCGGGGCGCGACCAGGCGGTGCCGCCGTGCGGATGACGCGGCTCGGGATGGCGGTGTCTCGGGGGCAGGGAGAGCCGGGCGGTGGCGGGCGTTCGATGATGGAAGGTGGGTGGGGGATCCACGTAACGGCGGCCGGGCACGTGGGCCCGCAGTAGCGTGATGGACGGGCGGTCAGCGGTGACCGCGGTGGCCTGTCGGGTGCTTGCCGTATCGAAGCCCGGGGGCCGGAGTGCCGAGAATGCCGGAACACTCGGAGTCGCGGGGTGCCGGGAATGCCGGAACCCCCGAGTCCCCAGGGCCGGAATAGCCGGAACAACAGAATCCCCGGAGTCTCGGGGGGTGCCGGAACAACAGAATCCCCGGAGTCTCGGGGGTGCCGGAACAACAGAACCGCCGGAGTCTCGGGGGGTGCCGGAGTAACGGAACCTCCGGAGTGCCGGGGCCGGAGTAATGGAGTCCCGGAGATGGAACGTCGGAGTACGGGAGTGCAGGAGAATTGACCGCATGGTGACGTTGGTGGTCGGGGACGAGGAGTTGCTGGCCGAGCGGGCCGTCGGCGTCGTGGTCGGCGCCGCGCGGGCGCAGGACGCGGGCGCGGAGGTGCACGATCTGGTCGGCGGCAAGGTCGAGCCCGGCGAGCTGACCCGCCTGACCTCGCCCTCGCTGTTCGGCGACAGGTCGGTGGTGGTGATCAGGTCCGCGCAGGACCTGTCCAAGGACACGATCGCCGAGATCGTCGCCTACGCCAAGAATCCCGCCGACGACGCGGTCCTCGTGCTGGTGCATCCGGGCGGCGTCAAGGGCAAGGCGCTGATCGACGGGATCAAGAAGACCAAGGCCGATATCGTCACCGTCACCAAGCTCACCAAGCCCGCCGAACGCCTCGACTTCATGAAGAGCGAGTTCAAGCGCGCGGGCCGCGCGATCACCGGTGAGGCCGCCCAGGCGTTGCTCGACGCGGTGGGCAACGACCTGCGGGAGCTGGCCGCGGCCTGCAGTCAGCTGATGTTCGACACCGAGGCCAAGAGTGTCGACCTGAACGCCGTCGCCCGCTACCACAAGGGCCGGGCGGAGGTGAGCGGGTTCACGGTTGCCGACTCGGCGGTGGAGGGCCGTTTGGCGGACGCGTTGGAGCAGGTGCGCTGGGCGCTCGGCACGGGCGTGGCACCGGTGCTGCTGGTCAGCGCGCTGGCGCGGTCGTTGCGGTCGCTGGCCAAGGTGGGCGGGGCGGGGCGCAATGTGCAGCCCGCGCAGCTCGGCATGGCCCCGTGGCAGGTCAACAACGCCAAGCGGCAGCTCAGGGGGTGGGGGCCCGAGGGGCTGTCCGCCGCGCTGATGGCGGTCGCGGACGCCGACGAGCAGGTCAAGGGCGGCGGCGCCGACCCCGCCTACGCGCTCGAGCACGCCATCCAGACGATCGTGGCGAGCAGGAACGGCCGCTGACAAAACCCTCCGGTGGGAGCGGGTGATCCCTAAGCGGGCGAGCGGCGGGCGGTTTCCACGGTCACCAGCATGCGCTTGAGGAGCCCGTCGAGTGTCTCCTGCTCGCCCGGCTCCAGCGCCGCCACCATCGACGCCTCGGCCGTCGCCCTGACGTCCATCGCCGCCTTCCACCGCTCGTGCCCCTTGCCGGTGAGCGCCACGTCGACCCTGCGCCGGTCCTCCTCGCTGCGGATCCTGCGCACCAACCCCGCCTTCTCCAGCGTGTCGATCCGTCCGGTCATCCCCGCGGGCGACAGCATCAGCTCGTTCGCCAGCTCCGACGGCGTCGCCCGCCGCGAGTCCCGGGCCGCGAGCCTGTGCAGCGTCTCGAACTCGAAGTCCTGGATCCCGACCTCGGCCAGCGCCGCCTCCTTCGCGAGCCGGACGTGCTTCACCAGGAGCTGCATCCGCGTGACGATCGCCTCCGTCCGCTCGTCGTAGGGCGCCTTGCCATGCCAGCGCGCCAGATGCTCGTCAACAGAATCATACGTTGACGAAACATTCGCTGACGAACTAATCTTCGGGGCCATGCTCACCAGACTAGTGATCGGCCGCGCCCTGTCCGCGCTGGCGACCGCGCTCATCCCGACCACGCTGACCCTCGTCGTGCTCAGGATCACCGGCGACGGCGCCGACCTGGGACTCGTGCTGGCCTGCGAGCTGGTCCCGATGCTGGTGCTGCTGCCGTTCGGCGGCGTGCTCGCCGACCGCTTCCCGCCCGAACGCGTCGCGCTGCTCGCCGACCTGACCAGGTGCGCGGCCCAGACGGCGATCGGCGTGGAACTGCTGGCAGGCGTGGAGCGCATCGCCGACCTGGCGGTGCTCGCGGCGATCACCGGCGCCGCGGTCGCGTTCGGCACGCCCGCCGTACCCAGGCTGGTGGCCGCGACCGTGGAGGGACCGGCGCGGCTGCGCGCCAACGCCCGCATCAGCCTGGCCACCAGCCTGTCGGCCGTGGCCGCGCCCGCCGTCGCCGGAGCGCTGATCCTCGGCGCGGGGCCCGGCTGGGCCTCGATGGCCACCGCCGCCCTCTTCGCCGCCTCCGCGGTCACCCTCGGCGGCGTCCGTACGGCCAGCGCCGCCCCCACCGGCAAGCCGTCGCTGTCGAGGGGCTGGCAGGAGATCAGGCGCCGCCCGTGGTTCCTGGTGAGCGTCATGGGCCACGGCGTGTGGCACTTCTGCGCGGGACTCTTCCTCACGCTCGGCCCGCTGATCACCGTCCGGGGCGGCGAGGCGATGTGGGTGATCGTCGTGCAGTCCGGCACGGTCGGCATGCTCGCGGGCGTGTTCGCCGCGCCCCGCCTGCCTCTGCGCAGCCCGCTCGTCGGCTGCGCCGTGGGCGCCTCGCTCTACGCGGCGCCCCTGGCGGCGCTGGCCGTGCCGATGGACGGGTGGGCGGTGGCGCTCGCCTACGGCATCGCGATGTTCGGCCTCGGCATCCTGGTGCCGCTGTGGGAGACCGTCGTCGCCGACCGGATTCCGGTGGAGGCGCTGGGCAGGGTGCGCTCGTTCGATTCGCTGATCTCGTTCGCCAGCCGTCCGCTGGGCCTGGCCATCGCCGCCCCGCTGGCCGGATGGGCCGGTACGGCGCTGCCGCTGTGGGTCGCCGCGGTCGCGGTGGCGGCGGCCAGCCTGGGCGTGCTGGCCGTACGGGAGGTCAGGACTGCTGAAGCGCCGCCTCTCGCAGCACCCCGTCGCTGATCTCCAGCACCCTGTCGGCCAGCGCGATCAGGCTCTGGTCATGGGTGGCAACCAGCGCGGTGACGCCCTCGCTGCGCACCAGCGCCCTGATGAGCTGCATGATCTGCCGCCCGGTCTGCGAGTCGAGCTGCCCCGTCGGCTCGTCGGCCACCAGCAGGCGCGGCCGGTTGGCCAGCGACCTGGCGATCGCCACGCGCTGGCGCTGCCCGCCCGACAGCTCGTAGGGGCGCTGGTTGGCGTGCTGTTCGAGCCCGACCAGGGACAGCAGCATGCGTACCCGCCGGTCCCGCTCGTCGACGGGCGTGCGGGTCAGGCGCATCGGCACGCCGACGTTCTCGGCAGCCGACAGCACGGGAATCAGCCCGAAGGACTGGAACACGAAGCCGACCACGTCCCTGCGCAGCGCGAGCAGCTGGTCCTCGGGTAGCGCGGTCACTTCCTGCCCCGCCACGACCACGCGTCCGGCGTCGGGCTTGTCCAGGCCGCCGATCTGGTTCAGCAGCGTGGTCTTGCCCGAACCCGACCTGCCCCTGATCGCCACCAGTTCGCCGGGGTGGGCGGTGAAGGAGACCTCGCGCAGCGCGACGACCTCCTTAGGCCCCGTCCGGTAGACCTTGCGCAGGCCCTCCACGACCACCAGCGGTTCACTGCTCATCGGAGGACTCCTCACGGGACGGCCACACGCCGATGTGGTCGGACTCGAGCTCGAGACGCACCCTGCGCTCCATGTCGAGGGCGTTCATGAAGTCGCGCGGCAGTTGGAGGCGGCCGACGCGGTCGAGGACGGCGTACTCCTCGGCGATGATCTCGCCCTCGGCGCCTTCCCTGCGCAGCGTCTCACTGCTGGTACGGCCGTCGCGGATGCCGATGGTCCTGTCGACCTGCTCCGACACCAGCGCGTCGTGCGTCACGATGACCACGGTGACGCCGAGCTCCCTGTTGGCCCTGCGCAGCGCCTCGAACACCTCCTCCGAGGTGTCGCTGTCGAGCTCGCCGGTCGGCTCGTCGGCCAGGATGAGCTGCGGCGAGTTGGCCAGCGCCACGGCGATCGCCACGCGCTGCTGCTCGCCGCCCGACATCTCCGACGGCTTCCTGCCCGCGCAGTAGTCGACGCCCAGCAGCGTCAGCAGCTCCATCGCGCGGTCCTTGCGACTCCGGCCCGCCAGCCGCATCGGCAGCTCGACGTTCTCCCGCGCGATCAGGTAGGGGAGCAGGTTGCGCGCGGTCTGCTGCCAGATGAAGCCGACGACCTCGCGCCGGTAGCGCAGCCGGTCCTTGGCCGTCATCGACAGCAGGTCCATGCCTGCCACCCTGGCCAGGCCCGCGGTCGGCACGTCGAGCCCCGACAGCACGTTGAGCAGCGTGGACTTGCCCGAGCCCGACGCGCCGACGATCGCGATCAGCTCGCCCTTCTGGATCAGCAGGTCGAGACCCTGGAGGGCGACGACCTCGACGCCCTCGGTCTTGTAGATGCGCACGAGGTTGTCGCAGACGATGTGCGCGTCACCGCCGAAGACGGCGCGCTCCTTGGTGGCCTGCGCCTCCAGGTCGGACATGGTGGGGGTGTTCGTCACTGGTCACCTACTCGTCGAACGGGGCCGGCCGATGGCGGTGTGCGCGTAAGCACCGAGCACGGAGACCGCGGTGAGACCCGCGGCCAGCAGGATGGGCGTCAGGAGCTCGATCCGGTAGCCGCGCACCGCGAGGTCGCCCGCGTAGGCGGACAGGTCCATGCCGGGGCCCAGCGCCGCGGGCAGGCCGAGGCCCAGCGCGAGCCCCGCCAGCGCGGTCATCAGGATCATGGGGGAGATCTCCAGGACGGTCAGGCGGCGCGCCTGGCGCCGCGACAGACCCAGCGTACGCAGCAGGGAGAGCGCGCCCGCGCGGGCCGGTGCCGTGATCACCAGCGCGAGCACGACGGCGACCAGGGAGTAGGCGGCCAGCGCCACGGTGGCGATCACCAACGTGTCCAGGACGGTGCCCGTCAGTGGTGAGCCCTTGATCGCGGCCAGCGTCTGCGCCCTTGACCGCACCACGGGCGGCAGGGCGCCCTTGGTCGTCGCCGCCGCGAGCACTGCGGCGGGGTCGGCGGAACCTCTGATCAGCAGCACGTTCGGCCTGGTCGGCGTGCCCGCCCGCTCGTTGGCGTCGGCGGGCAGGACGACCAGGTGGCGCCGGGTGTCCAGCCCGGGGAAGCCGCTGACCGGGCCGCGCGGGTTCACCCGCATCGCCACCTGCCAGCGAACCGGCAGCGGCTGCCTGCCCAGCAGGGGCGAGGCCAGCGCGGGGATGCCAGGACCGTCGGGCTGGGCGGGCACCTCCAGCGGGCCGCCCGCCACGAGGTCCCTGTAGGCGTCCAGGTCGATGGAGACGACCTTGATCGGGGTCCTGCCGACGACCGCGTCACCCGTCATCGCGGTCAGCACCGCCCGCACGCCCGGCACCTTCCTGACGCGGGCCACGACCTCGGGAGTGATCGCGACGGGGTGCTCGACCCTCACGTCCGCGCCGACCTTCTGCCAGGCGCCCAGCTCCTGGGTGCTGGACAGGCCGCCGGAGACGATCGAGGCGAACACCGACACCGCCAGCGCGGGCAGCAGGATCAGCACGGGGAGCACGGCGAACGGCTTCGACCTGGCCGCCATCGTCAGGCCGAGGAACGGCACGGCGGGGCGGCGGCGCGCGGCCAGCCGTACGAACGCCCGGAGGGGGTAGGGGTAGCAGCGCAGGGTGACCAGGGCCGCGGCCACCGCCAGCGCCACGGGGACGAGCAGCAGGAACGGGTCCGCGCCCTGCGTGGCCGCCTCGGTCGACACGCCGCGCGAGCGCACCAGGTAGGCCCCGGCCAGCGCCAGCGTCACGGTCGTCAGCTCCAGGGTGATCCGGCGGGGCGACGGCCGGGCGGCGGCCACGTCGTCGCGGCGCTCGTGCAGCGGCGCGCGATGGGTGAGCGCCAGCCTGGCCGCGGCGAACCCCGCCGCCGTCGCGAGCACGGCCGGCGGGCCCACGTGGACGATCGGTGTGACGGGCCCTGGCACCAGCGCGGCCAGCAGGTAACCCGCCACCGCCGCGGGCCCGGCCGCGACGGCCACGACCGCTGTGCCCGCGCCGACGACCTGCCCCAGCGACCCGCCCCGCGCCCGCATCAGCGCGAGCGCGGCGTCCATCCGCTCGATCAGGAGCTGTACGGCGAGCACGATCACGCCGAGCGCCACCGCCAGCAGCCCGCCGAGCACCAGGAACATCACCGTCCGCGCGGTGGCCAGCGAGCCCAGGTAGCCCGTCAGCTGCCTGGGCAGGCCGGTCGCCACGCTGTTGGCCTCGTACTCGCCGGCCTCCAGTGCCACCTTGCCGCTGTAGTCCTTGAGCGACCCGAGCATCGACGGCACGTCGAGCGCGTCGGCCTTGGCAGGCTCGACGCCGAGCACCCAGGAGTAGACGGTCCTGCGGTCGCCGTAGGTGATGAGTTCGAGACCCCGGTCGCCGGTCAGCGCCGTGAGGTAGAGGTCGGGTTCGAGCTGGCCGGGCGGGAGCCGCTGGTCGACGGTGATCGTGTCGCGCTCGTGGGTCCAGTAGGGGTCGGCGGGGTCGCGCGGCCGGTAGACGCCCGAGACCCGCACCGCGATCTGCCGGGTCTGGCCGATGACCACGGTGGTGCCGACCCGCAGGTTCATGGTGGTGGTCGCGCTCTCCGGCACGCCCACTTCGAGCAGCGGGATCCTGCCGAGCCTGCCCGCGGTGAAGCTGCCGGGCGCTCCGGGTTCGCCGCCTTCGACCCAGGTCAGCCGCCGGTCGAAGTCGGACAGCCAGCCGACGTTGAGGTACTGCTTCGGCCGGTCGAAGGCGGGTGTGTCGACCGTCCTGACCGAGAAGTGGCTGGTGCCGCCGCTGGTCGTGATCGCGGCGAGCGAGGGCGGCAGCAGCTCGCGGAACGTCTGGTCCCTGGCCGCCAGCTCCGCGCGCCTCGTGATGGGCGCGGCGTTGTGGACCAGCACGCGCAGGTCCCTGTCCTGGGCGGTCGTCGCGGCGAGGGTCTGCTGGAGCCCCCGGTCGTAGGCCAGCTGGAGCGCCCGGGGCATGCCGGAGATCAGTAGGCACGCGCTCAGCGTCAGGACCGACAGCACGGCGGCCGCGCCCGCGTGCACCCGCGCCATCGTCAGGATCTTCATCGCTCCTCACCTGCGCGCAGGCCGCCAGGACCCCGGCCGCGCACCGCGCGGGCCAGCCCGGCCACGATCGCGAACAGCAGCACCGCGACCAGCGCCAGCATCAGCGCGGTCGCGGGCCACGGTACGGCGAGCAGCACGCCGGGCGTGACGGCCGCGGCCTGGCCCGTCAGCACGATGTGGGGCACGACCAGGGCGCCGATCACCAGCGCCAGGACCGTCCCCGCGACCAGCGAGAGCCCGATGACGAACGCCTGCTCGATCGCCAGCAGCGCGAACACCTGGCGGAAGCCGACGCCCAGCGCCCGCAGGATCGCGAACTCCGCGAGCCGCTCGCGTGCCGCCACCGCCGCGCTGGTCAGGAACCCGAGCGCGGCGAAGACCAGCGCGGCCAGGAAGCCGAGCGTCAGCGCGCCCTGGAGCCCGGCGGCCAGCGGGTCGTCACGCAGGCGCACGGTCAGCTCCCGCAGGTCGACGGCCGTGGCCACCCACTGGGGGTGGCTCGACAGCACCCGCGCCGCGGCGGTGGTGTCGCCGTCGCGCGCGGCCAGCCACCATTCGGTGGCCGGACGCAGCCGTTGCGCCGCCGCGAGCGCCCTGCCCTGCAGCGTGGTCCAGTCGACGAGGACCGAGGGCTGGTCGGCCTGGGTGCTCGGCATCCGCTCGACGACGCCCGCGACCTTCACCTCGATGTTGGCGCCGTCGAGGTTCATCGGCACGACCTGGCCCGTGGTGAGCCGCAGCCGGTCGGCCAGGTCGGCGGTGAGGACGACGGGCAACGGCTTGAAGATCCGCTGCGGGTCGGGTCCGCGAGGCGGCGCGAACAGCTCGCCTGCGCCTTTCGCGGCGACGACGCTGAAGGCCGGGCTCGCGGCCGTGGCGGGGATCGGCAGCGTCCACCGGCCGCCGTCCGAGGTCACCTGCTGCCGTGCCGCCCAGCGCAATCCAGGCGGCATCTCGATGCCGGGGTCGACCGTCACCGTGACGCCCGACGCGCGTACCGTGAAGCCGCGCAGCCGCAGCGGCGGGGTGAGTCTTCCGGTACGGCCGGCGAGCGTCCTCAGGTCGAGCTCGACCCGGTTGACGCCCGCCCGCAGCGGCCCCGCCGACACCTCGCGCCAGACACCGAGCCCGTCCTCGACCGCCACGCCCAGGTCGACGGGCCTGCGCCCGGACCCGCTGATCAGCACGGTCAGCGGCAGCCGCTCCGGTATCGCCACCGCCTCGATCTCGGGGCGGGCCGCGCCGAGCCGTGCCGCCATCTCCCGCACGCCGT
The DNA here is from genome assembly GCF_042754765.1 of Nonomuraea sp. NPDC059194. NCBI lineage: Bacteria > Bacillati > Actinomycetota > Actinomycetes > Streptosporangiales > Streptosporangiaceae > Nonomuraea > Nonomuraea sp. NPDC059194. The sequence goes on along the minus strand of NZ_JBHZBH010000005.1, from coordinate 112,128 downwards.
CTTCCGACAGGTCGGAGCGCAGCTTCAGCAGCGCGGTCAGCTTGCCGGACTCCAGCGCCATCAGCGTGGCGGGCTCCCCGCCTACCGTGGCGGGCCCCCTGAACGCGGGGCTGGCCGTGGTGATGCCGGGCAGGCCCGCGAAGGCGGTGCCCCTGCCGAGCGCGCCGAGCTCGCGGGCCTCCGGCGGGCCAGAGATACGCAGGTCGGCGCCCGCCTGGTGGCGGGCCTGGTCCTCCTGCGAGGCCCGCCAGGTGGCGGCGGTGGCCATCGAGACCACGCCGATCGCGATCGCCATCGTGAGCAGCAGCGCGGGGCCCGCGTAGCGCGCGGGCCTGCGGCTGACCTGCCGGGCGCCGAGCGCCGCGGCCAGCCCCGCCCGCCCGGCGGTCAACCGCTCGGCGAGCGCCGAGACCCTCGGCACCAGCCGCAGGCCGAGCAGGCCGCCGCAGAGCAGGGCCAGCGCGGGTCCGGCGACGATCAGCGGGTCGATGCCGATGCCGCCGCCCGCCGTGGCCGTCACGGGCCCGCCGTAGTGCCGCAGCTGCCAGATCGCCAGCGCCGCCAGCACCAGCAGCGCCAGGTCCGCGCCCGCCCGCTGGACGAGCCCCCTGCCACCTGACCGTCCGCGCGCCGCCTGCTCGTCGACATAGGTACGGCGGACGCCGCCCAGCGCGGGCAGGGCGAGCAGCACCGAGCAGGCCAGGGCCACGGCCGCCGACACGGCGAACGCGCCAGGACCGGCCTCGGGCGCCGGCCGTACCCCCGACGCCCTGATCCAGGGGAGCGTGTCGACCAGACGGAGCAGCGGCGGCCCGAGCAGCGGCGCCACGATCGCGCACGGAAGCGCCACCAGCAGCGCCTCGCCGCCCGCGAGCAGCGCGAGCCTGCCCGCGCCCGCGCCTCTGGCGCGCAGCAGCGCCACCTCCATCCTGCGGTGGTCGGCCAGCAGGCGGGCGGTCAGCATGAGCGCGTAGGCGGCCAGCAGGATCAGTTGCAGGACGGGGATCAGCATGGTGGAGCGGGCCACCAGCGCGGCTGTGTCGAGTTGGGTGAGCATCTCTGGCAGCCGCGTGGTGGCGCGGCACTCGGGGCAGCCGCTGTCCCTGAGCCGGTCCTGAAGCCGGCCGACGCCCTCGGCGAACGGGCGCAGCCGTTCGGGAGACAGGCGGGTCAGGTTGGGCAGGGCGGTCCAGGTGGCGCTGACGTTGGTGGCGAAGCGGGCCAGGAAGGTCTGTTCGCTGACCATCAGCGGGCCGAACGTGGTGAAGTCGCCCACCTGGACGCCCGCGCTCAGCAGTTCCTCACCGGCCCAGCGCTCGCCGAAGGTGTCGTTCAACTGGAAGACGCCGGTGATGCGCACGGTGACGCGCTGCCTGGCGTCGATGCGGCTCTCGGTGGTGAACTCCTGGCCGGTCTTCAGCCCGGCCGCGGTGGCGGCGGACAGCGAGACGGCCGCCTCGACCCGCGTGCCGTCTGCCGTCGGCCACGCGCCGTCGACCAGCCTGGCGTGCCGCTGGAGACCCTCGTAGGCGCCGAAGCGGTACAGCTCGGGCCTTGCCTGCCGTTCCTGACCCGGCACGACGTAGGAGTCGGAGCGCATGCTCGCGGTCAGCGCGACGGGGACGCCCGCGTAGACCCGGCCGGTGACCTCGTCGATCGTGCGCTCGACCCGCGGGAAGGAGGCGGCGGTGACGGGGGTGGTGATGGTGGCCGCCGTCGTCCTGATCGACGCGGTCTCCACCGTACGGCGCACGCCCGCCTCGGCGGTCGAGGAAGCGTACATCGTCAGCGCGACGAGGGTGGTGGTGGCCAGCAGGATGGAGCCGAAGGCGGCCAGCAGCAGCAGTGGTTGGCTGGCGGCTCGGCTGAGCACCAGCGGAACGCGCCCCCGCATCTCGCCCCCGCTCTTCAGTTCCTCCCGTTCTGTGAACCTTTGAGGACGGCCGGGGGCGACGGCAAGACGATCATCTCAACGGTGACACAGCCGATACGCTGGAGTGATGTCGAAACTGTGACACTTTCCGGACGCGGTCTGGATAGTTGTGTGGGGACACGAAAACGCCGCACTCCGTCATCGTGCGGAGTGCGGCGTCGCTGGAGCGTCTGCGACTACTTGGCAGCCTGCAGAGCGGCGGTGCGCTGAGCGATCGCCGACTTGCGGTTGGCGGCCTGGTTCTTGTGGATGACGCCCTTGCTGGCGGCCTTGTCGAGCTGGCGGGCGGCGGCGCGCTGCAGCACCACGGCCTCCTCGACGTTGCCCTGCTCGGCGGCCTCGCGGAACTTGCGGATCGCCGTCTTCAGGGAAGACTTGACAGCCTTGTTGCGCAGACGAGCCTTCTCGTTCTGCTTGTTGCGCTTGATCTGGGACTTGATGTTCGCCACGAAGAAGCCTCGGTGAAGGTCAGGAATCGGATGGGGCGCGCGGGCTCGATGAGAGGGCGCGCCACACGCAGTTGAACAGGTTACCAATAATCCAGCTCGCCGCTCAAATCGACGACCTGGCCCTCATCAGCATACGGGGTCTCCCGCCCGGTCAGGGGAGATCCGGTCCCGTGTTCCAGTGGTCGGCGTACTCCTTCCAGTCCTCCGCCGTCGCCGCGAAGTCGACGTACAGGGCCAGCCCGAACCGCTCCCGCCTGCCGTACGAGGAGAGGGCGAGCCGCGCCCCCTCGCCCGCCAGCGCGACGCTCTCCACGTCGTCGGAGAACGGCACGCCGTGGTCGTGGTAGGCGGGCGCCCCGACGAGGATCGACGTCGTGGCGGGGGTCAGGTCGAGCGCGAGCGCCGCCTGCCGCGCGACGTGCCCGCCGTACAGGGACCGTTCGGGCATGAACGAGTCGTAGGTCATGATCGCCACCTGGTCGGTACGGCGGGCGACCTCCTGGTAGAAGCCGTGCGACCAGTACTTGTCGTGGCCCAGCGTCGCGCGGGCGGCCAGGCGCATGAGGGGGTACGGCTCGAGCTGCGGCGTCGCCACCGAGAGCAGCTTGGTCAGCGGCCGCGTGCGGTCGAGCAGGTCCAGGAAGTTGGTGTCGCCGTCGCCGATCGGCTCGAAGTTGTAGTGGATCCCGTCGAACCCGAGGTCCACGATGTGCTTGGCCCCGGCCAGAACGCGGGCGCGGGCGGCGGGGTCGTCGAGGTCGAGGCCGTTCTTGACGGACTGTCCGAGCCAGGCCGAGACGCGCACGTCAGGCAGGTGTTTCCGCCACCATTTCAGGAAATTTCCGGCGTTGGGGTGCTTGGCGGGATCGAGGGTGCCGTCCCACTCAAAGGGGCCGGAATGGACGTAGACGTCCCTGATGCCGGTGGCGCGTAGCCGTACCGCCATCGCCTTCACGTCGCGCTCGGTGCGGCGGCCGTCGACCCAAGCGTGCCCCAGCCACAGCGCATCGTTACCCGTGCTCTTCGCCCAGGCCTCTGGAGCCCCGGTAAACTGGAGGCGGAGCGCCACCGCCACGAAGGCGGCGAACGCGACCGAGACGGCCAAGGCCAGCGCCAGGACGCGCAGACCGCGGCGGATGACGGTTCGGGCAATCACCTGGGCATGTCACCATGAAAGACGCTTGACCTCAATCCTTGTCGAAACGGACTTCGGTGCGCAATCAGCCTGGCCAGACCGACCCCGCGTTGATCCGCAACTTCTGCATCATCGCGCACATCGACCATGGCAAGTCGACGCTTGCCGACCGGATGCTGCAGATCACCGGCGTGGTCGACGAGCGCTCGATGCGCGCGCAGTACCTCGACAGGATGGACATCGAGCGCGAACGCGGCATCACGATCAAGTCGCAGGCCGTACGACTGCCGTGGAACGGCCACGTCCTCAACATGATCGACACGCCGGGCCACGTCGACTTCACCTACGAGGTCTCGCGGTCGCTGCAGGCGTGCGAGGGCGCGATCCTCCTGGTCGACGCCGCGCAGGGCATCGAGGCGCAGACGCTGGCCAACCTCTACCTGGCCATGAACAACGACTTGCACATCATCCCGGTGCTCAACAAGATCGACCTGCCCGCCGCGCAGCCGGAGAAGTTCGCCGAGGAGCTCGCGGGGCTCATCGGCTGCGACCCCTCCGACGTGCTGAGGGTCTCGGGCAAGACAGGCGTCGGGGTGAAGGAGCTGCTCGACCACGTCGTGGAGACCGTTCCTGCCCCTGTGGGCGACGCCGACGCGGCGGCCCGCGCGCTGATCTTCGACTCGGTCTACGACACCTACAGGGGCGTCGTCACCTATGTCCGGGTCGTCGACGGCCACCTGGGCAAGCGCGAGCGCATCACCATGATGTCCACGCAGGCCACCCACGAGACGCTCGAGATCGGGGTGATCTCGCCCGAGCCGAAGGTGGCCGAGAAGGGCCTGGGCGTCGGCGAGGTCGGCTACCTCATCACCGGCGTGAAGGACGTGCGCCAGTCGCGCGTCGGCGACACCGTCACCTCGGCCGTGCGTGGTGCCACCGAGATGCTGGCGGGATACGACCACCCCAGACCGATGGTGTTCTCCGGGCTCTACCCCATCGACGGCGACGAGTATCCCGAGCTGCGCGAGGCGCTCGACAAGCTGCAGCTCAACGACGCCTCCCTGGTCTACGAGCCCGAGACCTCCGCCGCGCTCGGCTTCGGCTTCCGCGTGGGCTTCCTCGGCCTGCTGCACATGGAGATCATCCGCGAGCGGCTTGAGCGGGAGTTCGGCCTGTCGCTGATCTCCACCGCGCCGAACGTGGTCTACCGGGTCGTCATGGAGGACGGCAAGGAGCTGACCGTCACCAACCCGTCGGAGTTCCCGACCGGCGGCAAGATCGCGCAGGTCTTCGAGCCCGTCACCAAGTCGACGATCCTGGCGCCCGCCGAGTTCATCGGCGCGATCATGGAGATCTGCCAGGGTCGGCGCGGCCAGCTCCAGGGCATGGACTACCTGTCTGAAGACCGCGTCGAGATCCGCTACTCGCTGCCGCTCGGCGAGATCATCTTCGACTTCTTCGACCAGCTCAAGTCGCGCACCCGCGGCTACGCCTCGCTCGACTACGAGCCCGCGGGCGAGCAGGAGGCCGAGCTGGTCAAGGTCGACATCCTGCTGCAGGGCGAGCCCGTCGACGCCTTCAGCGCGATCGTGCACAAGGACAAGGCGTACGGCTACGGCGTCGACATGGCCAAGAAGCTGCGCGAGCTGATCCCGAGGCAGCAGTTCGAGGTGCCGATCCAGGCGGCCATCGGCGCGCGCGTCATCGCCCGCGAGAACATCAGGGCGATCAGGAAGGACGTCCTCGCCAAGTGCTACGGCGGTGACATCTCGCGTAAGCGCAAGCTGCTGGAGAAGCAGAAGGAAGGCAAGAAGCGGATGAAGATGGTGGGCAGGGTCGAGGTGCCGCAGGAGGCCTTCGTCGCCGCGCTGTCCACCGAGTCCAGCACCGACAAAGCCAAGAAGTAGCCGGTAAACGCGACAGGCCCGATGCGCACGCACGACGCGCATCGGGCCTTGTCGCGTCATGGGGCGTTGAGTGGGTCCGGCGACGGGGGTCCGCAGCCCGAACCCACATGGGCCGCTGTTCCCCGCCTGCCGCTGACAGGGCAGTGCTCCACCCCGGCCATCGCCGCGGCGCGGCGGGCGGCGCGGGGATACGGCGCCCTCGCCGGTTCGGCTGACGCTCGCGCCGGTCAGCCGCGGCGGCGTCGTGCCGTACGCGTTGGACGGCTGGATCTTCGAGGGTCACCGGCCGCACCAACTCGTTGTCGGCCCTATCTCCACCCGGGTCGCACACCACGGTGATCCCGATGGCCGCCTCATCGCCGCTGTCCACTGTTGGGGGTGCGGACAGGAGCGGCGTGTGCGTGTGCGGGTGGTGCGGCGGGAACAGCGCCGCCACCGCCATGCCGCGAGCCTGGGACAAGGCATGTCCCGGCGGCCTTCCCGATTTTGTCGGTGCGGTGCCGTAGCTTCTCTCCAGATCGAACACGTGTCCGACAATGGAGGTGGCATGGACGGCGACAACGCCGAGTCCGAGCGGTTCGTCAAGGCCGCCATGCTGGGCGTGGCGGTGGCCGAGGAGACCCGCCGGCTGCTGCGGCTGCATTTCGCGCCGAGCGAGGTGGGGTCCGACGGGAGGGTCCACGTGGAGGTGCCGTACCCCGACTCGGCGGTGGTGGAGGCGGTGCTCGACGTGGCGGCAGAGTGTTTCGGGGAGAAGGGGGCCTCGGTCGAAGAGATGCGGCAGGCGGCGCTCGACAGCCTGTTACAGCTGGCCGAGTTCGACGAAGAGTCGCTGCTGAACCAGCGGGCCTGCTGACCCGGGGCCAGGGACCAGCCGCGCCGGTGGGATAGGCCCACGCCCTGCGCGCGGACAGGAGCCGCAGGCCCTGGCGCACCCAGAGACCGCACTCTGAGCGTGGGCGGGGGGTGACGGGAAAGGAGCGCGGGGACGGCGCGAACCCCTTGCGCCGTCCCCGCGGGATCGAACCCTCGCCGGCCGTCGTTCACCGGCAGGCGAGGAAGGTCAGCGGAGGACCCGATACAGAGCCGAGGTGAGGGACGCCTTGGCGTCGTCCTGGTCGATGGACCACATCATCGACCCGCCCAGCCCCTTGAGCCGGATGTAGGCCGCCTTCTGCACCATCACCGCCGGATCGTCGTACGACCAGAACTCGTTCCCGTCGTACAGCCACACCGTGCCGGCTCGCAGATCGCGGTAGCGCTTGCCGGGCTTGCCCACCAGGTCCTTGTAGTCCTCGGTGCCCGCCGCCCACTTGCCGGGCGCGGGTCCGGTCGCGGGCTTGTACAGGCCGTCGCCGCCGGCGGTGACGCCGGTCCAGCCCTGGCCGTAGGCGGGCACGCCGATCACGATCTTCCTGGCGGGGGCGCCGCGGGACAGGTAGTCGCGGACGGTCTGGTCGACGCTGTAGCGAACCTGGTTCGGGTCGCGGCGGTCGGTCAGGAGGTTGCCGTTGTGCCCGGTCTGCAGCTCCCAGGAGCCGTGAAGGTCGTACCCCTGGATGGTGGCGAAGTCGAGCAGCCTGAACACCTTGCGCACCTCGAACCCGGCGTCGATCTTCGCCGCCGAGGCGGGAAGGAAGGCGGTGAGTTCGGCGGATCGGGAGTGGGCGTTCATCTGCGACCTGAGCTCGGCCAGGAAGAGCGTGAAGTTCCGTTTGTCCTCGGGCCTGATCACGTTGCCCGGCGCGCCCTCGGAGCCCGGCCACTCCCAGTCGAGGTCGAGGCCGTCGAACACGCCCGCGGCCGCGCCCGCCTCGAGCCCCGGCAGGTTGCCCTTGAGCCACATGTCGACGCAGGAGGTGGCCAGTTTGGCGCGCGCCTCGGGGGTGAGGACGGCGTCGGAGAAGTAGCGGGAGCCCGTCCAGCCGCCGAGGGAGAGCAGCACGCGCAGGCCGGGGTGCTTGGCCTTGAGCTTGCGCAGCTGGTTGAGGTTGCCGTTGAGCGCCTGACCGGGGGCGTCGGCGACGCCGTCCACGCTCTGCTCGGCGGGGACGGGGCGCTGCCAGTCGGCCCACGGGTCGGCGGAGACGCAGGTGCCGTCGGCGCCGACGAAGCCGAAGGCGTAGTTGATGTGGGTCAGCTTGGCGGCCGCGCCGCTGGTGTCCATGTCCTTGACGTGGAAGTTCCTGCCGTAGACGCCCCACTGGATGAAGTAGGCGACGCGCTTGAAACCGCCGTGGGCCTCGGCGGGCAGCGCCACCGCTGCGAGAGCCAGGACCAAGGAGGACAGGATGACGAGGACTCTCTTCATGGGCGCCTCCGGTGGCCAACTTATAGGAAACTTTCCTTAAAGTTGTCCCGGATCGTAGGCCCGCGTGATCGACTCGTCAATGGGGTCCGGGCACGCGCGTATGGACGGGATGTCTTGACGGCGTCGCGCTTCATGTCGTCGGCGGGTCCGGGCACGTGCGTATGGACGGGGTGGTCCGCGGCGCACGGCAGACTGGAAGCGTGCCATCCACCCTTCCCGACGGCGACCCCGCGCCCGCGTCAGGCGAACTGCCCGCGAGCGCGCTGAGCGGCCTGGGCGAGCGCCCCTTCGGCTTCTACGTCCACGTGCCGTTCTGCGTCACCCGCTGCGGCTACTGCGACTTCAACACCTACACCGCCGCCGAGCTGGGCCCAGGGGCCTCCCATCGCGACTACGCCGACACCGCCATCGAGGAGGTACGGCTGGCCCGCCGCGTCCTGGGCGAGGCCGAGCTGCCCGTCGAGACGGTGTTCTTCGGTGGGGGCACGCCCACCCTCCTCCCCGCGGCCGACCTGGCCAGGATCCTGCGCGCGATCGACGAGGAGTTCGGGCTGGCCAAGGGCGCCGAGGTGACGACCGAGGCCAACCCGGAGTCCGTCGACCCCGCCTACCTCGACCAGTTGCGCGCGGGCGGCTTCAACCGGGTCAGCTTCGGCATGCAGAGCGCCAGGGAACACGTGCTGAAGGTCCTCGACAGGCACCACACCCCTGGCCGGGCGGCGCAAGCCGTACAGGAAGCGAAGAAGGCCGGGTTCGACCACGTCAACCTGGACCTGATCTACAGCACGCCGGGGGAGAGCGACGACGACTGGCGGGCCTCGCTGCGGGCGGCGATCGAGGCCGAGCCCGACCATGTCTCCGCCTACTCGCTGATCGTCGAGGACGGCACCAGGCTGGCGGCGCGGATCAGGCGTGGCGAGTTGCCGATGCCCGACGACGACGTGGCGGCCGACCGTTACCTCATCGCCGACGAGATGCTGTCGGGGGCGGGCTTCGAGTGGTACGAGGTGTCGAACTGGGCGACCTCCGACGAGGGCAGGTGCCGGCACAACCTCCTCTACTGGACCGGCGGCGACTGGTGGGCGGTCGGTCCCGGTGCGCACAGCCATGTCGGCGGCACCCGCTGGTGGAACGTCAAGCATCCCGCCGCCTACGCGCAGCGCCTTTCGGCGGGCGTCTCGCCCGCGCACGCGCGCGAGGTGCTCACCGCCGAGGACCGCGAGGTCGAGCGGTTGATGCTGGAGCTGCGGCTGGTTTCCGGCTACCCGCTGGCCGAGGTGACGGGCGCGGCGCGCACGGCTGTGGCCAGGGCGCTGGCCGACGGGCTCCTGGAGGTCGAGCCGTTCAAGGCGGGGCGCATGGTCCTCACCCTGCGTGGCCGGCTGCTGGCCGACGCCCTGATCCGTGACCTGACCGTGTAGCGCGTCGGCGCGGCGGGCGTCGAGCTCACGCTGCACCCTGTCAGAGCCCGGTCGCCAGGACCAGCACGCCCTTGCCCGTCACGTGGCACGACGCCATGGCCTACTGCGCGTGGGCGGGCAGGCGGCTGCCCACTGAAGCCGGGGGCCACGCCCCGGCTCCGCCGCCGGCAACTGCGGATTCAGAACGGTCAGCTGACAAAGTTGATGTTGATCGGGTAGCGATATCTCTCGCCCCGGTTCGCGGCGATGGCCGCGATGATCTCGAAGGCCAGCGCCGCGATCCACAGGATGAACATCAGCAGGACGCCGATCAGCACGAACGCCAGCACGATGCAGACGATGTACCCGATGAACACGGTGATCTGGAAGTTGAGCGCCTGCGCCGCCTGATCGCGGACGTAGGGGGACTCGTCACGCTTGACCAAGTAGAGGATCAGCGGGCCGACGAAGCCGGAGAAGATGCCGAGCAGGTGGGCGAGCATCGCCATGCTGGTGTCGTCGCTGCCGGGCCTGGGGCCGTACATGCCCGGGATGTGGGGCGGGCGCTGGTAGCCGGGAGGGCCGTAGCCGGGCTGCGGGCCGTAACCCTGTGGCGGCGGATAACCCTGAGGAGGTCCGTAGGCAGGTGGCGGGCCATAGGCCGGGCCCGACGGCTGGCCGTAACCCCCTGAGGGCTGGCCATAGCCGCCCGACGGTGGACCGTAACCCCCTGAGGGGGGACCGTAACCGCCTGAGGGGCCGGGCTGTGGCTGCGGGTCCGGGCCCGGCAGGTCGGGACGCTCGACGCGAGCGGTGGCGTCGTCGTCGGGCGGTTGCGGGAGGTTGTCGCTCATCATGTCTCCGTCACGAAGTCGATCAGCTCTTCGACCCTGCCGAGCAGCGAAGGCTCGAGGTCGGCATAGGTGGAAACCGCGCCGAGGATCCTGCGCCACGCGTCGGCGGGTTCGAGCCCCCAGCCCAGCGCGGCGATCACCCCTTCCTTCCACGGTAGCCCGCGCGGCACCTGCGGCCAGGCGGGGATGCGCAGCACGGAAGGTTTGACCGCCTGCCAGATGTCGACGAAGGGATGCCCGACGACCAGCACGTGCGGCGAGGACACCTGGGCGGCGATGCGGCTCTCCTTCGAGCCGGGAACCAGGTGGTCGACCAGCACGCCGAGCTTGCGCTCCGGCCCAGGACCGAACTCGGCCACGATCGAGGGCAGGTCGTCCACGCCCTCCAGGTACTCCACCACGACGCCCTCGACGCGCAGGTCGTGGCCCCAGATCTTCTCCACGAGCGCCGCGTCGTGGACGCCCTCGACGTAGATGCGGCTCTCCCTGGCCACCCTGGCGCGCAGGCCCTCGACGGCGACCGAGCCCGAGGCGCTGCGCCGCGGGCCGGTGGCGGGGGAGGCGACCGGCCTGGTGAGCGTCACCGGCCGGCCGTCCAGCAGGAAGGCGGCGGGCGCCAGGGGGAACAGCCGCCGCTTACCGTTGCGATCTTCGAGCGTGACGGCCTCCTTGTCGCAGGCCACCACCGCGCCGCAGAAGCCGCTGTCGGCGTCCTCCACGACCAGGTCGCGTTCGGCGGGCACGATAGGGATCTTCCCCTTGCCCGGGCGCCGCCAGTTCCCCGCAAGCACGTCACGCTCGTACATGGGGGGACCGTAGCAAATCGATCCTCCTGCGCGCGTAGCTCCTGCGCACGAGGATCGCGATCGTCATGATGATCGCGAACAGGACGCCCGCTCCCGGTACGGTCACCAGCACGACGACGTTGCCGACGATCTCGCCGGTCGCCGCGCTGAGCTGGCGGCCGATGCCGAAACGCACGTCGGTGACGGCGTCCTCGTCGATGGTGCAGTAGACCTCGTATTCGCCTTTCTCGGGCACGTCGATCACCTCGACGAGCTCCCAGACGTCGACGGTCTGCGTGCCGGTCGGCTCCGACAGGTCACCGCCGGCGACCGCGCACGAGTAGTGCACGGGTTGCCGGCTCGCCAGGTAGAGCCCCGGCTCGACGGCAGGGTCGATCGGCATGGTGACGAGTTCGCCGGGCGCGAAGGCCTTGGCGGGAGCGACCTCTTTCAACGTGGAATGAAGGTCCGCGCTGAACCCGACGAATCCACTGACCGCCGTCAGTAACGCCACCAGCCAGACAACGGCGATCCACCAGGCGCGCGGCCTGATCTGCCTCTGCCCAGGAGGTGGAACGTACCCATGGAACTGCTGGTACGGCGGTGGAACGTCGGTCATGACCACTATTGTCAACCTACGGGTCGCGGCGACCTTGACCAGGTGTGTTATCGCACCTTGTGGGCGGGAGCCGTACACTTGGCACTCGGGAACACAGAGTGCTAGACCTGTCGTTTCCTCAACAGGCAGGGAGGTGAGCACGTGCTCGATGATCGGAAGCTTGCGGTGCTCCGCGCCATTGTCGAGGACTACGTGTCCACCAACGAACCGGTGGGCTCCAAGGCGCTGGCCGAGCGCCACAATCTGAACGTCTCCCCGGCCACGGTCAGGAACGACATGGCGGCGCTGGAGGAGCAGGGCTACATCGCCCAGCCCCACACCAGCGCCGGGCGGGTGCCGACGGACAAGGGCTACCGGCTCTTCGTCGACAAGCTCTCGCAGATCAAACCGCTGTCGGGCGCCGAGCGCAGGGCGATCGAGACGTTCCTCGCCGGCGCGGTCGACCTCGACGACGTGGTCACCCGCACGGTGAGGTTGCTGGCGCAGCTGACCAGGCAGGTCGCGGTGGTGCAGTACCCAGCGCTTTCGCAGTCGACGGTCCGTCACCTGGAGTTGGTGCCGCTGACCGACAGGCGGGTGATGTTCGTGCTGATCACGAACACCGGCCGGGTCGAGCAGCGCGTCATCGAGCTGCCTGAGACGATCGAGGAGTCGAGGGTCGCGCACCTGCGCGCGGTGCTCAACGCGTGCCTCGACGGTTGCGGGCTCAACCGGGTGCCCGAGCAGGTCTCCGATCTGCCCGAGCGGCTGCCCGTCGAAGACCGTCCGGCCGCGGCGACGATCCTGTCGGTGCTGCTGGAGACCCTCGTCGAGCGCCACGAGGAGAAGATCGTCTTCGCCGGGGCGGCCAACCTGGCGGGCGCCGACTTCACCACGGGCCTGCGCGACGTGCTCGAGGCGCTGGAGGAGCAGGTCGTGCTGATGCGCCTGCTCGGCGAGACCTCCGACATGCCGACCGCGCTCACCGTCAGGATCGGCTCGGAGAACCCCTACACAGGACTGCGTGGCACCTCCCTCGTCGCCACAGGGTACGGTTCGGGGGCCCGCCTCGGCGTGCTCGGTCCCACCCGGATGGACTACCCCGTGACGATGGGCGCTGTGCGCGCGGTGGCACGCTACGTCAGCCAGATCCTGGCTGCTTCATAAGAGGTCGATAAGTGGCAAACGACTACTACGGCACCCTCGGGGTACGCCGTGACGCCAGTCAGGACGAGATCAAGAAGGCCTATCGTCGCCTGGCCCGCGAGCTGCACCCCGACGTGAACCCCGATCCTGCGACCCAGGAGCGCTTCAAGGAGATCACTCAGGCCTACGAGGTCCTGTCCGATCCCAACAAGCGGCAGATGTACGACCTGGGCGCCGACCCGTTCGCGGGCGCGGGGGCCGGTGGCGCCGGAGCCGGCGGATTCGGCGCGGGCTTCCCCTTCAGCGACATCATGGACGCCTTCTTCGGCACGGCGGGCGGCAGCCGGGGCCCCCGCTCGCGCGCCAGGAGAGGGCGCAACGCCACGATCAGGGTCGAGCTCGACCTGCGCGAGGCGGCGTTCGGCACCACCAGGGAGCTCAACGTCGACACGGCCGTGCTGTGCGAGGTGTGCACGGGTTCGGGCGCCGCGCCCGGCACGCATCCCGACACCTGTGACATGTGCCAGGGGCGCGGTGAGATCTCCCAGGTCACCAGGTCCTTCCTGGGCCAGGTCATGACGTCGAGGCCGTGCCCGCAGTGCGGCGGCTTCGGCTCGATCATCAGGCACCCGTGCCAGGAGTGCTCGGGCGACGGCAGGGTCCGCACCCGCCGTACGATCAAGGTCCGTATCCCCGCGGGCGTCGAGGACGGCACCCACATCCAGCTCGCCGGCGAGGGCGAGGTCGGCCCCGGTGGCGGTCCTCCCGGAGACCTGTTCCTGGAGATCGTCGAGAAGCCGCACGAGATCTTCGAGCGGCGCGGCGACGACCTCCACTGCACCGTCCAGATCCCGATGACGGCGGCCGCGCTCGGCACGTCGCTGACCGTCGAGACCCTCGACGGCGCGGAGGAGATCGACGTCCGTCCTGGCACCCAGTCGGGCCAGGTCATCACCATGTACGGCAGGGGCGTCCAGCGTCTCAACGAGCAGGGCAGGGGCGACCTGCTGATCCACGTCAACGTGGAGACGCCGATGCGCCTCGACCAGCCGCAGGAGGACCTGCTGCGCGAGCTGTCCAAGCTGCGCGGGGAGGAGCGCCCGCCGGGCAAGTTCGCGCCCGGCCAGCAGGGGTTCTTCTCCAGGCTGAGAGACGCGTTCAACGGCCGTTAGATCATCTTCTGGTACGGCAGGCCGGCTCGGCCCCACCGCGGTCACGTGGCTGGGGCCCGTCCATCACGCTACTCCAGCGGACTCCGGCCGGCCGCCGTCACATCGCCCGCCTAGGGGGAGACTGCTGTGACCGTGCCCGTGTTCCTCGCCGACGCCGCGGATCTCGGCCGTTCTGAGTTCGTGCTCGGCGGCGCCGAGGGACGGCACGCGGCGGCCGTGCGGCGCATCCGCCAAGGTGAGCGGATCGACCTGACCGACGGGGCCGGATCGGTCGCCGAGTGCGTGGCCCTCGAAGTCGCCAAAGACTCGTTGCGCGTCGAGGTGCTGCGCCGCTTCGAGGTGCCCCCGCCCTCGCCGCGCCTGGTCGTGGTGCAGGGGCTGCCGAAGGGCGACAGGGGCGAGCTGGCCGTCGAGATGATGACCGAGGCGGGCGTGGACGTGATCGTCCCGTGGTCGGCCTCGCGCAGCGTGACGCAGTGGAAGGGCGAGCGGGCGGCCAAGTCGCTGGCCAAGTGGCAGGCGACGGCCAGGGAGGCGGGCAAGCAGGCGCGCAGGTTCCATGCCGCCACGGTTACCCCCCAGCACTCGACGGCGCAGGTGGCCGACCTGCTCGCGGGCGCGGCGCTGGCGCTGGTGCTGCACGAGGAGGCCGAGGAGGGGTTGGCGACGATCGAGCTGCCCTCGGCGGGCGACATCGTGCTCGTCGTGGGGCCCGAGGGCGGGATCGCGGGGGACGAGCTCGACAGGTTCACGGCGGCGAAGGCCGTACCTTGCCTGCTGGGGCCGACGGTGCTGCGGACCTCGACGGCCGGGGTCGCGGCGGCCGCGGTCGTGCAGGCGCGCACGGGCCGCTGGTAGTCCCTACGGGCTGGACAGCGGGGTGGCGGTCTCGCTCGGGGAGGGCGCGGGGTCCTCAGGCGAGCACTGGTCGGCGCTGCAGTCAGGGTTGTTGGGATTGCCGGGGTTCTCGGCGGTCTCGGACGGTGTCGCCGACGGCGTGGGCGTCGGGGTGGCGTCGAGACAGTCCTCCTCCAGCGCCTCCTCCACCGCCTGCTCGCTCTCCTTCGCGCATGGCGTCGGCGTGGGCGTCGGCGTCGGGGTCTTCTTGCTCGGCGCGCGCGTCTCCGACGTCTCGGTGGGCGGCACGCTGGCCACGGGCGGCGGCGGAACCGCCGGTTGGCTCCGCCTGGTCGGCGGAAGCTTGGCCGGCGGGCGGGTGGTCGAGGAGTTTTCCGGCAACTCGGTCATGCTGTCGACAGGGGCCGTGAAGACCACCATGTTGCGCAGTTCGGGGACGACCATCACGATCGTCCCTGCCACGAGGACCGCGCCCGCCGCCGCCGCGCCCGCCCGCCACCAGAACAGTCTCCTCAGCCCGCGCCTTTCGATGCGGGCGCGGATGATCTCCAAACCCTCCGGAGACGGCACGACCACGTCCGCCTCCGCGCGCAGCACCCGGCGCAGGATCTCGCCGTGCTCGTCGGGCGGCTGGGTCATGACATCTTCTCCAGAACGGAACGCAGGGCGGCCATGCCGCGAGCCGTGTGGCTCTTGACGGCGCCCTTGCTGATGCCCATGGCATGGGCGATCTCGGCCTCTGACAGGTCACCGTAGTAACGAAGAACGAGCGCCTCTCTCTGTCGCGCCGGCAGGGCACGCAGCGCCTCGATGACCGCCGAGCGCTCAAGCTCGCCGATCGCGCCGTTCTCGGCGCTCGGGGCGTCGGGCAGACCCTTGGGAGCATACTTTTCGACGACCGCGCGGTGACGCAGCACGGAACGGGACCGGTTGACGACAGACTGACGTAGGTAGGCGAGTGCTTTGTCGGGGTCGCGAAGTCTGCGCCAGGCGCCGTGGATGGCGACGAACGCGTCCTGCACGACTTCCTCCGCGGTTGCCATGTCGCGTACCAGCAACACAGCGAGACGCACCAATGACCGAAAGTGTGCGCTGTAGAGCGCAGTCACGGCCATGTCGGCATCCCACCCGACCGGCACCGCCCCTAACGACCTGTCGGCCAGAAGGGTTTCGGTGGTCACATCAGTGGGACGCTCAGCCTTCCCGGAGGGTTTACGCTCTTGCGGTTCCTTAGGGGGCATGACCCAGTCGTGTCCTCGCCAGGTGGCCTCGCCCGACCCTGAATCGTCTTAGTTTCCGGTGGATTGTCGCACACACACCCTAACTGCGGGGATCTTTGTACGCACGGTATGACGGATTACCGATTGGCAACAGCGGGTCACCTCCTTTCTCGTGAGTGACGATAGGGTTCCGGCGTGACCGACTGTCTCTTCTGCAAGATCGTGGCCAAGGAGATTCCTGCCGAGATCGTTTACGAGAACGACAGGACGCTGGCCTTTCGCGACATCAATCCGCAGGCGCCCACGCACGTTCTGGTGATCCCCAAGGCGCATCACGCCGACGCGGCAGCGCTGGCCGAGGCCGACGACGGCCTGGCCGACGACGTGCTCAAGACCGCGCACGCCGTGGCCACCCAGGAGGGCGTGGCCGACGGCGGCTACCGCGTGGTCTTCAACACAGGGCCCGGCGCGGGCCAGACCGTTTTCCACGTGCACGCGCATGTCCTGGGCGGGCGCGGTCTCACCTGGCCGCCCGGCTGATATTGCCGCGAAACGCGCGGGGGTGCCCGGCTACCATGAAGTGAGAACACCCGACCGAGACCGGGAGGCATCAGGCCGCCAGGCCTGCCCATGTCCGAGCTAAACGAATCCCGCAGAACAGCACCACCCTCGCGCACTCAGGCAAAGGTGCTGATTCCGGACGAATACCCGATGGTCAGCCTCCTTGGCTCTCGCGACGAGTTGCTGCGCGTCATCGAGGGCGCTTTCCGCGCCGACATCCACGTCCGTGGCAACGAGATCACCATCACCGGCAGCCCCGACGAGAGCGGCGCCGTCGTGCGCCTGTTCGAGGAGCTGGTGGAGGTGCTGCGCAACGGCGGCGAGCTGAGCGCCGACGCCGTCGAGCGCAGCATCGCCATGCTGAAGATGACCTCCGAACGCCCCGCAGAGGTGCTGTCCCTCGACATCCTCTCCTCGCGCGGGCGCACCATCCGGCCCAAGACCGTCAACCAGAAGCGCTACGTCGACGCGATCGACAAGCACACGATCGTGTTCGGCATCGGCCCCGCAGGCACCGGCAAGACCTATCTCGCCATGGCCAAGGCCGTACGCGCGCTTCAGGAGAAGAAGGTCAACCGGATCATCCTGACCAGGCCCGCCGTGGAGGCGGGAGAGCGGCTCGGCTTCCTGCCCGGCACGCTCTACGAGAAGATCGACCCCTACCTGCGCCCGCTCTACGACGCGCTGCACGACATGCTCGACCCCGAGTCCATCCCCAAGCTGATGGCCGCGGGCACGATCGAGGTCGCGCCGCTGGCGTACATGCGCGGGAGGACGCTCAACGACGCCTTCATCATCCTCGACGAGGCACAGAACTCCTCGGCCGAGCAGATGAAGATGTTCCTCACCCGACTGGGCTTCAACTCCAAGATCGTCGTGACCGGTGACGTCACCCAGGTCGACCTGCCCACCGGCACGACCAGCGGCCTGCGCGTGGTGCAGGAGATCCTCTACGGCATCCCCGACATCCACTTCGCGCGGCTGACCAGTTCCGACGTGGTGCGCCACAAGCTGGTCAGCGACATTGTCGACGCCTACGGGCGCTACGACGCGCTCCAGGAGCCGAAGCAGATCCACCAGCAGCGACGGGGGAAGCGTCCGTGAGCGACTTCGGGGCCTTCACTCACGTGATCGAGGTGATCGCATGAGCATTGAGGTCAACAACGAGTCGGGCGTCGAGGTCGACGAACAGGGCTTCGCCGCCCTGGCCGGGCACGTGCTGCAGGAGATGGGCGTCAACCCTCTTGCCGAGCTGTCGATCCTGGTGGTCGACGAGGGGGTCATGGCCGACCTGCACGAGAAGTGGATGGGCGAACCAGGGCCCACCGACGTGCTGTCCTTCCCGATGGACGAGCTGCGCCCCGGCGGTGGCGCGCGGGGCGACGCCGACGACGCCACCGACCCCGCGCTCCTCGGCGACGTCGTGCTGTGCCCGCAGGTGGCGGCCAAGCAGGCCACCACCGCCGGCCACAGCACGCAGGACGAGCTCGACCTGCTGCTCACCCACGGCATCCTCCACCTGCTCGGCTACGACCACGCCGAGCCGGAGGAGCACAAGGAGATGTTCGGCCTGCAGGCCAAGCTCCTGGAGTCGTGGCGGGAGGTGCGCACCCAGCGGTGAACGCGTGGCTGCCCTCGGCCGTCGTTCTCGTGGTGATCGGCGGTTTGATCGCCAGCGCGGAAACGGCCATGTCCCGCATCTCCCGGGTGCGCGCGGAGGAGTTCGTGCGCGAAGGACGCAGGGGAGCGGCGCGGCTGCAGGCCATCGTCGCCGACCCGCCCCGCTACCTCAACCTGCTCCTGCTGCTCAGGCTGAGCTGCGAGCTGATCGCCACGGTGATCGCCACGCTGCTGTTCATCGACCTGCTCGGCGACCAGGGCTCCGCCTACGCCGCCGCGGCCGCCGTCATGATCGTGGTGAGCTACGTCATCGTCGGCGTCTCGCCGCGCACGCTCGGCCGTCAGCACGCCGAACCGATCGCCCTGGCCGGCGCTCCCATCGTGTACGGCCTGACCAGGATCTTCGGGCCGCTGCCCAAGCTGCTGATCCTGCTGGGCAACGCGCTGACACCCGGCAAGGGGTTCCGCGACGGGCCGTTCACCTCCGAGGCCGAGCTGCGCGACCTGGTCGACCTGGCCGAGGAGCGCAGGGTGATCGAGCCCGACGAGCGCGAGATGATCCACTCGGTGTTCGAGCTGGGCGACACCCTGGTGCGCGAGGTCATGGTGCCCCGTACCGACATGGTGTTCATCGAGCGGGGCAAGACGCTCAACCAGGCGATGTCGCTGGCGCTGCGCAGCGGCTTCTCCCGCGTGCCCGTGGCGGGCGAGAACGAGGACGACGTCATCGGCATCGCCTACCTCAAGGACCTCGCGCGGCGGGTGCAGGAGTCGTCGGACGACGCGAGCGCGAAGGTCGAGTCGATCATGCGGCCGGCCACGTACGTGCCCGAGAGCAAGCCGATCGACCAGCTGCTGCGGGAGATGCAGGCGCGCCAGATCCACCTGGCGATCGTCATCGACGAGTACGGCGGCACGGCCGGCCTGGTCACCATCGAGGACATCCTCGAGGAGATCGTCGGCGAGATCACCGACGAGTACGACCAGGAGGCGCCCCGCGTCGAGGCCCAGCCAGACGGCGCGATGCGGGTGACGGCCAGGATGCCGGTCGACGAACTGGCCGAGCTGTTCGACACCGAGATCGACGTCGACGACGTGGAGACGGTGGGCGGGCTGCTGGCGCACGCGCTGGGGCGGGTGCCGATCGCCGGATCGCAGGCGGTGGTGGCGGGGCTGCAGCTGACCGCCGAGAGCCTGGCGGGGCGGCGCAACCGGATCAGCACGGTGGTCGTCCGGCGCGTCACCCCACCCGAGGACGAGGCCGTCGTCGCCGCCGCCGAACAGGACTGACAGCCGGGGGTTCTCGGGATCGCTGCTCGCGTGACCACCGATCCGCCACGAGGAATCCGAGCCTGGGGTTCCGGCGGTGTGGTTGTGGGGTGGAAGGCCGCTTTGAGTGCTGGTTATCACTTGAGGCCGCACAAGCCCCCAATGCCGCAAGTGTTCTACAAGCATCTTGCAAGGACCCCGGTCCACGATGTTTCTCGACACCCTGTGCGGTGGGTGTCGGAGGGGGTCTCCGAGGCGTCGGAAGGGGTTCGCGGCGCGGAGGGGGCTCCGGGGGGAAACGCGACGCCCGGCCTGCTAGCCGCGGCCAGGCGTTGCATTTCGTAAAGGGTGCTCTCGCCCGGGTTGAACCGGGTGAGAGCACCCTTACTTATTTGCCCTGACACGTACGGAATTGGCGACTCCGGTGGATTGCCGTATTCGTCGACCGGGCAGGTATGCCGTCGGCTGAGCGATCATCGGGGGAGATCATGAAGCTGATCATCAGAGCGGCGCTCGTCGCCATGGCCTTTGGGCTGCTCGCGACGAGCCTGACCGGCTGCGGTGAGCGGCGCCCTTACAAGGAATCGGCGGCCACAGAGGAGAGCGCCAGGCTGCGGCGGCTCCTGCGCGAACAGCCCGCCCTGCCCGACGGCTTCTCCGCCAAGGCGCACGCCGCGTGGCGCCCGCCGTTCCCCAAGATGGACCTCAGCTGCAGGGCCGCGTTCCAGACCGCCATGGGACGCCCGCCGGCGCGGTCGCTGGAGGCGCACGCGGCGGCCAGCTACCAGGGTGACGTGCTCGGCGAGCTGGCCGCCGT
This sequence comes from Nonomuraea sp. NPDC059194, assembly GCF_042754765.1. NCBI lineage: Bacteria > Bacillati > Actinomycetota > Actinomycetes > Streptosporangiales > Streptosporangiaceae > Nonomuraea > Nonomuraea sp. NPDC059194. The sequence goes on along the minus strand of NZ_JBHZBH010000005.1, from coordinate 92,093 downwards.
CGGGGTGGCCGTGTACGGCTCCGCGCAGGCCGGATGGCACCTGGGCGAGCTCGGCAGGGCCATGGACCGCTGTCCCAGGCTGGTGGGCCAGCCGGGCAAGGCCACCAGGCTGAGGATGTCGCCGCTCGTGCTGCCCGAACTGGACGGCGAGGTGCTCGGCAGGCAGTTGCGCGGGCGGCTGAACGGCTACCCGTACGCGCTCGACGTGGTCTTCGTCCGCGACGGCGACCGGCTCCTCTCGGTCGTGCACACGGGGCTCGGCAGCGTCGACGCCCGTCAGACGGAGGAGCTCGCCAAGGCGTTCGTCGAACTGGCTCGCTAACCTTGGCTCGTGACTCTCGATGCCGAAGACTCCAAGATCATCACGCTGGCGCGCGCGACCAGGGCGCGCAACGGGGCGAGGGAGGGCGCGGCGGTGCGCGACGAGACGGGCCGCACCTACTCCGCCAGCAACGTCGCCCTCGACTCGCTGACCCTGTCGGCCGTGCAGGTGGCCGTGGCCATGGCGGTCTCCAGCGGCGCGCAGTCGCTCGAGGCGGCCGCGCTGGTCACCGAGGGCGAGGGGGCCAGCGAGAACGACCAGGCGGTGGTCCGCGAGCTGGGCGCCAAGGCGCTGTTCGTGGCCGGGCCCGACGGCACGCTCAGGAGCTGACGTGGCCATGTCGCCGTTCCTCGCCGACCTGCGCAAACTGGTCGGCAACAGCCTGCTCATGCTGCCCGCCGCCACCGGGTGCGTCTTCGACGACGAAGGGCGGCTGCTGGTGGCCCGCCACGCGGGCCAGGGCGTGTGGGCGCCGCCCGGAGGCGGCATCGACCCCGACGAGCGGCCCGAGCACGCGGTGGTGCGCGAGCTGCGCGAGGAGCTCGCCGTCGACATCGAGGTGCGCGGGCTCATCGGTGTGTACGGCGGGCCCGAGTTCCGCACCACCTACCCCAACGGCCACCAGGTGTCCTACGTCAACGCCGTCTACGGCTGCGCCCTCACCGGCGGCACGATCACGCCCGACGGCGAGGAGATCATCGAGGCCCGCTTCGCCACCGAGGCCGAGCTCAAGGCCCTGTCGATGCCCGCCTGGGCGCCGCAGGTCCTGCCGCAGGTGTTCGCCTGGTGGCGAGAGCGCTGGTCGGCATAGGCGAGAATTCTTAGGTGACCAGTAACCATCGCGCCGGATTCGCCTGCTTCGTCGGCCGCCCCAACGTCGGCAAGTCCACGCTGATGAACGCCCTGGTCGGCACCAAAGTGGCGATCACCTCCTCCAAGCCGCAGACCACCAGGCGCGTCATCAGGGGCATCGTCCACCGGCCCGAGGCTCAGCTGATCATCGTCGACACGCCCGGCCTGCACCGGCCGCGCACGCTGCTCGGCGAGCGGCTCGACAGCTTGGTGCTGTCCACCCTGACCGAGGTCGACGTCATCGGGTTCTGCGTGCCCGCCAACGAGCCGATCGGCAAGGGCGACCGCTTCATCGCCGACAAGCTCGGCGCGGTCAAGCGCACCCCCGTCGTGGCCGTGGTCACCAAGTGCGACCTCGCCTCCAAGCAGCAGATCGCCGAGCAACTGCTGGCGGTCTCGCAGCTGGCCGAGTTCGCCCACATCGTGCCGGTGTCCGCCGACAAGGGCGACAACCTCGGCGCGCTGGCCGACGTGCTGATCTCGGAGCTGCCCGAGTCGCCGCCGCTGTATGAGGGCGGGCAGCTCACCGACGAGCCCGAGCAGGTGCTGGTGGGCGAGCTGATCAGGGAGGCGGCGCTCGAAGGCGTGCGCGACGAGCTGCCCCACTCGATCGCGGTCGTGGTCGACGAGATGCTGCCCAGGGAAGGGCGCGACGACCTGCTCGACATCTACGCGCACATGTTCGTCGAACGTCCCTCGCAGAAGGCGATCGTCATCGGGCACAAGGGCGAGCGGCTGCGCGAGGTCGGCACCAGGGCTCGCAAGCAGATCGAGGCGCTGCTGGGCACGCGGGTGTATCTCGACCTGCGCATCAGCGTCGCCAAGGACTGGCAGCGCGACCCGAAGCAGCTGCGCAGGCTCGGCTTCTACGACTGATCCCCGGGGCCCTCTGAGGGAGCGGGCTTTCCAGGGCCGCGTTGCCGGGCGGTGCCGAAGTCCTGCTGGAGCATGCGTGATGGACGGGCGGTCAGCGGTGACCACGGTGGGCTTGACCCCGCCTGCCGTACCGGATGAGGGGCGACGCTCACGCCCGCGGGCGGGGGAGCGCGAGGAGAGCCAGGGCGGTGACGGCAAGGGCGGCGCCGAGGGCGGCGTACCAGCCGGGCCGCAGCCCGGGCTCGATCGACAGCACCCCGAGGTCCACCGACACCCGGTCGGCGATGCCGCGCGCGTCGGCCACGTACACCACCAGCAGCACGGCCGCGGCCAGGCCGGGCAGCGCCGCGAGCGCGGTCAGCAGGCGGCCGCGCAGCAGACCCGCGACGCCGAGCGCGGCCGCGGCCAGGCCCGCCACGAGCGTGTAGACGCCGAACGGGTCGTCGACGCCGCGCACGTCCTGGCTGATGCCCGCCCCCAGCGCCTCCAGCCTGGCGTCGACGCCCGCCCAGGGGAGCAGCGCGGTCAGGGCGAGGAGCATGCCCGCGAGGATCACGGCGACGGCGACGCCGCGCCTGCTCGGGCGTGCGAGAGTGTCGGCCACGCCCTCACGATACGCCGGGGGGACAGGAGATCGGCGGACGCGCACGGCGGTGGCCGGTCTGTGCGACGCGGCCACCGCCCTGGCAGATCTTCCTCGTTCAGACCGTTTCGGCGATCGTCACGCCGATGGCCGGGCTGGTCTGGCGTGCGGCCTTCCTGCGCTCCAGCAGCCCCGACAGCACGGCCAGCGCGAGCGCCGAGCCCGCCATCAGCGCCCCCACCCAGTTCGGGGCGGTGATGCCGAGTCCGCCGGAGATGACGAGCCCGCCCAGCCACGCGGCCAGCGCGTTGCCCAGGTTGAAGGCGCCGACGTTGACGGCGGAGGCGAGCGTCGGCGCTCCCGAGGCCAGGTCGAGCACCCGCTTCTGCAGGGGCGGCACGGTCGCGAAGCCCAGCAGGCCGATCAGCACGACGGCGACGGCCGAGGCGAGCTGGGAGTAGGCGGCGAAGGTGAACAGCGCGAGCACCACGGCGACCGCGGCGAGGGAGACGTGGAGCAGCGGCATCAGCGCGCGGTCGGCCAGCCGTCCGCCCACCAGGTTGCCGATCACCATGCCGACGCCGAGCAGCACCAGGATCCAGGTGACGCCGGATTCGGCGAAGCCCGCGGCCTCGGTCATCATCGGGGCGATGTAGGTGATCGCGGCGAAGACGCCACCGAACCCGAGCACGGTCATCGCCATGGCCAGCAGCACCTGCACGTCACGGAAGGCGGCCAGTTCGCGGCGGACGAGCCCGGGCTCGCCGTGGATGTGCTTGTTGGCGGCCGTGGGCGCCTCGTCGGCGGGCACGAGGGCGGCGACGCCTACAACGGCGAGGACGCCGAGCGCGGCGACGGCGGCGAAGGTGAGCCGCCAACTGGTCTGCTGGCCGAGCAGGGTGCCGAGCGGAACGCCGACGACGTTGGCCAGCGTGAGTCCGGTGAACATCAGCGCGATCGCGCTGGCCCGCTTCTGCGGGGCGACGAGGTTGGCGGCCACCACCGAGCCGATGCCGAAGAAGGCGCCGTGGGCGAGCGAGGTGACGATCCGTCCGGCCAGCATGAGGCCGTAGGCGGGCGCGATCGCCGAGAGCAGGTTGCCCGCGATGAAGATGCCCATCAGGGCCATGAGCATGGTCTTGCGTGAGACGCGGGTGCCCAGGATCGTCATGAGCGGGGCTCCGACGAGGACGCCCATGGCGTATCCCGAGGCCAGGTATCCGGCGGCGGGGATGGAGACGCCGTACTCCGCGGCCACCTGCGGCAGCAACCCCATGATGACGAACTCGGTCGTCCCGATCCCGAAGGCGCCGATGGCCAGGGCCAGGAGTGCGATGGGCATGTCAGATCCCCCGACTAGACGAATGGAATGCGTCCACAATAATTGCAAGCGCAGATACTTGCAAGCGCCTTATATTGCACGAGGGGGTTATCCTGGAGTCATGCGGAACCTTATGGCGCAGAGCTGGTGCACGCTGTCGGCGCTGCACAGCAGGATCGACGCGCACGTCGAGCGCGCGCTCCAGGCCGCGCACGATCTGAGTGTGCGCGAGTTCTCCGCGCTGCTGCTGCTCAGCGGGCAGCACCCGGGCGAGGGCGGGCACCTGAGGATGAACCAGCTCGCCGATGCGGTCGGGCTCAGCCAGAGCGCCACGACCCGGCTGGTGACCCGGCTGGAGGACCGCGGGCTGCTGTCGCGCTACCTGTGTTCGACCGACCGGCGCGGCATCTACACCGATGTCACGCCCGCGGGGCTGGAGCTGCTGGCCAAGGCACAGCCGACCAACGACGCGGCGCTCGCCGAGGCGCTGGCCGAGGCCGAACGCCAGCCGGAGCTGGCGACGCTGGTGGCCGCCGTCCGCGCGCTCGACTCGAGCTGGCCCAACCCGTCCGCATCCACGTGATCCCGGCGAGTCCGGCCCGCGGCGCGTGGACGCCAGGACTCACGGGGCGAGCTTGTTGGCCGGATGACCAGATAACTTGGGGGCATGTCCGTCACCCGCCGTGCCTTCCTCGCCGTAGCGGCGGGGCTGGTGGCGGGCTGCTCGGTGGGCGCCGACCATGCGCCCGCACTGCGCATCGCCACCGGTCCCGTCGGCGGCCCCTACGAGGTGCTGGGCGATCGCCTGGCCACCGAGCTGCGGCGGCGCGGCTTCACCGTCACGGTGCTGAGGACCGCCGCCAGCATCGAGAACCTCGCGCTGCTCGCCGACGGCAGGGCCGACCTCGGCCTGTCCCTGGCCGACAGCGCCGACGAGGCGGTCAGGGTGCGCCACGACCCCGTCTCCGCGCTGGCCAGGATGTATATGAACTACGTCCACCTGGTCGTAAGGAAAGACTCGGGCATCACGCGGATCCAGGACCTGGCCGGACGCGCGGTCTCGACGGGCGCGGAGGGCTCGGGCACCGCGTTCACCGCCGAGCGCGTACTGGCCAAGGCCGCGCTCAAGGAGCGCGCCCGCACCTCACGGCTCGGACTGGACGAGTCGCTCAGGGCCCTGGCCGTCGGCGGCGTCGACGCCTTCTTCTGGTCGGGCGGCGTGCCGACCCCGGCGCTGGCCACCAGCGAGCTGCCCATCAGGTTGCTGCCGCTCGACTGGCTGGTCGCGCCGCTGCGCAGGCAGTACGGCCCGCTCTACGAGAGCGCGATCGTCCCCGCCGAGGAGTACGCCCAGTCCGGCCCCGTGCCGACCGTCGGCACCGCCAGCTACCTGGTGTGCAGGACGGCACTCCCCGACGAGATCGCCTTCGCCGTCACCGAGACCCTCTTCGCCAGCCGCGACAGGCTCGAAGCCCCCGACGCGCCCGGCGGGCGGCTCGACGAGCGCTACGCGATCGGCACCGGCGCCGTCCCCCTGCACGCGGGCGCGGCCCGCTACTACAGGTCCGTCTACGGCTGAGCCGCACCCGGCCGAGCTACAGGTCCGGGTACGGCTGGGCCAGGCGGAGCTCCACCACCAGCCCGCGCGGCCGGTTCGCCTCCAGCGACAACGTCGCCCCGCACGCCCTGGCCAGCTCGGCCGCGATGGCCAGCCCGAGCCCGCTGCCCGGGACGTTCGCGTGCGTCCCGGCCCGCCAGAACCTGCCGAGTGCCTGCCCCCGCTCCTCCTCCGGCAGCCCGGGGCCGTCGTCGGCGATGCGCAGCACGCCGTCCTCCAGCGTGACGGTGACGGTGCCGCCGGGCGGGACGAACTTCTGCGCGTTGTCCAGCGCGATGTCGGCCACCCTGGCGGCCGCCTCGGGCACGGTCGCGTCGTCCCGCCCCAGGTCGACGTCGAGCGTGAGGTTCTTGGCCGAGTAGACCTCGCGCCAGCCCGCCAGCCGGGGCTCCAACGCGGTGACGGTGTCGAGCTGCTGGGTCACCGCGCCCGCCTCGACCCTGGCCAGCGCGAGCAGGTCCTCCACCAGCCCGGCCAGCCGGTCGACCTCGGCCAGCGCCTCCTCGAACTCCATGGAGCCCTCGTCCTTCAGGTGCGGCTCGAGGTTCTCCAGCCGCAGCGACAGCACCGTGAGGGGGGTGCGCAGCTCGTGGGAGGCGTCGGCGACGAAGGCCCGCTGCCGGTCGAGCGTCGTGGAGACGGCGTCGGCCATGGCGTTGAACCGTTCCTCCAGCCGCCGCAGCTCGGTGGGGCCGACCCCGGGATTGGCGCGGGCGTCGAGATGGCCCTCGGCGATGGCCTGCGTGGTGCGGTCGAGTTCGGTGACGGGCCGCAGGATCCACCTGGCCAGGCCCCTGGCGGCCAGCACCGAGTAGCCGAGCGCCACCAGCGCGCCGAGCGCGAGCCCCGCCCACACCAGTGAGACGTCGGCGCGCGCCTGCGTAGTGGGCGCCAGCAGCAGCACCACGCCCGACAGTTGCGCGTCGCGGCCCGCGGGCTCGGCGATGAGCACCTGGTCGGGGCCGAACGGGCTGATCGTCGGCAGGTCCTCGGTCGTCTGCCCGGACAGGGCAAGGCGGACCCCGGGCGCGGTGGCGACGCTCATGTCGCCCGCGTCGACCAGGTTCGTGCCGTCGCGGCTCTTGACCTGGATGGCGGCGCCGTAGAGCTCGGCGTAGCGGGTGACCTCGGCCGTCAGCGCCGTTCTGTCGCCCTCGCGGGCGGCCTGGTCGGCCAGTTCGGCGAAGCGGGTGGCGTCGGCGCGCCGGTCCAGCAGCAGCCGGTTGGTGCGGTGGGAGGCATAGGCCACCCCGAGGGGTACGGCGAGCGCCGCGATCATCAACACGATCAGCGTCGTGAACGTGACGACCAGGCGGTGTCTCACTGCCCGCCCAGCCGGTAGCCGGTGCCGCGGAGCGTCTCGACCAGCCCAGGCCGCCCGGTCTTGGACCGCAGGCCCGCGACGTGGACGTCGAGCGAGCGGGAGGCCGACAGCAGCGGGTCGCCCCACACCTCGTCGAGGATCTCCTCGCGGCTGCGCACCACGCCGGGCTCCCTGGCCAGCAACGCCAGCACGTCGAACTCCCGCCTGGTCAGCGTCACCGGCTCGCCGTCCACGCTCACCTGGCGGGTGCCCAGGTCGATCCGTACGTCGCCGACCGTGACCACGTGGTCCCTGGCCGGCATGGGGCGGGTGCCGCGGCGCACGACGGCCTCCATGCGGGCCATGAGCTCCGCCGTACGGAACGGCTTGACCAGGTAGTCGTCGGCGCCGGAGCGCAGACCCCGCAGGATCTCGCGCTCCTCCGTGCGGGCGGTGACCACGATGATCGGCACGGCGGAGACCCGGCGGACGCGGCGCAGCGCCTCCAGCCCGTCCATGTCGGGCAGGCCGAGGTCGAGCAGGACGAAGTCGACGCCCCCCGCCAGGCGGAGGGCGTCGACCGCGAGCCCCGCGCGCACGATCTGGTGACCGTGCCGCGACAGGGCCGTGGTCAGGGCGGCCGCGAGCCGGTCGTCGTCTTCGACCAGGAGAACTCGCATGGTAGGAGCGTAGTGACAGCGAACGCGTGATGCGGACCGCGGGCTCGTGAGGCTCAGGAGATTCAGGAGCGGACGAGTTCGGGCTCGGCCTTCTCGGTGGAGGACAGGGCCGCGTCGCGGGTCTCACGCATCGTGAAGTACACGACGAGGGAGACGGCCGCACAGCCCGCGACGTACCAGTAGAAGCCCGACTCGATGCCCGAGTTCTTGAACCACAGCGCCACGTAGGGAGCGGTGCCGCCGAAGATGGCGTTGGCGATCGCGTACGGCAGCGCCACGCCCAGCGCCCGCACGTTCGTCGGGAACAGCTCGGCCTTCACCACCGCGTTGATCGAGGTGTAGCCGGTGATGATGAGCAGGCCGACCAGCGACAGCACCAGCGCGCCCCCGAAGCCGCTGACGCTCGACAGCGCGTACATGAGCGGCACCGTGCCGAGCATGGACCCGAAGCCGAAGGTGATCAGCAGGGGACGGCGGCCGATCCGGTCGGACAGCGCGCCAGCCAGCGGCTGGATGCACATGAAGATGAACAGCGCGCAGAAGCTGACCAGCGTCGCGGTGGCCTTCGGCAGGCCCGCGGTGTTGGACAGGTAGGTCGTGAGGTAGGTCGTGTAGGTGTAGTACGCGACCGTGCCGCCCATGGTGAGGGCGATGACCAGGAAGAACTCGCGCTTGTGGGTGAACAGCTGGCGCAGCGTGCCGCGCTCGCGCTCGACCCCCTTCTCCTCCTCGTCGAAGACCTCGGTCTCCATGAGGCTGCGGCGCAGGTAGAACACCACGGCGGCGGCGAGCGCGCCGATGATGAACGGGATGCGCCAGCCCCACGACTTCAGCGCCTCCTCGGCCATCGTGTTCTGCAGGATGATCTGCAGGCCGAGGCCGACGAGCTGACCGGCGGTCATCGAGACGTACTGGAAGCTGGAGGCGAAGCCGCGCTTGCCCGCGGGGGTGGCCTCCGTCAGGTAGGTGGCGCTGGCGGCGTACTCGCCGCCGACCGAGATGCCCTGCAGGAGGCGGGCCACCAGCAGGACCACGGCGCCGAAGTAGCCGACCGTCTCGTACGTCGGGGCGATGGCGATCAGCAGCGCGCTGGCCGACATCAGCGTCACGGTCATCGTGAGCGCCGCCTTGCGGCCCTTCCGGTCGGCGTAACGGCCGAGCAGCCAGCCGCCGACCGGCCGCATGAGGAAGCCGACCGCGAAGATGCCCAGCGTGTTGAGGAGCTGGGCGGTGGTGTCGCCCTTCGGGAAGAACGAGCTCGCGAAGTAGACGGCGAAGCTGCTGTAGACAAACCAGTCGTACCACTCGACCAGGTTTCCGACCGATCCGCCGAGCACCGCCTTCCAAGGGGTGCGCGCGGGTGCGTGTGTCGTCAAGGGGGGACCTCCTGCGAGAGTCGTTGCAGGTCGTAGGCTCTCCGCAGAGGGTTGTTCCGTCCAGGGGGATGACGGTTTATCTAACGTCCGCTTAACACAACGGAAATCAGCCTGTTGTAGGATGAATTTCCCGCTGCCACTCGCACCACTCGTCGAGCAGCTCGAATCCCATCGCCTCGTTGATCGCCAGCATGTGGGAGTTGGACGTGGCGTTCCACGTGATGATCCGCTCCACCTCCGGCTCCATCTCGCCGAACCACAGCAGGTTGGCCAGCTTCAGCACCAGCCCGAGCCGGTGCCCCCGGTGCTCGCCCAGCACGACGGTGTCGGCCTGGCGGCCCCAGCCGTCCGGCTCGGCGCGATCGACGTAGATGCGGGTGTATCCGGCCACGGCTCCGTCGGCGGCCCGTCTGGCGATCATGGAATAGGTCTGCTGCGCGAACTCGGCGTCCATCGCCTCCATCACCCTGATGCGCTCGGCGTCCCACGTCATGTCTTCGATGTCGTCGGCTTGAGGCGCGTCGTTCATGCCCTCCATCAGCAGCGCCAGGTCCGCGTGGAGCTCGGGCCCGGCCGGGCCCGCCCACTGCTCGAGACGGTAGCCGGAGGCGTACGGCTCGGCCGCGGCCAGCATGCGTTCGAGGCGGGAGCGGTCGGCCGTGCGCAGGTCGAACACCCTTCGCGCCTCGCCGAGCGACGGGGTGAAGCCCATCGCGCGGGCGAAGCCGTCGGCGGGGTCCTTCGACGGGGTCTCGGCCTGCAGCAGGCGGCGGCCCACCGTACGGGCCCGGTCGGCGGCGTGGGCGACCAGTGCGCGGCCGAGGCCGCGGCGGCGGCGCTCGGGTACGACGACGAGGCTGCGCACCACGCCCAGATGGGTGTTGTCGGTCGTCGGCAGGCCCAGGCCGTACCCGGCCACGACCCTGCCGTCCTCGACCACCGCCCATGCCTCCCTCATGTCACCGGGGAAGCCGCGCGCCACCATCGCGGTGAAGACGGGCAGCGACATGCGGGGCCCGGGAAGCTCGGCGAGGGCGGCCAGAAACGCCGCGTGCAGCCCGGCCAGCAGGTCGCCGGGCGGGTCGAGGTCAATGCGCTGGATCTCCATGAGCCCAGGCAACCCCACCCCGGAGAGTGATCGCCAGCGAATTATTGCTGGTAGTTCTCGACCTCGTCGGCGGGGCGCGGGGAAGCGTAGTCGGGGTCGTCGCCGACGCCGCGGCGGGCCCTGCGCTGCCGCAGCAGGTCCCAGCACTGGTCGAGCGCCATCTCGAGCTCCTTGACCCGAGCGTTCTCCTCGTCCGTGGTCACCTCGCCGGAGGCGAGCCTGCCGCGCAGGTCGTGCTCCTCGCTGACGAGATCGCTGATCCTGCTGAGAATCTCGTTGTCCCGCATGAAACCGACTCTAGCCACCACGTGGTAGAAATCGTCCCATGTCTGGTATTGCGCTGGTCAGAACGCCCGGTCCCCGGCTGGCCGAGGGCATCGTCACGAACATCGAGCGTGAGCCGGTGGACGCGGACCTGGCCGCCCGTCAGCACGCCCGCTACGTCGAGGCCCTCAGCGCGTACGGCTGGCAGCCCCGCCACGTCGAGCGCGCCGACGACCTGCCCGACGGGGTCTTCGTCGAGGACGCGGTCGTCGTCAGCGATGGCGTCGCCGTACTCACCAGGCCGGGAGCGCCCGAGCGGCGGCCCGAGATGGAGACGGTGGCGGCCGCCGTACGGACTCTGGACCTGGAGATCAGGTGCATCGAGGGCCCCGGCACGCTGGACGGCGGCGACGTCCTGCAGGTCGGCTCGCGAATCTACGTCGGCAGGTCGGCCAGGACCAACGACGAGGGCATCGCCCAACTCGCCGCGCACCTGCCCGACCGGGAGGTCGTGCCGGTCGGGATGCGCGGCGTGCTGCACCTGAAGTCGGCCGTCACCGCGCTGCCCGACGGCACGCTCATCGGCGACCCTGCCTGCGTCGACCTGCCCGACCTGCTCGTCCCCGAGGAGGAGGCGGGCTCCCACGTGGTGCTGCTCGGCGGTGACCGGGTGCTGATGGCCGCCTCCGCGCCCGCGACCGCGGCCTCACTCGAACGGCGGGGGCTGGACGTGGTCCAGGTGGACATCTCGGAGTTCGAGAAGCTCGAAGGCTGCGTGACCTGTCTTTCCGTTCTCGTGTCTCGCGATGTGAGACCTTGACACAACCATTCTTGAGCGTCTGGTAGCGTGCTTGACGTGCTGCATGGACTGCTTCTTAGCTGCCGCGGCGGGGGCCTCTAGAAGGCCGGCTCCCTCGTCGCGGAGCGAGTCATGCGCGTCGGCCGCTTCCTTTCGACCGACGAGGATCGTGAAATGACCGCTCAGCAGCCCAGTTCCATGCCCTTCCAGCGTTATCAGCCGTTCGAGCCCGTCAGGCTGACCGACCGCACCTGGCCCGACCAGGTCATCACCAAGGCGCCTCGCTGGTGCGCGGTCGACCTGCGTGACGGTAACCAGGCGCTGATCGACCCGATGGACTCCCACCGCAAGCTGAAGATGTTCGAGCTCCTGGTACGCATGGGTTACAAGGAGATCGAGGTAGGCTTCCCGGCCGCGTCGCAGACCGACTTCGACTTCGTCAGGCAGATCATCGACGAGGGCCGGATCCCCGACGACGTCGTGATCCAGGTGCTGACGCAGGCCAGGCCGGAACTGATCGAGCGGACCTTCGAGGCCATCGAGGGCGCCAAGCAGGCCATCGTCCACCTGTACAACTCCACCTCGACGCTGCAGCGGCGGGTGGTGTTCGGGATGGACAAGGAGGGCATCACCGCGATCGCCGTCGAGGGCGCCAAGCTGGTGCGCAAGCTGGCCGAGGCGACCGACGTCGACGTCCAATACCAGTACTCTCCCGAGTCGTTCACCGGCACCGAGCTGGAGTACGCCGTCGAGGTGTGCGACGCGGTCACCGAGGTGTGGCAGCCCACTCCCGACCGCAAGGTGATCGTCAACCTGCCGGCGACGGTCGAGATGGCCACCCCCAACATCTACGCCGACCAGATCGAGTGGATGCACCGCAACCTGGCCCGCCGCGATTCCATCATCCTGTCGCTGCACCCCCACAACGACCGCGGCAGCGCCGTGGCCGCCGCCGAGCTGGGCTACATGGCGGGCGCCGACCGCATCGAGGGCTGCCTGTTCGGCAACGGCGAGCGCACGGGCAACGTCTGCCTGGTGACCCTGGGCATGAACCTGTTCTCGCAGGGCGTCGACCCCGAGATCGACTTCAGTGACATCGACGAGATCCGTCGCGTCACCGAATACTGCAACCAGCTGCCCGTGCACCCGCGCCACCCGTGGGGCGGGGAGCTGGTCTACACCGCCTTCTCCGGCTCCCACCAGGACGCCATCAAGAAGGGCTTCGAGCACCTGGAGGCCGACGCCGCCGTTGCGGGCGTGCCCGTCGACTCCTTCACGTGGGCGGTGCCGTACCTGCCGATCGACCCGAAGGACATCGGCCGCAGCTACGAGGCGGTCATCAGGGTCAACAGCCAGTCCGGCAAGGGCGGGGTCGCCTACATCATGAAGGCCGACCACCAGCTCGACCTGCCGCGCCGGCTGCAGATCGAGTTCTCCAAGGTCGTGCAGGCCCGCACCGACGCCGAGGGCGGCGAGATCTCGCCCGCCGCGATGTTCGAGATCTTTACCGACGAGTACCTGCCGAACCCCGCCAACCGCTGGGGCAGGCTCGGCCTGATGGCGCACCGCCACGAGTCCACCGTCGACGACAAGGACCGCATCAGCGCCGACGTGCGGATCGACGGCGAGATCCGCGAGGTCTCCGGCACCGGCAACGGTCCCATCTCGGCGTTCATCGACGCGATCTCGTCGCTGGGCTTCGAGGTGCGGGTGCTCGACTACGTGGAGCACGCGATGAGCGCGGGAAGCGACGCCAAGGCGGCCTCCTACCTGGAGTGCGACGTCGACGGCGAGGTGCTGTGGGGGGTGGGCGTCGACGGCAACACCACGACGGCCTCGCTCAAGGCGATCATCTCGGCGGTCAACCGCGCTTCGCGCTGACCCGCACGTCATTCCGAGGGGTCAACCTGACGTCTTTCCGAGGGGTACGGCTCGCCGAGCTGTACCCCTCGGGTGTTATCTGAGTCCGGCGTAGTGCGCCATGGACAGGGCGCCGTGCTCGAACGTGGCGGCCCGCTTGGAGATCACGTTGTTGTACATGCCGAACAGCTCGAAGCTGACCGACCCGTACACCCACGTCCACGCGTGCAGGGCCCGCAGGATCACCTCGTCGGGCACCCCCGTGAAGATCGTCTCGCGCAGGGCGGCCGCGTCCTCGTAGAACTCCACCGGTGCCGGAGTGTCGTCGGGCGTCTGGATCGCCCCCGCCGCATGAGCGTCGGCGATCAGCCTGGCGAACATGACCCCGTCACGTGAGGCGGGATCGACGGTGTCCTGCGGCGCCTGGTAGCCGGGCACGGGCGTGCCGTGGATCAACGCGTACTCGTGCGGGTGCGCCAGCGCCCACGCCCTGATCGCCCGGCACATCTCCAGCCACCGTCCGACGAAGTCGTCACGCGCGCATCCGGAGTCGGCGTGCTCGACGGCGTCGCCGACGGAGTTGTAGGCGTCGATGATGAGCGTCGTCAACAGGTCATCCTTCGTCGGGAAATAGCGGTAGATGGCCGAGGAGACCATCCCCATCTCCCGCGCGACGGCCCTCAGCGACAGGCCCGCCGCGCCCTCCGTGGACAGGTGGCGGCGGGCGATGTCGGTGATCTCCCTGATCAGCTCCGCGCGGACACGTTCTCTGGCGGTACGGCTAGCGGTCATGACAGGCACGCTACCAGAGCGCCGCCAAGAAACGAGAGCACTGCTCTTGACGGCTGACGCTCTCATGGGAGAGCATTGCTCTCGTAAGAGAACGGCACTCACCGAAGAGGCTCACATGCTCGCCATCGCCAAGGGGGCCAATATGGCCCTGATGTTCGTCCTTGAGCTCAGCGTCCTGGCCGCGGTCGGCTACTGGGGCTTCACCATGAGCTCGGCCTGGGCGCTGAAGCTGCTGGCGGGCATCGGGGCGCCCGTGCTGTTCGGCGTGCTGTGGGGGCTGTTCGCGGCGGGCGGCGGCGCCAACGCCACCTACCCGCTGACCGGGATCGCGAGGGGCCTGTTCGAGGTGGCCTGGTTCGGCGGCGGGGTGGTCGCGCTCCACGCCGCCGGAGCGCTCACCCCTGCTGTGGTCCTGGGCGCCGCCTTCGTGGTGAACGCGGTCCTGCGCCTGGTCTGGCACCAGTCCTGAGCCTTGCCCGGACCTCGGGGGCGGGCAGGGCCGGGGCCTCGGGACCTCGGGACCTCGGGGCCGACGGAGCCGGGGCCTCCGGCGGGGAGGGCCGGGGCCTCCATCGGGGAGGGGCCGCGGTCGTGGGAGGAATTCCGCGGCTCCCGTAGTGGATTGATCGGTATACATCTTTCGTCAGGTTTCGTCGGGAAGTAGGTTGATCATGGGTAAGCACGTCGTCGTCGGCGCGGGTCAGGTCGGTCCGCACGTCGCTCGCAAGCTGATCGCGCAGGGCCACGAGGTCGTGGTCGTCACTCGTTCGGGCAGCGGCCCCGAGGGCGCCACGAAGGTCGCGGCCGACGTGGCCGACAGCGCGCGGCTGGCCGAGATCGCCAAGGGCGCCGAGGCCATCTACAACTGCGTCAACCCGCCGTACCACCGCTGGCTCACCGACTGGCCGCCGATGGCCGCCTCGTTCCTGGCGGCGGCCGAGTCGAGCGGGGCCGTGCTGGCCACGCTCGGCAACCTCTACCCCTACGGTCCCGTTCGCGGGCCGATGACCGAGGACCTGCCGCTGGCGTCCGCCAACCCGAAGGCACGGGTCAGAGCGGCGATGTGGGCCGACCTGCGCGCCGCGCACGAGGCGGGCCGGATCAGGGCCACCGAGGTGCGCGGCTCCGACTACTTCGGCCCAGGCAGCACGGATCAGTCCTACCTGGGGGACAGGTTCGTCAAGCCGCTCAGGGCGGGCAGGACGATCCAGCTCCCGTGGCCCGCGGACGTGCCGCACAGCTGGACCTACCTGCCGGACGTCGCCGACGCGCTCGTCGTCGCGGCGACCGACGAGCGGGCGTGGGGCAGGGCATGGCACGTGCCGACGAGCGAGCCCCGGACGTTCAGGGAGATGGGCGAGCGGATGGCGGCGATCCTGGGCCGGCCCGCGCCCAGGATGAGCACGCTGCCGTGGCCTGTCGTGCGGGTGGCGGGACTGTTCAACTCGATGATCGGCGAGCTGCGCCACGTCCGGTACCAGTTCGTCGCGCCGTACGAGCTCGACTCGTCGGCCTTCACCGGCACCTTCGGGGTCAAGCCCACCCCGCTCGACGACGCCCTGCGCACTACGCTCGGTGCATGAAGATTGCCCTGATCGGCCTCGGTGACATCGCGGAGAAGGCCTACCTGCCCGTCCTGTCCGCCCAGCCCGACCTCGACCTGCACCTGTGCACGCGCAACGAGCGGACGCTGCACCGGCTCGGAGACGCGCACCGCGTGGCCGGGCGGTCCACGTCGGTCGAGGAGGTGATCAAGGCCGGGGTCGACGCGGCGTTCGTCCACGCGGCCACCGAGGCCCACCCGGCGATCGTCGAGCCGCTGCTCAGGGCGGGGGTGCACGTCTACGTCGACAAACCCGTCGCCTACACCCTCGACGAGACCCGCCATCTCGTACGGCTGGCCGCCGACGAGCGCGTCTCCCTCATGGTGGGCTTCAACCGGCGCCACGCCCCCGGATATGCGGGAATGCTCGACCTGTCCCGCCACCTGGTGCTGATGCAGAAGAACCGCCCGGCCATGCCGGACACGCCGCGCAGGGCGGTGTTCGACGACTTCATCCACGTGGTCGACACGTTGCGCTTCCTCGCGCCAGGACCGGTGACCGAGACGCGGATCCGCACCAGGATGCGCGACGGCCTGGTCGAACATCTGGTGCTGGAGCTGGCGGGTGACGGGTTCATGGCCCACGGCGTCATGAACAGGGTCGGCGCGGCCTCGGAGGAGAGCTTGGAGGTGCTGGGCGAGGGCGTGAAGCGGCGGGTGGTCAACCTGGGCGACATCATCGACTACGGCCCGGCGGGGGAGACGCTGGTGCGGCGGCCTGACTGGGTGCCGGTGTCGAGGCAGCGGGGGATCGAGCAGGTGACCATGGCGTTCGTGGACGCGGTGCGGGCCGGGCGGGTGCTCGGGGCGCAGGACGCGCTGGTCACGCACGAGATCTGCGAGGAGATCGTCGCCGCCTGCGAACGAGAGACGGCCCTCGTCTCCTGACAGCCGGTGAAGGAACTCGGGCTCACCTCTCCCGAACGCCCGCAGGCCCTCCAGCGCGCCGCTGGCCCCTCGGCGCGCC
The DNA here is from genome assembly GCF_042754765.1 of Nonomuraea sp. NPDC059194. Lineage (NCBI taxonomy): Bacteria > Bacillati > Actinomycetota > Actinomycetes > Streptosporangiales > Streptosporangiaceae > Nonomuraea > Nonomuraea sp. NPDC059194. Next base: position 75,769 of record NZ_JBHZBH010000005.1, on the reverse strand, counting down.
GCTGGGCCTTGCGAGCCCGGGACTGCGAGCGCGCACCGGGCAGCCGTGAGGCGGGGGAGCGGGGCCCGACCCAAGGGGTCAGCAGGCGGGGTCGGGGCGGGTCAGGGGGCGTAGGTTCGGGGGCGCATGGCGCGGTCGGCGGCGGCGAGGAGCTTGCCGAACGGCCTCGGGGTCAGCCGCGTCATCACCGTGAACCCGGCCGGGTCCCGCAGCGGACTGGACGACGAGACCACTCCGGCCACCGTCCTGCCGTACACCGCGGGTCCGCCGCTGGCGCCCGGGGCGGCGTGGCAGTTGCGGGTGACGAGCACCCCAGGCCCGGCGGCGCCGCCCTCAATGGTGTCGCCGACGCAGCGGTACATGTCGGTGCCCGAGTAGGGGCCGCCGATCGGGTAGCCGAGCAGCTCCAGGCGCGGCGTCGAGCCGCCCTTGCGGGTGAGGTACGGCCGCAGCCCCGGCCCCGTGACCTCCTCCAACTGCCGCCCGCCGCGGGCCACGCCGACGAGGCCGACGTCGTAGGGCAGCTGGGCGGTGGAGTACGGCCTGGCGCGCCACCGCTTGGGCACCCACACCCGTACGGCGGGCCAGACGCCGAGCTTTTTGTCATCGCCGTTGTAGGCGGGCAGGAAGGCGACCCGGTCGTAGCGGTGGCCGTCGCCGTACAGGCAGTGGGCGGCGGTCAGCACCAGGCTGCGGCTGCGCGACCTGAGGACGACCGCCCCGCAGACGAGGTCGGTGCGGGTGACGGGGTCGTGGCTCACCAGCATCCCGGCCAGTTGGTGCGGCCCCTGGTACGGCCGGGCGACCGGCGCGTAGCCGAGCCGGTCGCCGCGCGGGGTGAGAACCCGGCGGTTCGGCACCGAAAGCCGCGAAGCCCTAGAAAGGCCCGGGTGGGAGGAGGCACCGCTCCAGCCGACTGTGTCCCGCACACCCCCGTCGTCCCGTACACCCCCGTCGTCCCGCACACCCCCGTCGGCGGGAGCCGCTCCCGCCGACAGGAGCAGCCCCGCCGCCATTACGAGCCTGAGCACCCGTCCCCCCAAGAAGTGATCTTGCGAAGACTATCGGGCGCTGTAGCGTTTTGCCAGGTCGCGCCGCGTGGCGTGGGCCGCGCCGTACACCTCGGGGGGTTTGAGTACCGCCTTGGGGACGTTGGCGACCATTGTGTAGTTGGTGGCGCAGACGTTACCGACGGGTGCTTCGCCCGCCTCTGGTGCGGGCCCGCGACCCTGAATCAGAGCCAGTAGTTGTCGTGGCGCAGGAAGAACTCGGCCTTCTCCTCGTCGCTCATGTTCGCCACGTCGAGCAGGCCCTCGAAGTAGCCCTCACGCGGCGCGCCGGGAGAGAAGTGCAGCAGCATGGAGGCGGGTTCACCCGACTCGTTGCGGAAACCGTGCACACCGCCCGCGGGGACGTGGACCCAGTCGCCCGGCTTGGTGTCGAGCCAGCGGTCCCCGTTGTAGATCTTGATAGAGCCTTCGAGGATGAAGAAGGACTCGGTGATCGTCTTGTGGAAGTGCGGTCCTGGCCCTGACGGCGTCGGGCCCATGTTCCAGCGGTAGAGACCGAACAGGCCACCGGTGGAGGCGCCGGTGGCCAGGTAGTCGACGGTGTTGCCGGTCGGGTAGACCAGTTCGGGCTCGGAGCCCGCGGGACGGTAGACGGCGCTGTTCTCGCCCTTGTCCTCGAAATAGATCGGATCGGGATATGTCATAGGGCGCATCCTATGGACAGGGGCGGCACGAGCCTGCGCCCGCGCCGCCCCCGCGCGCCTCAGGGGTAGAGACCGCGCATCTGGTGGGCGTCGGCGACCCTGCCCACGCCGATCACGTGGGCCGCCTGGCGCAGGGTGATCCCGCGCTCCGCCGCCACCGACCTGACCTCGGCGAAGGCGCCTTCCATCAGGTCGCGCAGCCTGACCTCGACCTCGTTGGCGCTCCAGGAGTAGGCCTGCATGTTCTGCACCCACTCCAGGTACGACACGATCACCCCGCCCGCGTTGGCCAGGATGTCGGGGACGATCGTCGTGCCGTTCGCGGCGAGGATCTCGTCCGCCTCGGGCGTGGTCGGCCCGTTGGCGCCCTCGACGATGAGCCGCGCCTTCACCCTGGGCGCGTTCTCCGCGGTGATCGCACCCTCCAGGGCCGCGGGGACCAGCACGTCCACATCCAGTTCGAGCAGCTCCGCGTGCGCCATCGCGTCACCGTGGCGGTAACCGGCGACGCTGCCGGTCTCCACCACCCACGCGCGCAGGTCGGCCACGTCGAACCCGGAGGAGTTGTGGATCGCGCCGGTGACGTCGGAGACCGCGACGACCTTCGCGCCCGCGTCGGACAGGTACTGCGCGGCCAGCGCGCCCACCTTGCCGAAGCCCTGCACGGCCACCGTCACACCCTCGGGCGAGCGGCCGAGCGCGGACAGCGTGGCGATCTGCACACCCCTGGAGGTCGCTCCGGTACGGCCGAGCGAGCCGCCCAGCGTCATCGGCTTGCCGGTCACGACGCCCGGCACCGAGTACCCGGCGTTGACGCTGTAGGTGTCCATGATCCAGGCCATGGTCTGCTCGTCGGTGCCGACGTCGGGCGCGGGGATGTCCTTCTCGGGCCCGATGAGCGGCAGGATCTCGTTGACGTAGCGGCGGGTCAGCCGCTCGAGCTCCCTGGTGGTGAGCACGGCCGGGTCCACGGAGACGCCGCCCTTGGCACCGCCGTACGGGATGCCCACCAGCGCGCACTTCCACGTCATCCACATGGCCAGCGCCGTGACCTCGTGGATGTCGGTGGCGGGGTGGAAGCGGATACCGCCCTTGGCGGGGCCGCGCGAGACGTTGTGCTGGACACGGAAGCCCTGCACGACGTCCATCCTGCCGTCCTCGCGGCGGACGGGCACGGAGACGGTCAGCGAGCGGCGCGGCGTGGCCAGCATCGCGCGCAGGCCGTCGTCGAGGCCGAGCTGCTCGGCCGCCTGGTCGAGTTGGTGGAGAGCGGAGTCGAGGGCTTGTCGCCCGGGTGTGATCAGGGCCGGCGTCCTTGACGGCACCATGACGGTCATGGAAGAAATTCCTCCTGTTATGTACGCCCAACAGTGGGAAAAGCGCCATTGCTCAACCCCTGGGCGGTTCTGTGTGATCAGCGTAACCCGCGGCTGATCCTCATGGTGAAGAATCCAAGCCGGAGATCCACCTCTGGGGAACGTGCCACTCTGGCAGTCTTGAAAGTGGAACCACGCCGAAACGTCACATCGAGGGAACGAATGCCTGATCTGGTCGTCGGTCCAATGCTCCGCTACGTCGACTCCACCCGGGCCTCCATCTGGGTGGAGACCGACCAGCCCGGCGTGGTCACGGTGTGCGGGCGGTGGGACACGCCCACCTTCTCCGTGCACGGCCACCACTACGCGATCGTCGATCTGGAGGGCTTCGAGGGTGAGTACACCGTCGAGGTGGACGGCGAGCAGGTCTGGCCGATCGACCGGCCCAGCCGCATCAGGCTGATGCCGCCTGAGGGGCCCTCGCGGGTGATGTTCGGCTCGTGCCGTACCAGCGTGCCCCACGACGCCCTGCACAACGCGACGCACGGTGTGGACGTGCTGCGCACCTACGCCGCGAGCGACAGGCCGCTGCCCGACCTGCTGCTGATGATCGGCGACCAGGTCTACGCCGACAAGCCCTCGCCGCCGATGCAGGAGTTCATCTCCGCGCGCAGGAAGCCGGGCGAGCAGCCCGCCCAGGAGATCGCCGACTTCGAGGAGTACGCCGAGCTCTACCGGCTCGCCTGGACCGACCCCGACATTCGGTGGCTGCTGTCGACCGTGCCCACCGCCATGATCTTCGACGACCACGACCTGCGCGACGACTGGAACACCTCCAAGGACTGGCGAATCAAGATGGCGCGCACGCCCTGGTGGCCGCGGCGCGTGATCGCGGGACTCGGCAGCTACTGGATCTACCAGCACCTGGGCAACCTGTCGCCGGACGAGCGCGCCGACGACCCGCTGCTGCTCGCGTTGAAGCGTGGCGAGGGCTCCGAGGCGCTCGACGACTTCGCCGCGCGGGCCGACGCCGAGCCGAGCAGCAACAGGTGGAGCTACGCCCGCGACCTCGGGCACTCCCGGCTGGTCGTCGTCGACACCAGGTGCGCGCGCCAGCTGACCCCCGGCGACCGCAGGATGCTCGACCCCGGCGAGTGGGAGTGGCTGGAGGAGCAGATCGCGCAGACGAGCGGGCGGCTGATCATCGGCTCGTCTGTCCCGTTCCTGCTGCCGGAGGGCGTCCACCTCGTGCAGAACTGGAACGAGGCGCTGTGCGACGGCAAGTGGGGAAAGACCGTCGCCCGGATGTCGGAGGTGTTCAGGCAGGGCTTCGACCTGGAGCACTGGGGCGCCTTCCGCAGTTCGTTCGACGACCTGGCGCGGCTGCTGGTCAAGCTGCGCAAGCCGGTGCTGATCCTGTCCGGCGACGTGCACTACTCCTACCTGGCGCAGGCCCCGGGGCCGATCTACCAGATCGTCTGCTCGCCCATCCGCAACCCGCTGAGCAAGGCCCTGCGCCTGGCCAACATCTTCACCCAGTTCGGCGTCGCCACGCTGATCGGCAGCGGGCTCGCCTCGCTCGCCCGCATCCCGCGCCCGCCGTTCCGATGGAAGGTGACCAAGGGCCCGCTGTTCCAGAACGCGCTGGCGTCGCTGGAGTTCGGCGATCGGGTGACCGTGGTGTGGCATGGCGAGTCGCTGGAACCGCTAGAAACGGTGCATGACCTTTGACGCGTATGCCGTAGCCGTTCCCTTCTACGACCTGTGGCATGACGACGGCCACGTGCCCGACGTGCGGGAGAAACTGCCCCCGCTCGTCAGCGGCTCCGTGCTGGAGATCGGCGCGGGCACCGGCACCGGCGAAAACACCGTCATCGGCGAGGACGTCGTCGAAAGTGCCACCCATCGGCCCTCGGCGGCGACCCTGCGCGCCGAGCTGACCGAGGCGGGCTTCGTGCGCGAGGAGGCGCCAGAGGGACTGCTGTCATGGAGGCTGGCGAAGTAGGTGGAACCGGACTCCGGGCTGCGGCCAAGTACTGGTTGACCGCAGAAAGGAATCCCTCCCGTGGTGATGGCGCAGGCGTTGGACGACGCGACGCTGGTCGGGCAGTCAGTGAGCGAACCTGAGTTGTTCGCCACCCTGTTCGACCGGCACGCCGACGAGATCTTCAGGTACGCCGCGCGGCGGCTCGGCCCCGAACTGGCCGAGGACGCCGTGGGCGAGGTGTTTCTGGCCGCCTTCCGCGGCCGGGCGCGTTACGACCGTTCGCGACCCGACGCCAGGCCATGGCTGTACGGCATCGCGACCAACGTCGTGGCGCAGCACCGCAGGGCCGAGCGCCGCCGTACCCAGGCCATGGCGCGCCTGGCGCCCGACCGCCCTGGATCCTTCGACGAACGCAGCGCCGACAGGGTCACCGCGGAGCAACTTCAGCCCAGGCTCGCCAAGGCGCTCACCCGCCTGTCGGCGGCCGAACGGGACCTGCTGCTGCTGGTGGCGTGGGCGGATCTGACCTACGAGGATGTGGCGCTCGCACTCGACATCCCCGTGGGCACCGTCCGCTCCCGCCTGCACCGGCTCAGGACGAAGGTGCGCAGGGCCCTCGGCGGCACCGATCCCTTCCAGGAGGAGCCCGAGCATGGATGACGAGATCAGGATCTTCGCCGAGGGGCGGCCGGCCGTCCCTCCGTACCCGCAGGAGGCGCGGGAGGCCGCCCGCCGCCGCCTGGTGCAGGAGGCCACGGCCAGACGCGGCTTCCGCTTTCCCCGCCTCGGCTGGCAGGCGGCGGGAGCCTTCGGGCTGACCGTCGCGCTGGTCGGGGGAGTGGCCTTCACGCTCTCCTCCACCTCGGGGGGCGGCACGGTGGCCCGCCCCGCCGCGGCGGTGACGGTGGGGATGGGCGAGGAGCTCACGCCGAAGCCGGGGCAGTTCGTGCTGGTGGAGTCGGAGACGATGTACCGCGCCTCCACCATGGGCGAGAAGGAGAGCCGCTACCTCTACCGGACCAAGCGGCAGCTGTGGCGCTCGGCCGACGCCGGCGCGGGCGGCCTGCTGTCGATCGAGACGCTGGAGCCCAAGCCGTTCCCCGGCTGGCCGTTGCCGGAGGAGGCCAAGGACAGGGAGGGCACGGAGTGGATGCGGCTGGCCAGCTGCCCTGACCGGCTGGGCGCCTTCCGCAACGACTACGCCTTCCTGGCGACGCTGCCGACCGACGCGGACGGCATGCGCGCCTTTCTCGACAAGCGGGCCAATGGGACCAACTCCGATGCCTTCGTCGCCCTGGGCGACCTGATCAGGGAGACGTACGTGCCGCGGGCGCAGCGGGAGGCGCTGTTCACCGCCGCCAAGGCGCTGCCCGGCGTGGAGGTGGCCGAAGGCGTGGAGGACGGCGCCGGCCGCAAGGGGACCGCGGTGGGCCGCAAGGCGAAGGACGGCCTGCTGGAGCAGCTCATCTTCGACCCCGCGACGTTCAGGCTCCTGGGCGAGCGCGGGACCGTCGTCGACGAGAAGGCCGCGGGGGCTCCCGTCGGCTCGGTGCTCGCGCTGACCGCCGAGACGAGCGCCTCCGTCGTGGACACGCTGCCGGCGGAGGCCGCCGGTGCGGGGCACGACAGCAGCTGCGACGCCTCCGTCGAGCCGCCCGAGACGGTGGCCCCGACGCCCATTCCGTCCGACGTCGAGACGGTGACGCCGACGCCCATCCCGTCGACCGACCAGACGGTGATCGTGACGCCGGTGCCGAAGGGGAAGGTACCGGCCGACGGGCCCACCGTGTCAGCCGAGCCGTCGGTCGAGCCGACGTCCACGCCCGCGCGGCCGACGGAGGCTCCCGCCCCCACCGTGACGGTCACGGTGCGGCCCGACCGCTGACACCGGGTGGTACGGCCCGCGCTCTTGGGCGCGGGCCGTACCAAGGGAACTACCGGAACGAGGCGATCGCGTCGGCCAGCTGGTCGACGGCGTGCAGCAGATCCTCCTCGGAGATCACGATCGGCGGGGCCAGCCTGACCGTGGAGCCGTGGGTGTCCTTGGCCAGCACGCCGCGATCCATCAGCGCCTTGGACACCGCGCGTCCCGTCGCCAGCGAAGGGTCGATGTCGACACCGGCCCACAGACCACGCCCGCGCACCGTCACCACCCCGTTGCCGATCAGCTCGCCCAAGCGGGTGTGCATGAGCTCGCCGAGCCTGGCCGCCCTCTCCTGGTACTCACCCGTGTTGAGCATCTCGATCACCGCGTTGGCGACCGCGCAGGCCAGCGGGTTGCCGCCGAACGTCGAGCCGTGCTGGCCCGGCTTGATCACGCCGAGCACGTCCTGGTCGGCCGCGATGGCCGAGACCGGGACCACGCCGCCGCCGAGGGCCTTGCCCAGCACGTAGATGTCGGGCACGACGCCCTCGTGCTCACAGGCGAAGGTCTTGCCGGTACGGCCGAGCCCCGACTGGATCTCGTCGGCGATCATCAGCACGTTGTGCTCGGTGCACAGCTCGCGAATCTGGGTCAGGTACCCGTCCGGCGGCACCAGCACGCCCGCCTCGCCCTGGATCGGCTCCACCAGCACGGCCACCGTGTGGGCGTCGATCGCCTCGCGGACCGCCTCGGCCGAGCCGTACTTGACGATCTTGAAGCCGGGCGTGTAGGGGCCGAAGTCCGCATGCGCGTCAGGGTCGGTGGAGAAGCTGACGATCGTGGTGGTGCGGCCGTGGAAGTTGTCCTCCATCACGATGATGTTGGCCTGGTCGCGCGCCACGCCCTTGACCAGGTAGCCCCACTTGCGGGCGACCTTGATCGCGGTCTCGACCGCCTCCGCGCCGGTGTTCATCGGCAGGACCATGTCCTTGCCCGTCAGGTCGCCGAGTCCCTGGCAGAACGCGGCGAACTGGTCGTGGTAGAACGCCCGGCTGGTCAGCGTGAGGTTCTTGAGCTGCTCCTGCGCCGCCTCGATGATCTTCGGGTTGCCGTGGCCGAAGTTCAGGCTCGAGTAGCCGGACAGGAAGTCCAGGTAACGCCTGCCCTCGACGTCGGTCACCCAGGCGCCGTGCGCCTCGTGGATCACGACGGGCAGCGGGTGGTAGTTGTGCGCGCTGCGGCGCTCGCTTACGTCGATGTGTTCCGAGCTCTTGCTCATGGTTAGATTTCCCCCCTGATTTCCAGTGTGCAGCACTTGGGACCCCCGCCTGCCTTGCGGAGCTCGTCGAGCTCGACGGGGATGACCTCGTATCCGCGCCGCTTGAGGTCCAGCTGGAGGTCGTGCGCCTCCGCGTTGATCACGATGTGCCTGCCGTCGCTGACGGCGTTCAGGCCGAGCACCTCGGCGTCGTCGGTGCCCGCGATCACGGCGTCGGGGAACATCCTGCGCAGGACGCTCCTGCTCCCCTCGGAGAACGCTCCGGGGTAGTAGGCGATATTCCGCCCGTGCAGCGGGAACAGCGCCGTGTCGAGGTGGTAGAAGCGCGGGTCCACCAGTTGGAGCGAGACGACCGGCCGGCCGAGGAACTCCTGCGCCTCGTTGTGCGCCTCACGCGAGGTGCGGAAGCCGGTGCCGGCCAGGATCACCTCGTCCATCGCCAGGAAGTCGCCCTCGCCCTCGTTGACGTGGACGGGCTCGTGCGTCGGATAGCCGCGCTCGGCGAACCAGCGCAGATAGGCGGGGCCCTCCGCGGCCCGCTCGGGAAAGGCGAAGCGCGCGCCGTACACCCTGCCACCGGCCACCAGGGCGCCGTTGGCGGCGAAGACCATATCGGGCAGGCCCTCGACCGGGTCGATCAGGCTGACCTGGTGGCCCAGCTCCTCGTAGGCGGCCTTCAACCCCTCCCACTGCCTGACCGCCACGTCACGGTCGGCGCCCGCGCCGGGATCCATCCACGGATTGATCGCATACTCCACGGCGAAGAAATCAGGACGGCACATCAGATAGTGCTTGCGCATGCTGCGGCTCCAACTCGTCGGAGGGGGACGGCAGTAGCCTAGGAACAGCGTTTACGCAGGCCAAGCGCCCGATATTGCGTGTTGGGGCGGTTCTGTTGCGTCTTGGGGCACTGCGGCCCCGATCCGTTGCGCCTCGTCCACCAGCCGCGACAGGACGATCGAACTCTTGGTCCGCACGACGAACGGCTCGGCCGCGATCCGCTCGATGACCCGCTCCACATGACGCACGTCGGTGGCCCTGATGTGCAGCAGCGCGTCGGCCTCACCGGTGATCGTGCAGGCGGAGACCACCTCGGGATGCCGGGCGATGGCCAGGCCGATCGCGGCGGGCGAGGTCTTGCCCTGGCAGAACAGCTCCACGTAGGCCTCGGTGGTCCAGCCGAGGGCCTGCGGGGCGATCCGGGCGCTGAACCCGGTGATCGCCCCCGCGTCCCGCAACCGGTCGACGCGGCGCTTCACCGCCGACGCCGACAGGCCGATGCGCTGTCCGATTTGTGCATATGTCGCTCGGGCGTCGTCGACGAGCGCCCCGATGATGTCCCGATCCAGCCGATCCAGTTCCACGCCCCCTGTATACAGGCTGTCCTGTACGGCAAGCCGCTCCGGTCGGCGCCGCGGAGAGCCGGTCGTCGCGCACCGGGTGATAGAGGATGAACGACCCGGCGAACGGGGACCAGAGCCCGTGGCCCAGCCGCTCGGCCATCGCCAACACGATCCCGTCGATGTACCCGAGCGGCCCCGACGCCAGCTTCCTGCAGAGCTCCACGGCCCCAGTAGCCTGCCCTCCCATTCGGCGAGCAGCCGCACGCAGCGGTCGAAGTCGCGATCCCGGTCGTTGAAGCTGGCGATCAGCGGACCGGAGTCGCACAGGAGATCGCTCACGCGCTGCGTCGCACGGAGTCGATTGCCTCCATGACCTCCCGGTTGCGCCGGGCCTCCGCCATGATCTCCCGGTACCGCGCCGCGAGATCAGGCTCCTCGATGCTGGCTCGCCCACCCACGGAAAGCGGCGACGAAGCGCTTCCAGGTCGATGGGCTGCCATGACCACCACTGTAGACGAGGGCCCCCGACGTCGGTTCGATGACTGCTTGGTCATGAATCGTGACTCTATGGTGGTGACATGCGAAGGGCCCGTGCCGTTCAGCACGGGCCCATGACAGACGGCGTCAGGCCTTTTCGGCCTCGCCGGTCGCCTGCTCCAGCGCCTCCTCGGGCGAGGCCTCCAGGTCCTGCTCGGCGTCTGCGCCGGCCTGCGCCGACGCCTTGTCCAGCCGTACCCAGCTCGTCACGCTCTCCACCGCGAACAGCACGAGCAGATAGCCGGTCAGCACGTACAGCACAGGAGCCAGGATGCCCAGCGCGGCGCCGGCCGCGATGATCAGCAGGCGGACCTCCCAGCCGAGCCCGGCCATGAACACCCAGGTGGGCGGCCAGATGCTCTGCCTGGTGCGGTAGACCGTGTCGTAGGTGTGGTAGCCGACCACGTACAGCAGCACGAACAGCAGCCACTTGGGCGCGTCGTAGGCCAGGCCGATCAGGATGACGATCAGGAACTCGGTGCCCCGCAGCAGCGGCGGCACGAGCCAGTCCAAGCGGCCGAGGTGGTCGCGGGCCCCGGTGGGGAGCACGAGCACGATCATGACGGCCACCGAGATCAGCGGCGACAGGCCGGCGACGGCCACGCCGATGGTCGCCAGGAGCGCGACGAGCAGCATGGCGACCGGCGGGAGGCCCTTGCCCAGGCGCGGGGCGAGGGCGTGGACCAGCGGGCCGTCGTCGCGGTAGGCGAGCAGCCTGGCGGTCTGGATGCGGCGCCGTTCCTCGTCGGGGTCGGGAGCGGCGGTGGCGGTGGCCTGCGGCTGAGTGATCATGCGAGGGACCTCATGACGCGTCCGGTGACGGTGTAGGCGGCGGCGACGCTTCCCCAGATCAGCAGGGTGATGAAGGTGACCCGGGCGTCGAAGAGGGCGGCGGTGATCGCGATGGCCGCGAACCGCTCGCCGATGGGGAACACGACCATCTTGCGCGCCCAGTAGACGAAGCGGAACTTGCCCGCCTTCGTCCACATCTTGAGCAGGCCGCGGACACCGGAGCTGCGCTCGGCCTTGCGGTGTTCGAGCGCCTTGCGCAGGCCGCGGTCGTCGGGCGCGGTCAGCGGGGTGGTGGGCAGCGGGGCCGGCGGCTTGCGCCGGTTGGCCGCGCCGAAGGAGAAGTCGAGCAGGTGCTTGACCGACTGGAGGGCGAGGGCGGCCAGCGCCAGGATCCAGATGTCGTCGCTGTGGCCCGCCACGACGTAGCCGACGGCCAGCCCCGCGAAGACGACGTACTCCTTGAACCGGTCGAAGGTCGCGTCGAGCCACGCGCCGAGCACGCCGAACTGGCGGGCGTAGCGGGCGACCTGCCCGTCGACGCAGTCGAAGACGAACGCGAAGTAGATCAGCACGCCGCCGGCGACCATGCCGAGCCGCTCGCCGGTGGCGAAGCACACTGCCGCGGCCACGCCGAGGAAGATGGAGATCAGCGTCACCTGGTTGGGCGTCAGCCCGCGCCGCGCCGCCCAGCGGGCGATGAAGCGGGAGTAGGTGCTGACGAAGTACGTGGTGAAGAAGCCGTCGGCGCCCTTGACCGCGTTGTTGAGCCTGGCGCGGTCCTCGTCCATGCCGTGCATCTCGGTGGCGGCCTCGTTGGCCTCCGCCTGGGTGGTGATGCGTCGGTAGAACAGGTCGCGGCGGCCGCGGATGCCGACGGAGACGCCCTTGCGGACCAGCCCGAAGACGATCAGCTGGACCAGGTCGTCCTCGGGGCCGAACAGGTGGGCCAGGTCGGCGAGCTCGCGGCAGGTCTCGGCGAGCACGGGCGCGTTGCGGGCGCTGAGGTGGAGCGGCCCGAGCAGGATCGCGTTGGGCCTGGTGACGGCGTGGTGGGCGGTGCCTACCGAGATGACGCGCGACTTGCCGACACGGGTGCGGACCATGAGCCCTTCGAGGCTGTTGCCGCCGATCTCGGGCTGGGCCTCCTCGATGGGGACGTCGTAGGCGATCCGCTCGCCGTTCTCGTCTTCTGCTCGCGGCTCCTTGGCCACGAGCGCGATGGCGCCGCGCTTGGCCTTGGTGATCTGGTAGATCAGCTCGTCGTGGATGACCGAGTTGGTGGGCAGGAGGAGGAGGCTCTCCTGCGCCGACTCGGCGATCTCGGCGACGGCGCGCAGAGCGGTGGCCAGATCGGTGCGCTCGATCAGAGCCGGCCGCGGATCGAGCGAGAGCGCCTGATCGCGCAGTCGCTCGCCGATGGTGGGCGAGCCGGGCAGAGCGGCCAGCCTGAGGCCGGTCGCGGCGGTGTCGGGGCCGGGCGAAGAGCCCAGCAGGACCACGCGGGTCATGTCACCCTTTCGAGGCAGTTGCGGGGGGTCGAACAACAGGTAAACCAGGGGCAGGCGTCAAAGTCTAGTGAGACTCTGGTAAAGCCGGTCCACCCGAAGGTCGCCCTAGACTGGACCGGTGAGTCTCTACCGTGACGAGGGCGTCGTTCTGCGTACCCAGAAGCTGGGTGAGGCCGACAGGATCGTCACCCTCCTCACCAAGCGCACGGGCAAGGTGCGCGGCGTCGCCAAGGGCGTGCGCCGCACCACCTCCAGGTTTGGCGCGCGCCTCGAGCCTTTCACACATGTCGATCTCCAGTTGCACGTGGGTCGAACCCTGGATGTGATCACCCAGGCGGAGACCATTCATCCGTACGGCGAGGCGCTGGCCCACGACTATCCCCGCTACACGGCGGGCAGCGCGATGCTGGAGACCGCCGACCGGCTGACCCAGGGCGAGAAGGAGCCGGCGCTGCGGCAGTTCCTGTTGCTGGTGGGCGGGCTGCGCACGCTGGCCGACGGCAGCCACGAGCCCAGGCTGGTGCTCGACGCCTACTTCCTCCGCTCGCTCGCGGTCGCGGGTTACGCGCCCGCGCTGCAGGAGTGCGCCAGATGCAGGGCCGAGCAGGTGCGGGCGTTCGCCATCGTGGCGGGCGGCGCGGTGTGCGGGTCGTGCCGTCCCGCGGGCGCCGCCGTACCCGCTGGAGAGACCCTCGCCCTGATGACGGCGCTGTTGCGCGGCGACTGGGGGGTGGCAGACGCCTCGCAGTCGCGCCACCGCACGGAGTGCAGCGGGCTGGTCGCCGCCTACCTGCAGTGGCACCTCGAACACGGGATTCGCTCTCTCCGCCACGTAGAAAGGGAGTCAGCACGGTGAACGTCCGTCCCCCAGCCCCGCACCCCTCGGGCGCGGTGCCCCCGCCCATCCCGCGCGACCTGGTGCCCAGGCACGTCGCGATCGTCATGGACGGCAACGGCCGCTGGGCCAAGCAGCGCGGCCTGCCGAGGACGGAGGGGCACAAGGCGGGCGAGGCGTCGCTGTTCGACGTCATCGAGGGCGCGCTGGAGCTGGGCGTCCCCTACCTGAGCGCCTACGCCTTCTCCACGGAGAACTGGAAGCGCTCGCCCGACGAGGTCCGCTTCCTCATGGGCTTCAACCGCGACGTGATCCGCCGCCGCCGCGACGAGCTCCACGCGATGGGCGTGCGGGTGCGCTGGGCGGGCCGGCCGGGGCGGCTGTGGAAGAGCGTCATCTCCGAGTTGCAGGACGCCGAGGAGATGACCAGGCACAACCGCAAGCTCACCCTGCAGTTCTGCGTCAACTACGGCGGTCAGGCCGAGATCGTCGACGCCGCGGTCAGGCTGGCGCACGACATCGCGGCGGGCAAGGTCAAGCCGGGCAAGGTGACCGAGAAGGTGTTCGCCCGCTACCTCGACGAGCCCGACATCCCCGAGGTCGACCTGTTCGTCCGCTCCTCGGGCGAGCAGCGCTTCTCCAACTTCCTGCTGTGGCAGTCGGCCTACGCCGAGATGGTCTTCCTCAACCGGCTCTGGCCCGACTTCGACCGGCGAGACCTGTGGGAGGCGTGCGAGATCTTCGCCAAGCGCGACCGGCGGTACGGCGGGGCGGTCCCCAACCAGGTATGAGGCCGCAGGGGCCGGGTCAGCCCTTGCGGGCGCGGGCTCTGCGCTTGCCCTCGTGCATGGCCTGCACCCGGGCCACCGGGATGGTGTGCCCCTCCTCGACGAGGTCGGCGGGCAACCCCTGGGGCTCCGGCATGAGGTCGGCCCACGGATCTCCGTCGCCGGCCAGTTCGACGGCGGTGCGGATGGTGAAGTCGGCGGGCGCGACCCGGTCGAGGTCGTCCCACGCCACGGGGAACGACACGGTCGCGCCGGGGCGCACGCGCGGGCTGTAGGCGGCCACGACCGTCGCGCCGCCCGCCCTGGTCGAGTCGAGGAACACCTTGCCCTCGCGGTCCTCCCTGATGAAGGCCGTGGTGGCGAGGGCCGGATCGAGGCGCTCGGCCCGCGCGGCCAGGGCCCGGGTGGCGGCGGCGACGTCCGCCATCGCCAGGCCCTTGCGGAGCGGGACGAAGACGTGCAGCCCCTTCGCGCCGCTGGTCTTGACGGCGCCCGCCAGGCCCGCGTCGTCCAGCGCCCGGCGGATCAGCCCCGCGGCGCGCACCACCATGGGGAAGTCGTCTGCGGCGGGCGGGTCGAGGTCGAGCACGAGGTGTGTGGGATGCTCCCAGTCGCTCGCGTGCACCAGCGTCGGGTGGTACTCCACCGCCCGTTGGTTGGCGAACCACAGCAAGGTCCTGCGGTCGTCGCACAGCGCGTAGGAGACCTCCCTGCGCGAGGTCTCCGCCCACATCGTGACGGTGCGGATCCAGGTGGGCGCGTAGGACGGGACGTTCTTCTGCATGAACGGCGCCTGGCCCGCCCGTACCCTGACCACCGACAGCGGCCGTTCCCCCAGCGCGGGCAGGATGCGCTCGCGCATGGCGTCGAGGTAGTCGACCAGGTCTCGCTTGGTCACGCCCGCGTCGTCGAACAGCGGCTGGTCGAGATTGGTCAGCGAGACTGTGTCTCTGACCTCGTCGGTGGTCACCGCACCATCATGCCCGGCGCCGCGCCCGGTAAGCGGCGACATGCATGCGATTGCCGCACGTACGGCTGTCGCAGTAGACGCGCGACCTGTTGCGCGACTCGTCCACGAACACGTGGTCGCAGTCGGGCGCCGAGCAGGTGCGCAGCCGCTCCCACTCGCCCTCGACCAGCAGGTGCGCCAGCGCGATCCCGCAGTCGGCGGCCAGGTGCTCGGCCAGCGAGGCGTCGGGCGCGAAGTAGTGCATGTGGACCGGGTGCCCGTCGTGCTCGGTCAGCCGCGGGGTGATGCGCGTGTCGGTGAGCAGCGTGTTGAGCAGCCGCAGCGCGGTGGCCTGGTCGGAGGCGGTGAAGACCCGGTGCAGGTCCTCGCGCAGCAGCCTGACCTCTCCCAGGTCGCGTGGGGTGAGGGTCTGGATGCCGCTGACCTGGCGCACCCTGACGAACTCGGCGAGGTCGTCGAGATCGCTCAGCCCTTCGTCGCCTCCGGCCGACGGTGAGGTGTTCACCAGGTCGACCGCGGTCGCGAGCGAATACACCATGTCATGGCCGAACGGCATGTCAGCTCCTGTCGTGCCCTACTCCGGCGTGGGGGCACAGCGTATCTCCCGCACGGGGTGCCAGGGCGTTCCTATGGTTCACATACCCCGTCGCACGCTCAGGAAGCGCGAGCGGCGGCCGAGCAGGAGGCGCAGGTGCCGAAGACCTCGACGGTGTGGGTGACCTCGGTGAACCCGTGGTCGGCGCCGACGGCCTCGGCCCAGCGCTCGACGTCGGGCCCGGCCACCTCGACCGTGTGGCCGCAGTGGCGGCAGACCAGGTGGTGGTGGTGGTCGCCGCTGGCGCAGGCCCGGTAGACCGACTCCCCGTCGTCGGTGCGCAGCACGTCGACCTTGCCGCCGTCGGCCAGCGCCTGGAGCGCCCGGTAGACCGTGGTCAGGCCGATCTTCGCGCCGTCGGAGCGCATCTCGGCGTAGACGTCCTGCGCGCTGCGGAAACCATCGCTCCTACGAAGGGTGTCGTGAACGGCATCGCGACGAGTGGTCATGGATTGCTCTCCTGGGTTCGGCCTCGCCGTACGAATCTACCGACCCCGAGGGCCAGCACGAAGCCGGCGAGAGCGAGAAGCACGATGGCGGCGCCCGGCGGCACCTTGGCGGAGAAGGTGGAGCTCAGCAGCCCGCCCACGGCCGCGACGACGCCGAAGACCATCGACAGCAGCATGGTGGCCCGAAAGCCTCTCGTGAACTGCTGGCTGGTGGCCACGGGGATCACCATGAGCGCGCTGACCAGCAGCAATCCCACCACGCGCATGGCGATCACGACGGTGAGCGCGGCGGTGACGGCGATGAGCAGGCTCAGGAAGCGGACGGGCAGCCCGCTGGCCTTTGCCACCTCCTCGTCCTGGCAGAGCACGAACAGCTCCCTGCCGAAGACCGCCACGACCGCGATCACGGCGACGGCCAGCGCGCCGATGACCCACAGGTCCTCGGCGGTGACGCTGGCGATCGCGCCGAACAGGTAGGACGTCAGCTTGGCGTTGCTGCCGCCGGGCGCGATGGAGATCAACATCACACCGCCCGCGATGCCGCCGTAGAACAGCAGCGCCAGCGCGACGTCACCGCTGGTACGGCCGCGCGCCCGCACCAGCTCGATCGCCACGGCGCCGACCACCGACACCAGGACGGCGGTCAGCACGGGCGCGGTCCCGGTGAGGAAGCCGAGCGCCACGCCGGTCAGCGCCACGTGGCCGATGCCGTCGCCGAGCAGGGCCAGGCGGCGCTGCACGATGAAGGTGCCGACGAGCGGCGCGCACAGCCCGACCAGCAGCGCGGCGATGACCGCCCGCTGCATGAAGGGAAGCTGGAGGAGCTCGATCACGCCTCTGCCCTCCATCCCGCCAGCGGGCCCCCGACGGGCTCCTCGGCGTGGGGGTGGACGTGCTCGTGCCCGGGCTTGGCGCAGTCGCCCTCGGGCCGTGGCGGCACCCCGTCGTGGGCGATCACGCCGTCGCGGACGACGACGCCCCTGGTGATGAGCGGCTCCAGCGGGCCCAGCTCGTGCATGACGAGCACGATCGTCTTCCCGGCGCCGACCAGCGTGGTGAGAGTGTCGGCGAGCAGGCGCTGGCTGTCGGCGTCGACGCCCGCGTTCGGCTCGTCCATGACGTACACGTCGGGCTCGCCGGCCAGGGCGCGGGCGATGAGCACCCGCTGCTGCTGGCCGCCGGACAGGTTCTGGACGGAGTCGCCTGCCCTGCCGGACAGCGACACCGCCTCCAGCGCGCGCTCGACGGCCTGGTGGTCGGCGGCGTTGGTCGGGCGCAGGCGGCGCTGGCGGGCGATCCGGCCCGACGCGACGACCTCGCGGACCGTGGCGGGCACGCCGCCGCCCACCTGCAACCGCTGGGGCACGTAGCCCACGCGCCACCACTCGCGGAACCTCGCGGGCGGCCTGCCGTACAGGAGGGTCTGGCCGCCGGAGAGCGGCGTGAGGCCGAGCATGGCCCTGACCAGGGTGGACTTGCCCGATCCGTTGGCCCCCATGATGGCAACGACCTCGCCGGGGCAGATGGTCAGGTCCACGCCGCGAAGCACGGAACGATGGTCCAGGGTCACCTGGCCACCGGTCATGTCGAATACCGCTGTCACGCTGTGCACCCCAGTGCGGCTTGGAGGGTCGAGAGGTTCTGGCGCATGGCCGACAGGTAGTCGCCGCCGGACGGCTTGCCCTCCAGGGGGTCGAGCACCGCGGTCTTCGCCCCCACCTCGGTGGCGAGGACCTCGGCGACCTTGGGGCTGACGAGGGCCTCGGTGAAGATGGTAGTGACCTTCTCGGCCTTGGCGACCTTGGCGACCTCCGCGATGCGGGCGGGGGAGGGCTCGGCCTCGGGGTCGATGGTGATGCCGACCTGCTTGAGCCGGTAACGGTTGGCCAGGTAGCCGAACGCCCCGTGCGCGGTCACGATCGACCGGGTCGAGCAGGCGGCCAGCCCCTTGGCGAACTCCTGGTCGAGCGCGGTCAGCGCGGCGACGGCCTTGGCGGCGCGGTCCTTGTAGGCGGGCGCGTGCGCGGGGTCGATCGCGGCCAGCCGTTCGCCCAGCTTGGTGGCCACCCCCGCGAACCTGCTCGGGTCGAGCCACAGGTGCGGGTCGTAGGCGACCTCGTGCTCGTGCCCCTCGGCGCCCTCGGCCTCGGTCTCCGTCGCGGGCAGGGTCTGTACGGCGGCGGCCGCGTCGAACCCCTTGTCGCCCGCGTTCTGCTCGACCGCCTCGTCCACGGCGGGCTGCAGGCCCTTGACGTAGGCGGTGAGCGTGGCCCCGCCGACGTCGGCGACCTGCTGCGGCGTCAGCTCCAGGTCGTGCGGCTCGACCCCCGGCGCGGTCAGCGTCTCGACGGTGACGTCGGAGCCCGCGATCTGCTCGGTCAGCCACTGCAGCGGGTAGAAGGCGGCCACGACCGTGGCCTTCTCGCCTGGCTGCAGGGGGGCGGCGGAGGTGGTCTCGGCGGCGCCTGATCCGCACGCGGCGGCGGCCGCCAGCAGTGTTCCACCGGTCAACAGAGTCAGAAATCGGGTCTTAAGCGGCATCACACGCATCAGTATGGAACAGAATGAAAATGGTTGTCAAAGTCTCCAGATGGTCGTCAAGAAGCTTGGATGCGTAGGTCCATGGCAAGGTTCGTCTCGTGAGCACGAACGCAGGACTCCACTCGACCGCCAACCTTGGGCACAGTGGAAATGTGAACTGGTCGCAAGCCCGCGCCATCGCGCTGGGCGCCGCGCCGGCGTGGCCGGTGGCGGAGGTTCCGTTGTCCATGGCGTACGGCTGCCGCCTCGCCCGTCCGCTGCGGGCGCTCGTCGCCGTGCCCGGGGTGGACGTGTCGGCGATGGACGGCTACGCGGTCGCGGGGGAGGGGCCGTGGCGGGTGGTCGGGCGGGTGCTGGCCGGAGGGCAGGCGCACGCCGAGGTGCTGAAGCCGGGTTGCGCGGTGGAGATCGCCACGGGAGCTCCGGTGCCGGAGGGGGCGACGGCGGTCCTGCCGTACGAGAAGGCAACCGTCGAGGACGGCGGGACGCGGTTGCTTCGCGGGGTGGTCGAGGAGGGGCGGCACATCCGCAGGCGCGGGGAGGACGTCGGTCTGGACGAGGAGGTGCTCGTGGCGGGAACCACGGTGACGCCCGCCGTGCTCGGGCTGGCCGCCGCGCTGGGGCACGACGCGCTCGCCGTCCATCGCCGGCCCGAGGTGACGGTGGTGGTGACCGGGGACGAGGTGGTCGAGGCGGGGCTGCCCGAGCCGGGGCGCGTGCGCGACGCCATCGGGCCGTTCCTGCCGGGGCTGGTCGCGTGGGCGGGAGGCGTGCTGGGCCCCGCCGTCAGGCTGCCGGACGGCGCCGCCCCGCTGTGCGCCGCCCTCCACGAAGGACACCCGACCTCGGAGGGGAACGACCTCGGGAAGGCGGCCGCCCGTCCGGTCGAGATAGTGGTGGTGTGCGGGGCCTCATCGAAGGGGCCCGCCGACCACCTTCGCGGCGTGCTGGCCGAGGTCGGTGCCGAGGTGCTGGTGGACGGGGTCGCCGTGCGTCCGGGCCATCCGCAACTCCTGGCCCGGCTCCCAGACGGACGGCTGGTCGTCGGCCTGCCGGGTAACCCGTTCGCGGCCCTGGCGGCGGCGTTGACGCTGCTGGTCCCGCTGATCAAGGGTGAGCGGTATGAGCCTGGCGAACGTGTCACGCTCGCGGAGACGGCCGGTCATCCGGGGCATTCCCGGGGCCTGGCCCATCACCGGGACACGCGGCTGGTGCCCGTGCGAAGGTCCGGCACGGGCGCCGTGCCTGTGGGGCACGACCGGCCCGGGTCGCTCTGGGGTGCCGCGCTCGCCGACGCCCTGGCCGTCATTCCGCCCGGGTGGAACGGCGAACCGGTGGAGTTGCTCGACCTACCGGTCTGAGACTCACCCCTTCTGGCCCCCGGGCGCCGGGTCCGATCTCGTGTGGCGCTCGATGGCGACCTCTGCCCCGCCTGGCGTCCGGCTTCGCGACGGTCAGTTCCCCTGCGTGGTCCTCGTACGGCGCCGCCGGACCGGCCGGGGAGCAGGTTCCTCCGGCTGGCTCTTCCGCTGCTCCAGGTACGCCACCCTGGTGTGCTCGGTGTGCTCGCGCATGATCTGCGCCGCCATCTCCTCGTTCCCGTCGGCGATGGCGTCGATCAGATCCTCATGCTCCCGCCAGGACGCGAGCCCCCGCTGCCTGGCCACCGGCGTGTGGTACCATCGCACCCTGCGCGCCACCTGCGCCGCGAGCTCCGCCAGCACCTTGTTCCCCGACAACGCGGTGATCAGCGCGTGCAACTCCGCGTTGGCGGCCACCGCCGCGTCAGTGTCGTCCGCGTGCGCCGCCGAGGCGCCGCGCGCGCACAGCTTCCGCAGCGCCGCCACGCCGTCCTCATCCGCATGCCGCGCCGCCAGCCGCGCGGACTCCGCCTCCAGCAGCGCGCGTACGGCCAGCAGTTGGTCGGCCTCTTCCGTACTCGGCGAATGGACGAACGCGCCCTGACTCGGATACAGGTCCACCCAGCCCTCACCGCTGAGCAACTGGAGCGCCTCACGAACCGGCTGCCGGGACACCCCCAGCAATTCGGCGAGCTCGTTCTCCACGAGATGCTGCCCGGGACGCAGCTGCCCTGAGACGATCAGTTCCAGCAGCGCCTCGAACACGCTCTCCCTGAGCGGCACGGGCCGCGGAATCTTGGCCGCCGCCCCCGTTTCCGACTGCAACATATCGGCACCTCTACAGTTTATTGTCGACTGCCTACAGCATACGTTTCCACGCATTCACGCCCCTTGCCCGCGTGATCGCCGCTGTTGGTGCGGGCCCTCACCCAAGGGCGGCAGGGTGAGCGGTTGCCGGGCGACTTCCCGGCGTTGCTTCCCCGGTGAGGGCTATGGACGTGACCGTGTCGACGGTGGCGCTGCCGGGGCGCAGGTAGTCGTTGTGGCCGCCGCCGCCTCCGTCGAAGACTCTGGCGCCGAACCCGGCGTCGACCGGGTCGGCGCCGAAGCCGACGGGGCCGAGCCGTACGCCGGCCCTGAACACGTCGTCCTTGCTGGACAGCGTGGCCCACACCCTGGCGGGCGTGCGGAGCTCCGCCTTCGCGGCCACGCCCATGCCAGGGCTGCCCAGCGCGACGATGTCGGCGACGGGCAGCCCAGGCGCGGCCTGACCGCACACCACCGTGCCGTAGCTGTGGCAGACGAGGCTGATCCGCTCCTTGCCGTCCAGCGCCGCCACGAGCGCGCGCAGCGCCTTGGCGCCCTTGGCGGCGGGCAGCGTGGTGAACACATCCCAGTCGGTCATCTCGGGCGCGTCGTATCCGAGCCACCCGATGACGGCCACCTTGCCGCCGGGCTCCAGCGCCGTCGCCCTGGCGTGCAGGGTCCGCGCGGCACCGGCGGGGGAGGCGGAGGTGCCGTCGAAGTCGCGCAGGCCGTATCCGGTGCCGGGAACGTAGACGATCACCTTGGTGGCCGCTGCCAGGTCGCCGACCACCTCGATCGCCCGCCCGTCGCCCTCCTCGTCGTAGGCGAGCAACTGGCGGCCCGGCCCGGCGGGCGCGGCGTTGGCGGTGTAGCGCTCGCCCAGCGCGGCGGCCGTCATCGCGGGCAGCTCCAGCGGGCTCGTGCCTGGCAGGCAACCGGCGCCGGTGGCGCACAGCACGAGCACGACACCGACCAGAAAACGACGCATGACTCCGGACCGTACGTCACTGCGGAGGCAGCTCGCGTCAGACCTAGAAGACGCTGAACCTGTCGGCCGCCAAGAGGAGGAGAAAGGTCAGCATCACCACGCGCAGGAGCTTGCCGCCCGCGCCGAGCGAGGGCCACGACAGGTAGGCCAGCCACCCGACGAAGCCGACCACCGGCAGCACCGCGACCCCGCCGAGCCAGCTGTCGAGCGCGAAGCCCGCCAGCAGCAGGATCACCAGCAGCGCGGGCGTGACCCAGCGCGGCACCTGCGTGAACAGGAACGTGATGGGTACGGCGCTGCGCTGCTCGACCGCCTTGCGCAGGCCCGTGGCGCCGGGCGTGAAGAACTGCTCGCCGGGCGGGAGAGGCTTTCGAGTGGCCACCTCACGAGCCTAGCGCGGCACCCGCCCGCCCCTGAAGATTCGCCACAGGACCCACGCCTGGATCATCCCGATGGGCATCACCGAACCCGGCACATCCGTGGCGACGAGGATGAGCGGGAGTGCGAGCGGGACCCAGAAGATGAGGCCGAAGCTGCCCGCCGCGTGCGCGGAGCTCACGAGCCCGAAGACGGCGGCGGAGGTCACGAGGAGCAGGTAGACGGAGGAGAGGACCAGCGCCGCCCGACCTCTGCGATAGCCGTCCCCCCACTCGCCGAGCGTCTCGGCAGGGCGGCGGCCCCTGATCAGCAGCCAGATGAGCACCGTCTGGACGATGCCCGCGATCGTGTAGGCGCCCGCCGCGGAGGGGAGCACCCCCAGCAGGCGCAGGCCGTACGGGAGGAGGGAGACGGGGGAGGTCAGCTCACCCAGGGGACCCGTGCCGCTCAGCTCGTCGGCCTGGCCGGTGAGGGTGATGACGCTCACGTAGCCGACGACGGCGAGGTAGACGGCGGCGACGGCGAGCGCGAGCTGTGAGCGGCGGATCCTTGAGAGCACGCACCAGGATAGGCCGCTTGTCTGACATCCTGGTTCGCGTGCTCGCACTGATTCGCTACATGGTCCCAGAGACGCGCTCCCAGGAGTTCCTCAAGCAAGGCCAGGAGATCATCGACGTGCTCGCCGCGCAGCCCGGTTATCTGCGCGGACGCCTGTGCCGCTCGGTCGACGAGCCCAACCTGTGGGCGGTGGTCAGCGAGTGGGAGGGTGCGGGCTTCTATCGCAGGGCCCTGTCGGCCGCCCGGATGGCGATGTACCCCCTCATGATCCTCATGGTCAACGAGCCCAGCGCCTTCGAGGACGTCTACGTTTCCGGCCGAGACGATTAGTCGCGCGCGGCGGCGGCCGGATGTCCCCTAAGCTGGGATCTCATCATTTCCACTCGCCGACCTCCAGCCGGAAAGAGATTCAGCCAATGGCACGCCGGACCGACGTCATGGACACGATCGTCAGCCTCGCCAAGCGACGGGGGCTCGTTTACCCGTCGAGCGAGATCTACGGAGGCCTGCGCGCGTCGTGGGACTACGGTCCGCTGGGCGTCGAGCTGAAGAACAACGTGAAGCGCCAGTGGTGGCTGTCGATGGTGCAGGCCCGCGAAGACGTGGTCGGCCTCGACTCGTGCGTGATCCTCGCTCCCGAGGTGTGGCAGGCCAGCGGCCACGTCGAGACCTTCACCGACCCGCTGACCGAGTGCCAGTCCTGCCACAAGCGCTTCAGGGCCGACCACCTCACCGAGGCCTACGAGGAGAAGCACGGCAGGGCCCCCGAGCACGGCCTGGCCGACCTCACCTGCCCCAACTGCGGCAACAAGGGCTCCTTCACCGAGCCGCGCCAGTTCAGCGGCCTGCTGAAGACCTACCTCGGCGCCGTCGAGGACGAGTCCGGCCTGGCCTACCTGCGCCCCGAGACCGCGCAGGGCATCTTCATCAACTACGCCAACGTGCAGCAGTCGGCGCGCAAGAAGGTCCCGTTCGGCATCGGCCAGATCGGCAAGTCGTTCCGCAACGAGATCACGCCGGGCAACTTCATCTTCCGCACCCGCGAGTTCGAGCAGATGGAGATGGAGTTCTTCGTCAAGCCCGGCACCGACGAGGAGTGGCACCAGTACTGGATCGACGAGCGCTTCCGCTGGTACTCCGACCTGGGCATCAACAAGGACAACCTGCGGCTCTACGAGCACCCGAAGGAGAAGCTGTCCCACTACTCCAAGCGCACCGTCGACGTGGAGTACCGCTTCAACTTCACCGGCTCGGAGTGGGGTGAGCTCGAGGGCATCGCCAACCGCACCGACTTCGACCTGACCGCCCACGGCAAGGCGTCGGGCGTCGACCTGTCGTTCTTCGAGCAGGACACCGGCGAGCGCTACGTGCCCTACGTCATCGAGCCCGCCGCCGGTGTCGACCGCGCCACGCTGACCTTCCTGCTCGACGCCTACACCGAGGACGAGGCGCCCAACGCCAAGGGCGTCATGGAGAAGCGCACGGTGCTGCGCCTCGACCACCGGCTCGCCCCCGTCAAGGTCGCGGTCCTGCCGCTGTCGCGCAACGCCGACCTGTCGCCCAAGGCCAAGGACCTGGCCGCCCAGCTGCGCAAGCGCTGGAACGTCGAGTTCGACGACGCCGGCGCCATCGGCCGCCGCTACCGTCGCCAGGACGAGATCGGCACGCCGTTCTGCATCACGGTCGACTTCGACACCCTCGACGACCACGCGGTGACCATCCGCGAGCGCGACTCGATGGGGCAGGAGCGCATCGCGCTCGACCAGGTCGAGCCCTACCTGCGCCAGCACCTCAACGACTGAGTCCAGGATCTGAGTACCCCTGTACTCATGAAGGCCGCCCGGGCGCGATCTACGTTTCGCCTATGAGACGAGCAATCGCGCTCGGGACGGTCGCCGCGCTCGCCGCCGTGACGCTGCCCGCCGCTTCCGCTTCCGCTTCCACCTCCGCGCGGACGTGCCGGTTCGAGCTCCGCGACGAGCAGATCCAGATCCGCTACGACCGGCTCGGTGGCCGGGCCGTCCTCGGCTGCCCCGTCAGTGACGCCCAGGAGACCTTCGAGCCCCCGGGCAGGCGCCAGTCCTTCGACTACGGGCAGATCGCCTTCTCCCATGTCGGCGGCAGGATGCGGGTGCTGTCGGTCAGCTACATCCGGCACCAGCGCAAGATCAGGTTCATGTTCGGCAACGCCTTCGAGGGCGGCAGGTTCTCCATGCGCATCTGGGGGAACGGCGTCCCGCGCATCCCGAGGACCTTCACCACCTCTTCGGCCAAGCCCGTCGAGACCTACGACCTGCGTGACCCCTACTCGGGCCGGACCTACCGCTTCGACGTGCGGGCCGACGTCTGCGGCGCGCAGCCGGGCTGCCCGACCGGTACCTACCGGGAGCCGTGGGCCTGGGCCGAGTGGCGTTACTCCATCAAGATTGACAACGGCTGAGCTCAGGCCAGGTACGTGCCGAACCAGTCGATGAGCCGCTGGTAGGCCTGCGCCGCGGCCTGGGCGTCGTAGCGCTGGCCGGTGTCGTTGAAGAAGGCGTGGCCGACGCCTGGGTAGGTGACGATCTCGTAGGTGAGGCCCGACTTCTCCAGCGCGGCCCTGGCGGCGTCGCGGGTGGCGTTCACCCTGTCGTCCCGCTCGGCGTAGATGCCGAGGACGGCCGCCTGGTCGCCGGAGAAGTCGGCGCCTTCGGGCAGCGGGCCGTAGAACGGCGCCGCCGCCGACAGCCGCGGCTCCCTGTTGGCCAGCAGCAGCCACGTCATGCCGCCGCCGAAGCAGAACCCCACCATGCCGAGCTTGGCGCCCTCCTCGCGCCTGGCCAGCTCGCCCAGCGCCGTCTTCATGTCGGCGACGAACCGCTCCGGCGGGATCTCGCCGAGCTTGGCGGTGGCCTGCGCGGTGTCGTCGAACGACTCCGTGCCCCCCTCGCGTGACAGCAGGTCGAGCGCCAGCGAGGAGTAGCCGCTGGCCGCCAGCCGTCCCGCGACCGAGCGGGTGTGGTCGTTGAGACCGCGGTTCTCGTGGATGACCAGGACCGCGCCCTTGGGTTCCCGCGCCTTCGCCCACGCTCCCCGCAGCGTCGTGCCCTCGGGCCCGGCAAAGGTGACCGCCTGCGTCGGCAGCGGTTCCGGCCCGGCGGGGGAGGCGGGCGCGCCGGTGCCGGGGCTGGGGCTGGGCGCAGGCGTGGCGCCCAGGGTGGCCTCCGCGCCCGCCCCGCACGCGGCCAGCAGCGCCGTGGCCGCGGGCAGGCCGAGCCCGAGCAGGGCGAGCCGCCGCAGTGCCTCACGGCGCGGGATGAGCCCTTCGACGTGGTCGAGTGCGATCTCTTCCGCGAGGTAGCGCTTGAAGGGTGACATCATGCCGGGATCGTAGGCCGCATGACCGTAAGGCCAGGTAAAGCTCGCGTGCATCCGGCGTGCCCGGGCGGTGCGAGACCGAAAATTCCGACAAAGCCAAACTGCGTGCCGGGTCTTCACGACTGCGGGGTGGCGGCGGGCTGACTGGGGGTGGCGGGCTGGTTGCGAGGGCGGCCGGTTGCGGGGCGGGTGGCGGCAGGATGCGCGGCGCCGGGCTGCGGGGCTGCGGGGCTGACGATCAATCCACTCGCCGAGGGCGTCACCATATAGGTTGGCTCGGAATACGAGGACTTCTGAGCCATTGGCGGGAAATATGCCGGAAATGCTGGACGGGCGCTACCAGCTGGACGAGCCGATCGGGCGCGGTGGTATGGGCGAGGTCTGGCGGGGTCACGACCCGCGGACCGGTCGCGCCGTCGCCGTCAAGATTCTCGCGCCGCAGGTGACGCAGCCCGCGGCCCGTGAGCGGTTCGCTCGCGAGGCACGGGCCGCCGCCCAGATCGTGCACAGCAACGTGGTCACCGTGTTCGACACCGGTGAGCAGAACGGGCGCCCCTACCTGGTGATGGAGCTGCTGACCGGCCGCAGCCTGGCCGACGAACTCGTGGACGGCCACCGGTACAACATTCCCGAGGTGTGCCGCCTGATGAGCCAGGCCGCCGCCGGCCTGGACGCCGCGCACAAGGCGGGCGTGGTCCACCGTGACGTGAAGCCCGCGAACCTGCACAGGACGGCGGACGGCACGCTCAAGATCGTCGACTTCGGCATCGCGCAGGTGGCCAGCGAGACCTCCCGCCTGACCACGGTCGGCACGGTCGTCGGCACCGCCGCCTACCTCGCCCCCGAGCAGATCAACGGCGAGGGCGGCACCGCGGCCTCCGACCTGTACGCGCTGGGCTGCGTCGCCTACGAGCTGCTCTGCGGCCAGCCGCCGTTCTCGGGTGGCGCTGCCGACCTCATGCGCAAGCACGTTTTCGAGACTCCCGTGCCGCCCAGCCAGGTGCGTCCCGACGTGCCCGCCGCCCTCGACCGGCTGGTGCTGTCGATGCTGGCCAAGAATCCCGCCGACCGGCCCGCAAACGCCGAGCAGGTACGGCAGGCCTTCGCCGCCTTCGCCTTCCCCCCGACCATGCCGAACCCGGCCCCGCATGCCGTACCGAATCCGACGGCCGTCCTGCCCGCGCACGACCCCTCGCAGACCACGGACCTGCGCGGCGGCCCCGCGGTGCCCGTGACGGGCGCGATGCTGAACGGCGCGGCGCCCGAACCCTCGTCGAACAAGAAGCTGGTGGTGCAGGCGCTCGCCGCCGTCGCGGTGATCGCGGCGGTGGCGATCGGGGTGACGCTGCTCAACAGCGGAGGGGAGCAGCCGTCGGCCACGCCCACCCCCACGTCCGCGGTCGCCACGAGCGCCGAGCCCGAGCCGGTGACCTCTCCTTCGCCCAGCCCCGTCGAGTCGCTGAGCGAGGCGACGCCCAGTCCCGACGACGAGGAGGGCGATGACGAGGAGCCCTACGTGGGACAGGCCTCCGAGTACACGCCCCCGGGCGGCTGGCAGAGGTGGCTCGGCGGCCTCGACGCGGCGCTCCTCCAGCAGATGGGCGAGGGCGGGATCGACCCCAAGCTCTTCAACAAGGCCCGGGAGGAGATCCTCGAGGCGGGCAAGGCCGCGAGGGACGGTCAGGAGGCGCAGGCGGGGGAGAAGGCATTCGAGGTCGTCGGTGATCTGCTCAAGGCCCATCGGAAGGGCAAGCTGGAGAACGGCCCGGTGATGAGGTACGTGAACAAGGCCGGACTCAGCTAGAACGCGATCGACACGGGCGCCGGAGCACACCTCCGGCGCCTTTGTCATGTCCGTCCCAGGTACTGAGATCCATTCTCTGAAATTGGTTTACACCAATTGGTATAAACCACTGGATTTAACAGTGGATTAGACCGGTATGGGTACGCTGAACAGCGGAAACGTTGACTTGACCGACGAGTGCAGTTTCATCCTGTTCTTTATCGGTAGAGTCCCGGACGGAGGCGTTCGCAAAGGAGTTGTGGTGGCCAAGTACGTTTACGACTTCACCGAGGGCAACAAGGATCTCAAGGATCTTCTCGGGGGAAAGGGCGCCAATCTGGCTGAGATGACGAATCTCGGCCTGCCCGTCCCCCCTGGATTCACGATCACCTCTCAGGCGTGCCGCCACTATCTGGCGGAGGGCTCGGTCCCCGACGGGCTCGAGGCGGAGGTCGCCGAGCACCTGCTCGCGCTGGAGTCCGCCATGGGCAAGAAGCTCGGACAGGCCGACGACCCGTTGCTGGTCAGCGTGCGCTCGGGCGCCAAGTTCTCCATGCCCGGCATGATGGAGACCGTCCTGAACATCGGGCTCAACGACGAGTCCGTCCACGGCCTGGCCAAGCAGGCGGGCGGCAACGACCGCTTCGCCTGGGACTCCTACCGCAGGCTCATCCAGATGTTCGGCAAGACCGTGCAGGGCATCGACGGCGAACTGTTCGAGCACGCCCTGGAGTCGCTCAAGGGCTCCCGCCAGGACACCGACCTGTCGGCCGAAGAGCTGCAGCGCCTCGTCGAGACGTACAAGGGCATCGTGCGCGAGCAGACGGGCGAGGACTTCCCCGCCGACCCGCGCGAGCAGCTGCGACTGGCCGTCATGGCGGTCTTCGACTCGTGGAACGCCCCCCGCGCCGTCCTCTACCGCCGCCAGGAGCGCATCCCCACCGACCTGGGCACCGCGGTGAACATCGTGGCCATGGTCTTCGGCAACCTCGGCGAGGACTCGGGCACCGGCGTCGCCTTCACCCGCGACCCCGGCTCGGGCCACCAGGGCATCTACGGCGACTACCTCCAGAACGCCCAGGGCGAGGACGTCGTCGCGGGCATCCGCAACACCATCCCGCTGCAGGAGCTCGAGCGCCTCGACAAGAACTCCTACGACGAGCTGCTGCAGATCATGGAGAAGCTCGAGAACCACTACCGCGACCTGTGCGACATCGAGTTCACGATCGAGCGCGGCAAGCTCTGGATGCTGCAGACCCGAGTAGGCAAGCGGACCGCCGCCGCGGCGTTCCGCATCGCCACACAGCTCGTCGACCAGGGCCTCATCACCCTCGACGAGGCCGTGACCAGGGTCAGCGGCGACCAGCTCGCCCAGCTGATGTTCCCCAGGTTCTCCACCGAGGGTGAGCGCAAGCTCATCACCAAGGGCATGAACGCCTCGCCGGGCGCGGCCGTCGGCAAGGCCGTCTTCTCCTCCGAGCGGGCCGTGGAGCTGGCCGCCGCGGGCGAGGACGTCATCCTGGTCAGGCGCGAGACCAACCCCGACGACCTGGCGGGCATGATCGCCGCCAGGGGCGTGCTGACCTCGCGCGGCGGCAAGACCTCGCACGCCGCCGTGGTCGCCCGGGGCATGGGCAAGACCTGCGTGTGCGGGGCCGAGGAGCTGGAGGTCTCCACGGCAGAGCGCCGCTTCACCGCCCCCGGCGGCATCACGGTCGGCGAGGGCGACATCATCTCCGTCGACGGCACCACCGGCGAGGTCTTCCTCGGCGAGATGCCGGTCGTCGACTCGGCCGTCGTCGAGTACTTCGAGGGCAGCGAGCCGGCCGACGAGCTGGTCCGCGCGGTCGACCGGATCATGCGGCACGCCGACGCGGCGCGCCGGCTCGGCGTGCGGGCCAACGCCGACAACCCCGAGGACGCCGCCCGCGCCGTGCGGTTCGGGGCCGAGGGGATCGGGCTGTGCCGTACGGAGCACATGTTCCTCGGCGACCGCAGGCAGCTGGTCGAGGACCTGGTCCTGGCCGCCGACGCCGACGAGCGCCAGGCCGCGCTGGACGCCCTCGAACCGCTCCAGAAGTCCGACTTCATCGGGATCTTCGAG
This sequence comes from Nonomuraea sp. NPDC059194, assembly GCF_042754765.1. NCBI lineage: Bacteria > Bacillati > Actinomycetota > Actinomycetes > Streptosporangiales > Streptosporangiaceae > Nonomuraea > Nonomuraea sp. NPDC059194. Next base: position 45,915 of record NZ_JBHZBH010000005.1, on the reverse strand, counting down.
GCCATGGACGGGCGGCCGGTCACGATCCGCCTCATCGACCCGCCGCTGCACGAGTTCCTGCCCGACCTCGTGGAGCTGTCGGTCAAGGTCGCCAAGGGCGACGCCTCAGACAAGGACCGGACGCTGCTGGCCGCCGTCAAGCGCCTGCACGAGCAGAACCCGATGCTCGGCCTTCGAGGGGTACGGCTCGGCCTGGTCATCCCCGGCCTGTTCGCCATGCAGGTCAGGGCCATCGCCGACGCCGCTCGCGCGGTGCCGGGCGCCAGGCCCGAGATCATGATCCCGCTGGTCGCCGCCGTCCAGGAGCTGGAGGCGGTCCGCGAGGAGGCCGTCGCGATCCTGGCGGAGGATGGCGTCGACGCGCTCATCGGCACCATGATCGAGACGCCGAGGGCCGCGCTCACCGCCGGTCAGGTCGCCGAGGCCGCGCAGTTCTTCTCCTTCGGCACCAACGACCTGACCCAGATGACGTGGGGCTTCTCCCGCGACGACGTCGAGGCCTCGTTCTTCTCGCGCTACCTGGAGATGGGCGTCTTCGGCGTCTCGCCGTTCGAGACCCTGGACAGGGACGGCGTCGGCCGCCTCGTCAGGATCGCCGTCGAGGAGGGCAGGAAGACCAGGCCCGACCTCAAGCTCGGCATCTGCGGCGAGCACGGCGGCGACCCCGAGTCCGTCCACTTCTGCCACGAGGCGGGGCTCGACTACGTGTCCTGCTCGCCGTTCCGCATCCCCGTGGCGCGTCTGGAGGCTGGCCGCGCGGCGCTGACCGGCGACTCCTCCGACACCCGCTGAGTCAACCGCCGCCGGGCCCGCCGGGGCCCGGCGGCGGCATTCTCGATCAGGCGGGGACGAAGTCGGGTTTCACACCCAGCCCCGCCAGCCACGAGCGCAGGCCTGGAACGCCGGAGGGGTCGGCGACCACCTGCGCGGCGTACTCGCTCACCAGAACCTCCTCGCCGTCCTCGAACAGCAGCCTGGCCGGGCCCGACCACGACAGCGTCCAACGGGCCTGCCCGTGCTGGATCAGCGTCGCCTCGAGCGCCTGGCCGACGACGCCCGCGAGCGGGCTGTCGGGGGTGTCCCAGCCGAGCTTGCGCAGCTCGGCCTCCAGCGCCGCGTGCTGCCCGCGGGCCAGCGCCTCGAAGGCCGCGTCGAGGTACGGCACGTCCGCCCCCATCACCCGCTGCCCCGCCACGGCCAGGTCGCGCAGCGCCTCCTCGTTGCGCATGGCGTACATGCCGCGGGCGATCAGGTCCTCCCACGACACGGGGCGCAGCGTGGTCAGCGCCTCCTGGGTCCAGAACGCGTGCTCGACCGCCTGCGTGGCCACCGACGCGTCCCTGAGCAGCGTCGTGGCCGGGCGCGGGTCGGGGACGTGCACGGGCTCGGGCAGCAGCTCGATCGCGGCCAGACGGTCGGCCAGGCTCGGGTGCGAGTCGTAGGGGGAGGTCTCCTCCGGCTGCTCGGCGAGCCTGGCCAGCTCCGCCTGCCGTACCGGATCGTCCATGAGCGCGCGGAAGCCGCCGAACACCGACGCGGGCCTGTTGCCCGCCAGCCCGGCCATCGCCATGTAGCGCTCCATGAACAGCTCCCACGCCTGCGCGGTGGCGTGGATCCTGGTCAGCGCGCCCGCCATCGCCGTCCGGCCCGCGATCGCGACGGCGAACGCGTCGGCCTCCAGCTCCTGACGGCGCGAGACCGCCTGGGAGACACGCAGGTAGAGCTTGGCGTAGTAGGTGAAGAGCCGCTGCACGAACGGGTGGTTGCCGAGCCCCTGCACGGTCGCGATCAGCGCCACCCTGCCCCGGTAGACGGGCGCGCCGAGCCGGGTGTGGGCGCCGCTGTAGTGGCCGAGCTCGTGCCCGAGTACGGCCCGCAGCTCGTCGACCGTGAGCGTCTGCAGCAGCGGCAGCCCGATGTACATGCGCCGCCTGGTCGCCACCAGTCCGAGGAAGCGGGTGTCCTCGGCGACGGCGGCGTTGACCTCTCCGACCAGCCTGATCTCGTCCGGCGGCGCGGTCTTGACCCGCTGGGCCAGCTCCTCGACCGTCCGCCACAGCTCGGGCTCGTGCTCCCGGCCGACGGCCAGCCCCGGCTCCTCGCCCCGCTTCCCGCGGCTGACCATCCACAGGGCCCGCACCAGCGCGCCCGCGGCCAGGGTCAGCACGATCGCGAGCTTGAGCACCCCGCTGTTGAACTCGATGAAGAGCAGGACGTCGAAGAAGACGGCAGCGGCCAGGATCAGGCCGACGAGCACGTAGAAACCGGCCAGCAAGGTGAAGGCCAGCACGGCACGGAACGCGGTGGTCACGCAGATGACCATATCGGGCGATATGTCCCCGGCTTTGGCGGGCCACTCTGCAGGGGCCTGCTGATCGAGTGCCGTCCTGGTGGGTAAACTCACAGCACTTATGGGCCAATACACCGACCATGACCAGGAGCGATGGGTTCCGGAGCCGCCCGGAAACCCCGATCGGGGCGCGTTCGAGCGCGACAGGGCGAGAGTCCTGCACAGCTCGGCCCTGCGCAGGCTCGCGGCCAAGACGCAGGTGGTGGGCCCTGGCGAGACGCTCGGGGTCGGCCAGCACATCCCGCGCACCAGGCTCACCCATTCGCTGGAGTGCGCCCAGGTCGGCAGGGAGATGGGCGCCACCCTCGGCGTCGACCCCGACCTGGTCGAGACCGCCTGTCTTTCGCACGACCTCGGCCACCCGCCCTTCGGCCACAACGGCGAGAGCGCGCTCGACGAGCTGGCCGCGGCCTGTGGCGGGTTCGAGGGCAACGCGCAGAGCCTGCGGCTGCTCACCAGGCTCGAAGCCAAGGTGCTGACGGACGACGGGCACAGCGCGGGGCTCAACCTGACCCGCGCCTCGCTGGACGCCGCCGTGAAGTACCCGTGGCCGCGCGCCGGAGGAGGCAAGTTCGGGGTCTACGACGACGACCTGCCGGTCTTCGAGTGGATCAGAGACGGCGCGCCCGCCATGAGGGTGAGCTTCGAGGCGCAGATCATGGACTGGGCCGACGACGTCGCCTACTCGGTGCACGACCTGGAGGACGCGCTCCACTCCGGACACCTCACCCCCGAGGCGCTCAGGTCACGGGCCGAGCGTGAGCAGGTCTGCGACCTGACCCGCGCCTGGTACGTTCCAGACGCCACCGGCGCGGAGCTGGAGGAGACGTTCGAGCGGCTGCTGGCCTTCCCGCTGTGGCCGCGCCACTTCGCGGCCACCCTCGCCGACCTGGCCGGGCTCAAGGCGCTGACCAGCGGACTGATCGGCCGGTTCTGCCAGTCGGCGCAGGCGGCGACCAAGGAGGCGTTCGGCTACCGGCACCGCGCCGACCTGGTGGTGCCGCGGGCGACGAGGCTGGAGTGCGCGCTGCTGAAGGGAGTGACCGCCCACTACGTCATGACGACGGAGGACCACCACGCCAACCAGGCCAGGCAGCGGGAGCTGATCTCCGAGCTGGCCTCGCTGATCACCCTGGGGGCGCCGCACACCCTCGAACCGGCGTTCAGGCCCGCCTTCACCGACGCGAAGGACGACGCGGCGCGGGTGCGTGTGGTGATCGACCAGATCGCCTCCCTCACCGACACCTCGGCCGTCGCCTGGCACCGCCGCCTGTCCCGCTGAGGGTTTTCGGGCGGGCCGTAGGAGATACTCCAGAACATGGCCAGATTTGTGATCGTCGGTGCCGGGCTCGCAGGGGCCAAGGCGGCGCAGACGTTGCGGGAAGAGGGCTTCGACGGCGAGGTCGTGCTCATCGGCGCGGAGGACGAGCGCCCCTACGAGCGGCCGCCGCTGTCCAAGGGCTACCTCCTGGGCAAGACCGAGCGCGAGAAGATCTTCGTCCACCCTCCCGAGTGGTACGCCGACAACGCGGTGGACCTGCGACTCGACGCCACCGTCACGGGCATCGACCTCGAAGGACACCGCGTCACGCTCGCCGACGGCGCCAGCCAGCCGTACGACAAACTGCTCCTGGCCACCGGCGCCAGCCCGCGCCGCCTGCCGGGCGGGGGACCCGTGCGGTACCTGAGGACCGTGGGCGACAGCGAGGCGCTCAAGGAGCGCTTCGCGCAGGGCGGCAGAGTGGTGATCATCGGCGCGGGCTGGATCGGCCTGGAATGCGCCGCCGCGGCCCGTACGGCGGGCTGCGAGGTCACCGTCGTCGAACCCGAGCCCACCGCGCTGTTCAAGGTGATGGGCGCGGAGGTCGGCGGCATCTTCGCCGACCTCCACCGCAGTCACGGCGTCGACCTGCGGTTCGGCGTCTCGGCCGAGGAGGTGACGGACGACGGCGTACGGCTGAGCACGGGCGAGCTGCTGCCCGCCGACCTGGTCCTCGCCGGAATCGGCGCCGCGCCGAACGTGGAGGTGGCCCGAGAGGCGGGCCTCGACGTGCGTGAAGGCATCGTGACCGACTCCGCCCTGCGCACCTCGCACCCCGACGTCTACGCGGCCGGAGACGTCGCCGAGTCCTACAACCCGCTCTACGACAGGTGGCTGCGCGTCGAGCACTGGGCCAACGCGCTCAACGGCGGCCCCGCGGCGGCCAGGTCGATGCTCGGGCAGGAGGTCGTCTACGACCGCGTGCCGTACTTCTACACCGACCAGTTCGAGCTCGGCATGGAGTTCTCCGGCGACACCCACGGCTACGACGAGGTCTTCATCAAGGGCAAGGACCTGGAGTTCATCGCCTACTGGCTGCGTCAGGGCACGGTCATCGCGGGGATGAACGTCAACATCTGGGACGTCGTCGGCGACATCCAGAACCTCATCCGCTCCGGCGGGCCGCTACAGCGTTGAGGTGTCGTTGAGGGACGGACTGGGAGTGGGCGTCGGCGTGGCCGGCTTCTTCTTGCGCGGCTTCTTCGGCTCCTCCTCCTTCTCCTCCTGCTGGGGCGCCGACCTACCGGAGCAGAGCGTCGTGCAGGCGGGCGTCTCGCCGACCTTGGCGCGCAGCTTGACCGTCTCCTCCTTGGGGGAGAGCGTGCGGTTGCCCTTCAGCCACGCGTCCAGGTAGTCCCACGGCTCGACCATGCCCCGCCGTACCCACCAGTAGGCGGGGCCGGTCTTCCACGAGATCGCGAAGTAGAGGTTCGGGGCGGTGTCGCGGGCGTTGCCCGAGTTGCCGATCTGGCCGAGCTTCTGGCCCGCCTTCACCTTCGAGCCTGGCTTGAGGTCCGCGACGACGGAGTCGAGGTGGCCGCCGAGGTAGCGCACGCCGTCCTCACCGATGATCGAGACGAACCTGCCCTCGCGGTCGGGCCCGCGGTCGCTGGAGGGTGACCAGCGGTTGGCGAGGTTGACCTCGTCGACCACGCCGTCGACGGGCGCGACGAACGTGCAGCCCTTGGCCGCCCAGATCACCGTCTTGGGAAGGATGAGCAGCTTGCGCTGGTAGGTCGCCTTGCAGCCCTTGACGGGGAAGGCGTAGGTGTACTTCGACACCTGCGGCGGCGGCACCTTCACGGGATCGGCGGCGGCGGGCCGCTGGACGCTCGACTGCTCGTCGGTGCTGGGGGTGCCCGAGGGGGCGGGCGTGAGGGCCACGGCCTCGGCGGGCGCCTTCATGCTGACGCCCGCGACGCCGGTGGCGTGCGCACACCCTCCGGTCAGCAGGACGCCGACCACGACTGCACTGAGACGCCCCGATCGCATGATCTCCACCTGTGTCACGGTATCCGACGACAACCTTTACCTTTTTAACGGACCCGGGGAGCGGTCACGACCGGTTTCCGGTTATCCGTCCCTTCCTTTCCCGTACGGCAGGCCGGTGTGAGCTCCACCGTGGTCACCGCGCACCGTCTGCCCGCTCGACGCCACTCGGGCGCGGTGCTTTCCCGCCGTTACATCACCGCCCGGCGAAAGTGTCGGAGAGCGCGACTAGACTCGCCGCGTGGCAGGCCGGATCCGTGACGTCGACATCGCGCTCGTACGCGAACGTTCTCCGATCGCCGACGTGATCGGAGAGCACATCCAGCTCCGCAACGCGGGCGGCGGCAATCTCAAGGGCTTGTGCCCGTTCCATGACGAGAAGAGCCCGTCGTTCAACGTCACCCCCGAACGCGGCATGTACTTCTGCTTCGGCTGCGCCGAGGGTGGCGATGTCATCACCTTCGTGGAGAAGATCGAGCACCTGTCCTTCCACGAGTCGGTCGAGCGGCTGGCCCAGCGGGCCGGTGTGCAACTGCAGTACGAGCAGGGCGGCTACGTCCCCAAGCGCGACCAGGGCGAGCGGGCGAGGCTGATCGAGGCGCACAAGGCGGCGGCCGAGTTCTACGTCGAGCGGCTGTTCTCGCCCGAGGCGGCGCCCGGGCGCAGGTTCCTGTCCGAACGCGGCTTCGAGCGGGCCGACGCTGAGCTGTTCGGCGTGGGCTACTCTCCCAACGAGTGGGAGGCGCTGACCCGCCACCTGCTCGGCAAGGGCTTCACCGCGCAGGAGATCGTCAAGGGTGGTTTGGCCAAGGAGGGCAGGCGCGGGCCCATCGACCGCTTCCGCGGGCGGCTGATCTGGCCGATCCGCGACGCGACCGGCGACGTGATCGGGTTCGGCGCGCGCAAGCTCCTCGACAGCGACGACGGCCCCAAATACCTCAACACCCCCGAGTCGCCCCTCTACAAGAAGTCGCAGGTCCTCTACGGCATCGACCTGGCCAAGCGGGAGATCTCCAAGCGCTCCCAGGCCGTGATCGTCGAGGGCTACACCGACGTGATGGCCTGCTACCTGGCGGGCGTGCCGACCGCGGTGGCGACCTGCGGCACCTCCTTCGGCGAGGAACACATCAAGATCCTGCGCCGGTTCCTGCTCGACCAGTCGGCGGCCACCGGTGAGGTGATCTTCACCTTCGATGGCGACGCGGCGGGCCAGAAGGCCGCGCTGCGGGCCTTCGCCGACGAGCAGAAGTTCGTCACGCAGACCTACGTCGCGGTGCAGGCCGACGGGCTCGACCCGTGCGACCTGCGGGTCAAGCAGGGCGACGCGGCCGTGCGCGACCTGGTGGCCAGCAGGGAGCCGCTGTTCCAGTTCGCGATCCGCAGCACGATCTCCCGCTACGACCTGCGCACCAACGAGGGCAAGATCGCCGCGCTCGACGCGGCCGCGCCGATCGTGGCGGGCATCAAGGACACCGGCCTGCGCAAGCGCTACGCGATCGACCTCGACAGGTGGCTCGGCTTCATGGACGAGCGCTTCGTCATCGAGCGCATCGCGGAGGTCGGCGGCGCGCAGGCGGCCCGGCAGCGGCGCGCGCCCAAGGTGGCCCTCGTCGAGCCGCACGTGCGGGTGGAGGGCGAGCTGCTCAAGCTGGCCGTACAGCGGCCCGCGCTGGTGGGGCCGCGTTTCGACGCGCTGGAGGCCGAGGCGTTCACCACACCCGAGCACGTGGCGGTCCACGCCGTCATCACGGCGGCGGGCGGCGCCGTGGCGGGCGGCCCGGGCGGCAGGGAGTGGGTCGACCGGCTGCTGGAGCACGCGCCCGACGAGACGGCGCGCGGGCTGGTCACCAGGTTCGCCGTCGAGGCCATCAAGGCCGACGCCGAGGTCGAGCAGCGTTACGGCGCCGAGCTGCTGGCGGCCGTCGAGGGCATCGCGGTCGACCGGGCGATCGCGCAGGTGAAGTCGAGGCTGCAGCGGCTCAACCCGGTGGAGGAGCCTGAGGAGCACCGGCGGCTGTTCGGCGAGCTGCTGGGGCTCGAACGGCAGCGCAAGGCACTCAGGGAGCGCGCGGTCGGCAACTAGTGTCCTGCTGTGACGTGTCCAGGACCGGGTAGTCGTGGTCGCTCCTCCGATTACCTTGCGGTGTTCGATTCGGCCTTGCGCGGGCACCGCAGCCTGCTCGTCCTGATCGTGCGAACGCGTCCGGTACGGCGGAGGCCGTCCTGCGCAGCACGCCGCCAGGGGTGACATCGAGAAGCGGGCCGCCCACAGGGCCACGCGCTACATCTTCGCCGCGGCGCTCTTGATCGCCTCCCGGATCCGGAAGTAGGTGCCGCAGCGGCAGACGTTCTGGATCGCGTCGATGTCGGCGTCGGTGGGGTTCGTGGTCTTCTTCAGCAGTGCCACGGCGGCCATGATCTGGCCGGGCTGGCAGTAGCCGCATTGCGCGACGTCCTGCTCCAGCCAGGCTTCTTGCACCGGGTGCAGCTGATCGCCGTCGGCGAGGCCCTCGATCGTGGTGACCTCCTTGCCCTGTGCCTCGGACACCGGGACCACGCAGGGCCTGATCGCCTCCCCGTCGAGATGGCTGGTGCAGGCCTTGCACACGTCGATGCCGCAGCCGTACTTCGGGCCCTTTATGCCGAGCTTGTCGCGCAGAGCCCACAGCAGGGGCAGATCTGCGGGAGCATCGACGGTGACGGTCCGCCCGTTCACGGAGAAAGTGTAGGTGGGCACGTGCGGGCTCCTCAGCGGGGGAACGGGACGAAGTCCACGTCGAAGTTGATCGGGAAGCTGCGCGGTCTGGTGCCGGTGGCCCGCGCGTAGGCGTTGGCGATGGCGCCGACGGCGGCGGGCACGCCGAGCTCGCCCGCTCCGCCCGGCTCGCCGTTGGCGGGCAGGATGAAGATCTGCACGTCGGTCGGCGAGTCCTTCTGCCGCGCGTAGTGGAATTGCGAGTAGCTGCCTTCCAGTGGGAGGCCCTTGTCGATGTGCAGGCCTGCCCGCAAGGTGGTGGCGATCGCGTCCGTCAGGCCGCCGAGCAGCTGTGCCTCCAGCCCGCGAGGATTGATCGGGCGGCCGACGTCGGCGGCGATCACCGCTTTGACCACCCTCGGCTTCTTCGGGTCGCGCGCGTCGATCTCGACCAGGCACGCGGTGCAGGATCGGTACTCGTCGTGGAAGCCGACACCCTGAGCGAAACCCGCCGGCATGGCGCGCCCCCAGTTGCCCACGGTGGCGACCTTCTCCAGCACCGCACGCTGCCGATCGGTCTTGAGGAACTCGCGGCGGAACGCGACGGGGTCCTTGCCGAGCTTCTTCGCCAGCTCGTCGACGAGGATCTCCTCGGCGCCGCGGGTGTTGGCCGAGTACACCGATCGCCAGCTCGCGGTGTGCATCTTCAGCGGCACCTCGTTGAGCAGTTCGGTGACGACGCCGAAGTTGTAGGGCACCTTCACCGTGGTGAGGAAGACCGTCTGCGCGAAGCTCAGGTTGCCGGCCACGGGGAGGCTGGCCGCCGTGGCGGTGAGGATCTCGCCGAGTCCGTGCCGCAGGTCGGTCTCCACGGCGGCCACGCGGTGCTCGTAGGTGAGCACCTGCCCGAGGGCGAAGGTGGCGCGGATCTTGTGGTGGGTCGCCGGGCGGGCGCGGCCGTGCCGCATGTCGTCGATCCGGGACCACATCAGTTTGACCGGCTTGCCCATCGCCTTGGAGATCCGCGCCGCTTCGAGTGCGCCGTCGAAGAACAGCCTGCGGCCGAACGAGCCGCCGCTCTGCGTCACGTGTACGGTGACCCGGTCCTCTGGCAGGCCGACCGCCGCGGCGATGGTCTGCTTCGCGACGATCGGGGATTTCAGGCCGGCCCAGACCTCGGCCCGGTCGTCGCGTACGTCGGCGATCGCGGCGTTGGTCTCCAGCGGTGCGTGGCTGACGAAAGCGAAGGCGAACTCCGCGTCGAGGTGCTGGGTCAGTAACGGTGGCACGGCGAACGGCGGCACGGCTGCGCGGAGCCGCTTGCGGATGTCGGCGTCGGACAGCGCGTCGACGGTCCCGCCGTTCCAGGTGACGTCGAGCGCCTTCTTGGCGTCCAGCGCCTGCCCGAACGTCTCGGCCATGACCGCGACGCCGGTCGGGACGACGGCGAGGTCGATCACGCCGGGCATGGCCCGCACTGCTGCCTCGTTGTTCACCGACCGCACGGTGCCGTTGATCGTCGGCGGCCGTCGCACCATCGTGGGCTTGGCGCCCGCCACGTCGAGGTCAAGCGTGTACGGCATGGCGCCGGTGACCATCGCGCGGGCGTCGATGCGTGATTGCGGAGTGCCCACCAGCTTGTGCTCGGTCTCCGGCTTCGGCGTGGCGGTGAGATCCGGCGCGGAGAGCTTCGCCGCGAGGGCGGTCAGCGAGCCGTACGACGCCGTGCGCCCGTCCGGCGCGACGACCGCGCCGTCGCGGGTGATCAGCCGGTCGGCCGGCAGGCCCCACTGCCCGGCGGCGGCGGCGACCATGCGCGCCCGTGCCGCCGCCGCGATCCGGCGCACCGGGTCGTAGACCGAGCGGATCGTGTTGGAACTGCCGGTGAGCTGGTTCATCAGCAGCTCGGACCGCGCGTCGGCGAGGCGTACCCGCACCTTGGACAGCGGGAGGTCCAGCTCCTCGGCGACCAGCATCGCCACCGCCGTGGTGATGCCCTGGCCGACTTCGGCTCGCGGCAACTCGAAGCGGACCTCGCCGTCCTCGGTCACCTCCAGTACCAGCAGATGCGAGGTCGGCGAGCCGGCGAGGATGAGGACGTCGCCGAGGTCCATGAGATCCGCGGGCTGCGGAAGGCTTGGCACGACCGCCTCGGTGGTCGTGGAAGCGGTCGCCTCGGTGACGAGGTTCGTCGCGAGCGTCAGTGTCGGAGCGGCGACCAGGAAGGTCAGGAACCGGCGCCGGTTGACCGCGTCGCCTTCGTGCGGGGCCGAGCTCGTGACGGGACGGGCCATCGGATTCCTTCCACCAGACGAGGTACACCGCGAGAAGGGCAGCCGTGATCGCCACGCCGGCGCGACAGCTGAACATGACCGGATCAGTCGAACCGGGTGCATGGTGGAGTCAGGCTAGGAACCGGCAGTTGCGCCGTCAAGGGCCCGGACGCCTCGGCATCCGGGATGCAGCGGAGGCGATGGGCCAATCCGGATCTGCCCCGCCCACCTCTTCAAGCGGCCGTGCTCACAACGAGCGGATTGACGCTCTGACATTCAGTGCATAGATTGTCAGTATGTCGGACGATGAGCGACTCAGCACGATCTTGGATGCCGCGTACGCGTGCTTCACCCGACACGGGGTGCGGCGCACGACGATGGACGACATCGCACGACAGGCCGACATGTCCCGTCCGGCGGTCTACCAGTACGTGCGCAACAAGGAAGACGCCTTCCGTCGCCTGACGCAAAGACTGCTGGACCACGCCCTGGCCGACGCGCGCGCGGCCGCGCAGTCCCCGACGGGGCTCGCCGACCGACTGACCGCGGCCCTGCAGGCCAAGCTCGCCCTGACACTGAGCCTGTGGCGGGACAGCCCCGCACACGCCGCCGAGTTGCTCGGCAGCGACGCGCGCCTGTCCGCAGAGCTGATCGACGCCTACAACGCCGCCATGCGCAACCTGCTCGCCGACACCATCGCCGGCACCCTGCCCAGCGGTGACGCGGCCGAGTTCGCCGAACTCCTCCTGGCCTTCACCCGCGGCCTGGAGGCCGATCTGTCCGACCCCGACGCCCCGGCCCGAAGGCTGCGCCACGGCGTGACGCTGCTGGTCGCGGGCCTGGGGCGGCGGCCGCAGACCGCTACCACTCAGGAGCCGTCATGACGACCGCAGTACTGATCACCGGAGCCTCCTCGGGCATCGGCCGCGCCGCCGCCCGGCGCCTGGTCGGCACCCCTGGCCTCACCGTCTACGCCACCGCCCGCCGTACCGAGGCGATTGCCGATCTGGCCGGGACCGGCGCCCGTATCCTCGCCCTGGACGTCACCGACGAGGAGTCCATGCGCGCCGCCGTCGAAGCTGTCGAAGCCGAGTGTGGCGCCGTCGGCGGACTGGTCAACAACGCCGGTTACGGCGAGTACGGCACCATCGAGGAAGCCAGTCTGGCCCAGGTGCGCCGCCAGTTCGAGACCAACGTGTTCGGGCTGGCGCGGATGACCCAGCTCGTTCTGCCCGGCATGCGCGCCGCCGGACGGGGCCGGATCGTCAACATCGGCTCCATGGGCGGCCGCCTGGTCTTCCCCGTGGGCGGTTATTACCACGCCAGCAAGTACGCCGTCGAGGCCCTCACCGACGCCCTGCGCTTCGAGGTGGCCCCGTTCGGGGTCAAGGTCAGCCTCGTCGAGCCGGGTCTGATCCGCACCGGCTTCGGCGATACGGCCGCCCGCACGCTCACCGGCTCGGCCGACCCGTCCGGCCCCTACGCCGCCCTCAACGCCGCCGTCGACCAACAGATCGCCGACTCCTACCGGTCGCCCCTGCTGTCCGCCCCACCGGAGGCCGTCGCCAAGGTCATCGAACGCGCTCTCACCAGCTCACGACCGCGGGCCCGGTACGTGGTCACCCCCGCCGCCAAGATCCTCATCCACACTCGCCGACTGCTGGGCGCCCGCGTGTTCGATGCCTACCTGCGGATGCAGTTCAGGGGCGCCGATCGGACTGCACAGCATGCCGTCCACTGAGCGTGGTCGTTCCTGCAAGGTCCTACGCCCCGGCCGGGGATGGCCGTCCGACGTGAAACTCGGGTGCGCCGCGACCAGCGGCTCTGTGACACTACGCGGCATGAATCGTGAACTCATCTCCAGACTGGCTCATGCCGACCACCCGATCGCGGCCCCGCTCTCCGACGACTCGGTCCGCCGGCTGCTGGACCGCGCCCTTGCGCGCGGTGACGAACGCGTGCTCGACCTCGGGTGCGGTGGCGGGGAATGGCTGCTGCGCGCGTTGGCGGCGCATCCGGGCGTGCGGGCCGAGGGGGTCGACACCTCGCAGGCCGCCCTCGCGCACGCCCGCAAGGCGGCGAGCGACCTCGGCGTCCATGATCGCCTCGCTCTTCATCACCAGGCGGCCGCGGATTTCGCCGCCTCGCACGCGTTCGACCTGGTGCTCAGTGTCGGGGCCACGCACGCCTTCGGCGGGCTGCTCCCCACGTTGGCGGCGGCGCGCGAGCATCTGGCTCCGGGCGGGCGGGTCCTGGTCGGCGACGGGCTCTGGGAGCGGGACCCGTCTCGGGAGGCCGTCGAGATGCTCGGCGACTTCGCGGATCTGCCGACGACCGTGGATCGTGTTGTCGCCGACGGGTGGACGCCTGTCTACGGTCACGTCAGCTCGCGGGAGGAACTGGACGGCTACGAGTGGGCATGGACCGGGACGCTGGCCTCCTGGGCTTTGGACAATCCGGGAGACCCTGACAGCGCCGAGGCGCTCGCGGTGGCGACCGCTCACCGGTCCGAATGGCTGCGGGTCTATCGGGAGACATGGGGGTTCGTCACCTTGGTGCTGCGCCGGACGGCTGACTGATCCGAGCTCCGACCCGTTCAGGCAGGCGCACCGGGGCAGCGGTGAGACGCGTCCGACCGCACCCATTGCGAACCCGATCGCGTAATTGACTTTTCTTTCCTGATCAAACTCTTGCCAAACACTAATAAGATCTCGATTTGATAATGATGCAGATCTTACCTCTAGTGACAAAAATGGGTCTGCCATTTTATGGAAGCAATACTGCAGACTGTGTCCCGTGGGTGCATCGGTGCTGCCAAGTGGGCCGCCATCGGTAGACCAGGTGGCGGACCTCGTCGCGAAAGGAAGAGAGCGCGGAAGCGTTACCGTCGATGACGTAGCCGCCGCGCTCGACCGCTCCGAGCTGCCGTCCGACGCGTTGGAACGCGTGGTGCGGATGCTCGCCGAGAACGGGGTGGAGGTTCTCGAGCCGCAGGGCGACGAGGAGACCCCACGCCCCGATGAGGAGGACGTAGGCAAGCGGGCGCCGACCAGTGATCTGGTCCGCATCTATCTGCGAGAGATCGGGCGGGTCCCGCTGCTCACCGCAGAGGAGGAGGTGGAGCTCGCCAAGTCCATCGAGGCCGGGCTGTTCGCCGAGGACAAGCTGGCCAACGGGATCGCCAGGCTGGCCTTCCCCGAGTTCAGGGAGCTGGTCTGGCAGGGCACGCGGGCCAAGCAGCGCCTGATCGAGGCCAACCTCAGGTTGGTGGTCTCCATAGCGAAACGGTATGTCGGGCGCGGCATGCTCTTCCTCGACCTGATCCAGGAGGGCAATCTCGGGCTGATCCGCGCGGTCGAGAAATTCGACTACACCAAGGGTTACAAGTTCTCCACCTATGCCACGTGGTGGATTCGCCAGGCGATCACTCGGGCCATTGCCGACCAGGCGCGCACGATTCGCATTCCCGTGCACATGGTGGAAACGATCAACAAACTGGTGCGGGTGCAGCGCCAGCTGCACCAGGACCTGGGACGCGAGCCCGCGCCCGAGGAGATCGCCTTCGAGATGGACCTGCCCGTCGACCGTGTGGTGGAGATCCAGCGGATCGCGCAGGAGCCGGTGTCGCTGCAGTCGCCGATCGGCGAGGAGGACTCCGACCTCGGTGACTTCATCGAGGACGCCGACGCGGTGGTGCCCATGGAGGCGGCCGCGTTCATCATGCTGCAGGACCAGCTCGACGACATCCTCGCCACGCTGTCCGAGCGGGAACAGCGGATCATCCAGCTACGCTTCGGCCTGGCCGACGGGCACCCGAGGACGCTGGAGGAGGTCGGCAGGGAGTTCGGCGTCACGCGGGAGCGCATCCGCCAGATCGAGTCGAAGACGCTCGCCAAGCTGCGTCACCCGACTCGTGCCCAGATGCTGCGCGACTACCTGGACTAGCTGGCCCGAACCAGCCGCACCGCCAGTCGCAGGAGCCCCGGGATCAGTCTCCCGGGGCTCTCGCATCTCGTGTCCCGAGGCTCCCGGGATGCCGCCCTGGGTTCTCGTGTCTCTGTGTGGGGCTGCCGGCCTCCCGTCCTCTCTCGGTACGGCGGGCGGGTGTCAGGAGCAGCCCTCGAACTGCGGTACCGACACCGTGCCGATCTTCAGCCCCGACTTCCCGAACCACTTGCGCAGCAGTTTGCCCGCCGTTCCGTCCTGGTACATGTCGGTGATCGCGCGGTTGATCGCCTCGCAGCCGTCCACGTCGCCCTTGCGCAGGCCCACTCCCGTGCGCTGCTCGTTGAACTGGGTGTTCACCAGTCGCACGCCGCCGTCACGCGCGGCCAGCCCGGCGAGGATCACGTCGTTGGTGGTGATCGCGTCGATCTGACCGGCCTTCAGGGCGGCCATGCACTGGTCGTAGGTCGCCACGGGCACCACCGAGGCCGGGATCTGCCGTTCGTCGATGACTCGCTGGGCCGCGTTCGAGCCCTGCACCTCGCAGATCTTCCGCCCCGCCAGGTCGCGCACGTTCGAGATGCCCGTGGTGCCGTCTCGTACAAGGATGTCCTGGTACGACAGGTGGTAGGGGCCGGCGAAGGCCACTCTCGTCTTGCGCTCCTGGGTGATGGAGAAGGTGGCGAGGACCAGGTCGGCCTTCCCTCCGAGCAGGACCCGCTCCCTGTCGGCGGCCAGCGCCGGCACGAAGGTGGGGGTGGCGCCGAGCTTGCCCGCGATGTAGGTGGCCACGTCGACGTCGTAGCCCTCGAACCGGCCGTCCTTCCTGAAGCCGATCGCGGGCAGGTCGGGGCGGACGCCGATGACGAGCGTCTCCTTGCCGACGATCGACGACGCCTCGCCCGAGCCGCACCCGCCCACTGCGGCCAGAACGAGCACGCCCGCCAGGACGGCCAGCACCCGAGTGCCCAGGGCGCGGGTGCCCAGTGCTCGGGTGGTCGGCATGTTCGTGGGTGGGATGTGGGTGACTGGCGCTCGGGTGGCCAGGGTGCGAACGGCCAGCATGCGGGCGGCCGGTGTGCGGGCGGCCAGCACGTGGGTGGCCCGCGCGAGGACGGCCCGTGCGGTGGCCCATATGAGGGTGGTCAGCGTCTTGTTCACCGGTACTCCTTCAGCCGTGGCCACACCCCTGCGAACACGCCCGCCGCGATCACGAGGACGCCGATCGGCAGCAGCACCCACAGCCCCCGCAATCCGTTGCCGCCGTCGGCGATCGCCCTGGCGAAGGTGTTCTGGTGCTGTGCGCCCAGCCGTACCAGCGTGGCGTCGAAGGCGTCGAACGCCGAGCGCACGGGACCGGTCAGCGCGGCGGTCGCCGCCGCGCCCGACTGGGCGCGCAGGGCCTGGTCGGCCTGCTGGAAGCGTTGCCAGGCGGCGGTCACGTCGCGTCCCTGCAGCATGCCGAGGAACCGGGAGTCCTTGAGCGCGCCGACCGCGTTCTGGTAGGAGGGCAGGTTGTCGGCGGCGACGTAGACGAGCGACTGCGACTTGTCGAAGAAGGTGTGCTGGTAGGTGTCGGCGCGCACGCTGTCGAGCAGGTAGCGGCTCTGGTCGGCGTGCAGGCTGTTGCCGATCGCGCGGGCTCTGGCGAGGGTCAGCACCGAGTCGAAGCCGTCGCGCTTGGCGGTCTCCAGGGCGGCGGCCTGCTGTTCCAGCACGATCGCGCCCGTGATGGCGCAGGCGGCCGTCGCCAGCGTGGCGGCCAGCAGCGCGGGCCCGAAGATCCTGCGGAACCTGCGGGCCAGGTACACCTGCAACCACAGCAGGCAGCCCAGCGCGAGCGCGCCGCTGAGCAGGGCGATCACGCGTACCGTGACCACGGCGGCGTGCCCGTCCTCGTAGGCGTGCCTGACGATGGTGCCGCTCTCCAGCGTGAGGTTGTAGGCCTGGGGGAGCAGTTCGAGCGTCATGAGATCGGTCGCCTGCCGGTAGATGACCAGCGCCTTGTCCTGCGACCCGCCCGCGACGGGGTCGAGGGAGCTCAGCAGGAGGGCCTCGGCGGCCAGGCGTTCGTAGCGGCCGAGACCTTCGAGCACCGAGGCGATCGTGCGGCGTTCGGCGGGGTCGGCGCCGGCCAGGGTGTGCGCCTGCAGCAGCGCCGTCCCGACCTCCTGCCTGCGCTGGTCGTAGCGGGCCAGCGCGTCCTCGCGCCGGTCGCCGAGCAGCAGGGCGTCGGCCACCTGGGCGTCCATGTCGCTCAACCCCATGTGGAGCCCCGCCGTCGCCACCACCTGGGGTCCGGCGTCGAGCCCGATCACCCGCAGCCCCTCGCGGGCCGCTGCGGCGCCGTACGCGAGGGTGGAGAACAGCAGCGTCAGGGAGACCACGGTGACCGCGGAGATCACCTTGGTGCGTCCGGGCACGGTGCGGCGGGCCAGGAACATCATGGCGCGCTCCCGCGCAGCGTGATGAGCGTCCACGCGCCGAGGTGGATCGCGTCGCCCTCGGCGACCGGCACGGGCACGTTGACCTGGAGGGGCTTGCCGTTGACGCGAGTGCCGTTGGCCGAGCCGGGGTCGACGAGGGCCCACCCGCCGCCCGGCTGGGCCATGAGGACGGCGTGCAGGTGGGAGATCCCCGGATCGGCGGGCGGCATGCCCAGGTCGATCTCGGGGGCGGTGCCGCGGCTACGGCTGGAGCGGCCGATGCGCACCTGCTTGCCGACCAGGGGGTAGCTGCGTTCGGGGCGGTAGGGAGGGAAGACCATGGCGGCGGCGTCGGGGCCGTTCTGCGCGATGATCTCGTCGAAGTAGGCGCGGTCGGCCTCGACGACGGCCTCCCACATCGACGGAGCGACGGGGTCGGGCAGCGGGGACTCGAAGTCGTGCCCGTCGACCTCGCAGAACCGCCCGCTGCGCGGCGTCTGGCAGATCGGGCACGGCTGCCCGCCGGTGCCGTCAGCAGGCGCGGAATGCCCGGACGCGGCCGAGCCGGACCTCGCGGGAGAGCCGGACGCCGAGGAGTGGCCAACAGCGCCGGGCCTCATTGGAGCACCGGACGCGCCGGACGCCGAGGGAGCGATAGAAGCGCCAGAAGCGCCGGAAGCGGAGGAAGATGCGCCAGTTGTGCTCGATGTCGCAGACTCGCCGGAACGGGGCAGCTGGGCGCCGCACACGTCGCAGTACTCCGGGTCCTCGGAGGCGTGCCCGTTGGGGCACGTCACCGCCATCTCAGCCCTCCTGCCGGAGCTGGCTGGTGCGCGTCGACCCCGTGTCCAGCTCGATCTCGTCGGCCTTGTCGACGTGGGTGCGCAGCCTGGCCGTACCGGTGCCGGGGTCGACCTCCACCACCTTGTCCAGCAGCCTGGCCGTGTCCTCCCGTCCGGAGGAGTCCGCCAGTTGCCTGGCCGCCGCCAGCCTGGCCGTCGCCGTCGTGGTGTCGCCCGCCGCGCGGGCGCTCAGCCCCTCCTGGATCAGCTCGTGCAGCTCGGCCTGGCCGGTGTAGTGCGCCACCTTCTTGTTGATGCGCGTCGAGGCGGCGAGGTCGTCGGTCCAGTGCGCCAGGACGTTGCCGCTGGCCAGCACGTCGCCGGTGTCCGGCCGTACCAGCTTGACCCACGCCGCCCTGACCTCCTGGCCGGGCGCGGACGACGGCACCTCGACGCACAGGTGGTACTCGCGTTCCTCCTCGCCCCACGACCCGGTCGGGTGGTCGCCGGTCAGCGGGTTGACCGCGACCCGCTTGCCGGTCAGGTCGAGCAGTGTCGGCGAGACCTGCTTGACGTACTTCAACGTGGCGTCCTTGGGGATCCACACGCGCAGCGCGAGTTCGGCGACCGTCTTGCCCATCGACGCCTCGGTGATCCTGGTGAAGAAGGCCGCCAGGTCCTTCTGGTCGCGCACGAAGTCGAACGTGCCGAGCAGCGCGTCGGAGACCTTGCGCAGCTCGGCGGGCACCCAGTCGGCGCCGACGCCGAGGCTGTCGCAGACGAACCTGCCCTCGCAGTGCTTGAGCGCCTGCGCGAAGGCCTCGTCGCCCTCGTTGTTCTGCCCGTCGGTCATGAGCAGCGCGTGTTTGATCGCGCCCGGCCTGCTCTCCAGCAGGTCGGCGGCCAGCCGCAGCCACTGCCCCATGGAGGTGCCGCCGTTGGCGTCCAGCTTGCCGATGGCCGCCTTGGCGTTGCCGCGGGTGTCGGCGTTCGCCGTGGCCAGCTTCTTGCCTCGCGGGTAGATGACGCGGGCCGAGGTGTCTCCCGAGATCACCGCGAACTGCACCCCGTCGCGCAGCGTGTCGACGGCGGCCTTGGCCGCCTGCCGCGCCTCGCTGATCTTGCTGCCGGTCATCGACCCCGAGGTGTCGATGATGATCACTTCGGCCGCCTCGGCGGGTTCGGGAGCGGCGGCGCCGCCCGCGACGGTGAGGACGGCGTGCACCTCCCTGCCGCCGATCGGCAGGTATTTGTTCTGGTCGACGTGCAGCGTGAAATCACTCATGACGCTCTCCTGACCGGTATCAGAACGACGGTGATGTTGTCGCGCCCGCCGCGGGCGAGCGCGTGGTGGACGAGCGCCCTCGCCCCGTCGACGGGTACGGCGGCGCGGAAGGAGACGGGGTCGTCGAGGTAGCCCCACAGCCCGTCCGTGCACACCATGAGCAGGCCGGGGGAGTCGGGCACGAAGGCGAGCGCGCGGCAGCCCGCGTTCCTGGCGTCGGCGCCCAGCCAGGCCGTCAGCACGCCCGCCGAGGCGACGTCGTCGTCGGTCAGCAGGACCGCGTTCCCCTCGTCGGGCAGCCAGTAGGCGCGGCTGTCGCCGACCCAGCCGACGGTGACCAGGTCGGGTCCCACCACCGCCGACACGTAGGTGCAGGCGGGGGCGTCG
The DNA here is from genome assembly GCF_042754765.1 of Nonomuraea sp. NPDC059194. Taxonomy (NCBI): domain Bacteria; kingdom Bacillati; phylum Actinomycetota; class Actinomycetes; order Streptosporangiales; family Streptosporangiaceae; genus Nonomuraea; species Nonomuraea sp. NPDC059194. The sequence continues at coordinate 26,462 of NZ_JBHZBH010000005.1, read as the reverse complement.
TCGGCGGAGGTGCCGAGCTCGGCGACGGCGCGGGCCGCTCTCGCGTACGCGGCCCTGGTGGCCGTCTCCTGGCTGGAGCCCGCCTTCAGCTCCTCGGCCAGGATGGCGACCCCGGTCTGCGCGGCCAGCGCCGAGGCGGTCTCGGGGCGCGGCGACTGGGACACGCCGTCGCACACCACGGCGATGACCAGCCCCTCGGCCTCGCCGAGCGCCATCGCGTCCTGGTTGCAGGTGTGCCGCAGACCCCTGTCGCTGGCTCCGGCCGCGCCCGAGTCGAGGACGATCTCGACGTGGTCGGTGGCGGCGGGCGCGCGCAGGCCGCACTCGGCGCAGTAGCCGTCGGCGATCTCGCCGCCGCATGCCGTACAGGAGGGCGGCGGGCCCAGCGGGGAGCCGCACTGCTCGCAGAAGGCGTGGTTGGGCAGCACGGAGGCCCCGCACGCCGGGCAGGTCACAGCCACGTCCTGGGCCGGACCGCGTTGGCGCGGTCGACGAGGTCGTGTCGTTCCTCCCTCGTGGCGGCGGCCCTGGCCAGCTCCCGGTAGACGCCCTCCAGCCTGCCGCGCACGCCGCTCTGGGTGAGCGGCGCGCCGAGCAGCGTGGTGGCGTGGGTGGCGGGCGGGGCGGCCGCCGTCAGCCAGGCGAGCGCGGCCTCCAGGAGCTCGGCCGACAGCTCGCCCCTGCGCCGTCCCTCCAGCTGTTTGAGCTGGTCGAGGCGATCACCGGCGGCGATCAGCTCGGTGGGGGACAGCTCGGCGGCCGGACGTCTGGCGGCGAGCGCGACCAGCGCCGTCTGCGCCGCCACGTACTGGCTCGACGAGGCGGGCACCTGCTCGAGCGCGGCGGCGGCGTCCTTGCTCTCGCCTGTCGCCAGTTTGGCCCTGGCCAGGCCGAACGCGGCGCTCACGTAGCCGCGGTCGGTGCGCCACACCGTGTCGTACCAGCGGGCGGCCGCGCGGTGGTCGCCCGCCCGCTCGTGCGCGAACCCCAGCGCCAGCTTCACGGCGGGCTCGCCGGGCAGCAGCCCGAAGCACCGGTCGAACAGCACGAGGTCCGGCTTTCCCGACGCCAGCGTGCGCACCGCCTGATACCAGGACACCCGCCAGTCGCCGGGCAGCGTCCGCTCCGCCTCGTCGATGAAGTCGTCGCCGAGATCGTGCTCGGCCACCACCCTCGCCTTGGTCAGCAGCGTCTCGGTGGTGGCGGGCAGCACCGAGAGCCTGCTGAGCAGCTCGCGCGGGTCGCGCGCGATCAGCCCGGGAAGCAGGCCCGCCGCCGGGTCCGTGGGATCGACCAGCGGCACGGGCAGCGCCGCCACCGCCGCCTTCGGATCCAGCGGCTCGAACACGCCGGTGACGCCCTCCGCGACCCGCTCGGGCCCGAAGACCGCCGACTGACTCGGGTACGGCACGGCGTCCTCCGCCGCGCGCACCTCCCTCAGCACGCCCGTGAGCTGGTCGATCATCTCGGCCGCGTCGGGGAAGCGCTGGGCGGGTTTCGGGTGCGTCGCCCGCAGGAGGAAGCGGTGGAAGGACTCGCTGCCCCACGTCTCCGCCCCCGGCAGCGGCGCCTCCGCGCCGTCCCTGGCGGGGCTGAACGGATGGCTCAGCACGGCCAGCGTCCGCGCCACCGTGTAGAGGTCGGAGGTGATCGACGGCCCCTTCGCGGCGACCTCGGGGGCGTGGTAGCCGACCGTGACGTAGGAGCTGCCGGTGCGCGCGCCGATGCGCTGGACGGCGCCCAGGTCGATGACCTTGAGCTGCTGACCCACCTGGATGACGTTGGCGGGTTTCAGGTCGCAGTAGACGAGCCCGTTCTCGTGCAGGTACTCGAAGGCCTTGAGCATCTCCAGCGCGTAGGCGATCGTCTGGCGCAGCGGCAGCGCCCTGCCCTCGCGCAGCCGCTCCTTGAGCAGATCCTGAAGCGAGGGGCCGCCGACGTACTCCATGACGATGTATCCGGCGCCCTCGTGCCGCTGGAAGTTGAAGATCTTGACGATGTTGGGGTGGTCGACCGTCGTCAGGAACCGCCGCTCGGCCTCGGCCGCCGCCAGCGCGTCGGCGTCCGCGGCGTTGAGCAGGCCCTTCAGCACCACCCACCGGCCGTCGAGGTTCTCGTCGGCGGCCAGGTAGATCCAGCCGAGGCCGCCGTGGGCCAGGCAGCCGAGCACCCGGTACTGCCCCGCGACCAGCGCGCCGGGCGCGAGCTTGGGGGTGAAGCTGTAGGGGGTGCCGTCGTGCGGGCAGAAGCCCTCGGTACGGCCCGGCACGCCCTCGCGGCTGCGTCCCACCGGCCTGCCGCACGCCGCGCAGTACCGCTTGCTCTCCGGCACCTCGGGGTTGTCCATGACGGCGTCGGCCGGATTCCGGTACGGCGTCGGCGGCACGTCGGCAAGGCCGTGCCCGAGCACGCCCTTCGACCGCCTGGCGGACGACGACCTGCTGGGCGACGACACGCTGCCCGACGAGAGGCCGCCGGACCACGCCGTGGCCGCGCTCGGAGTGGACGTGCTCGGCGTTGTTTGGGGGGTCGGCGGGCTCGCGGAGTAGCCGCATTCGTCGCAGAAGCCGTCCTGGATCGTGCCCCCGCAGTCTGGCTGCCCGCACCTGGTCATCGGCGCCCTCCATGGATCGCGTCCCGGTAGTGCTCCACCGCGTCCGCCGCCTGGTTGAGGTCGCACGGGGCGGTCCACAGCAGCTCGTGGGCCCGCGTGAAACGGCGGGCGCTCTCGGGGTCCTCGGCGAGGCCGACGCGGACCGCCTTGGACTGGACGGCCAGCAGCCGTCCGCGTAACTCGGCCCTGCGCGCCAGCAGCCCGAGCAGCGCCGAGGTCGTGGTCTTCGCCCGGTCCAGCGCGTCGCGGGCCGCGCGCTCCACGTCCGCCAGCCGACGGGCGCGCTCCACCCATCCGCCGGCGGACATGTCTTCAGGGGGAAGGTCGGCGGCGAGGCGGTCGCTCGTGGGCCGCGGCCTGGCCGAGGAGGGAAGCAGGATCTTGACCGCGACCAGCGCGTGGGTTCTGCGCGCCTCCTCCTCCGCGGTCCTGACCAGGGCGATCAGCTCGATCAGGGCGGTGCGCCGCGGGCCGTACGAACGTCTGAGGGTGTCGGCGCGGGAGAGGTCGGCCAGCCGGGAGTCGAGCGCCGCGCCGAGCCGGTCGAGGTCGGCGGAGGAGAAGCCGAGGGGGTCTTCGGTGACGGCGGAGCGGAGGCGGGCGAGCTCGGCCTCGTGCTCCGGGGCGGGAGGCGGCTCGCCGAGCTCGGCGGTCAGGCGGGTGATCTCGCCGAGGCGGGCCGCGGCCGACTCCAGCGGGGGCAGGAACGCGGTCCACGCCGCGTCGATCTCCGTCAGCGCCTGGCCGACCGTGCGGAACGCCTCGTCCATCTGGATCACGGTCTCGTCGAGGCTGAGGGCGGGGGCGGTCGAGGGGCGTAACGACCTGCGCTCGACCGGCTCGGCCTCGGCGGCCGGCCGTACGGAGGGACCGGCGAGCAGGAACGTCAGCTCCTCCAGCTCCGTGGGCCCTGGCCTGGCGCGGCGGGCCCTGACCTCCTCGGCCTGCCGCAGCACCCCGCGGTAGGCGTCGTACGACGTCCAGAGCCGCGTCATGGCCTGCTGCGCCGCCGTCCACACGGTCAGCGTCCTGCCGCGTAAGGCGGCGCCCTTGAGCAGCTGGAAGGAGGTGTGCGACTCCAGGTCGAGTAAGTCGCCCGAGATGCGGTCACGCTCCTCGCCACGCGTGCGCAGGGCGTGGTCGGCGCCTTCCCCGCTCATCGGCGTCCCGGCCGGTTGCATCGGCATCCCCCCGTTATCCCCCGTGGATGTGGGTCCCCGATCTCCTCATTTATCGGGTCAACGCACGACATGTCCAGAGGGGTTCCTGACCCTGAGAGTCCCCTGACTTGTCCCTGATTCGCCCCTCGAACCGCGCCGCCGGGGGCCGCGGGAGCCTAGCGTGGGCCCCATGGCACGCATCCTTCTCATCATCGCGCTGGTCATCGTCGGCCTCATGCTCCTGGGCCCGATCCTGGGCTTCGCCCTCACGCTCCTGAAGTGGGCCCTCATCATCGGCGGCGTCGCGGTGGCCGTGATGTTCGTCTCACGCTGGCTCAAGACGCGGTAGGTGACGCGCCCCACATGAGGGGGTTAGGTTAGGGAAAGCTAAGTTAGGACGACCTAACGCGCCAAGGAGGCGCCATGCGTTCCCTAGCCTTGTGCGGAGTTCTCGCCTTCACGCTCGCCGCCTGCGGCACCTCGGCGGACGACGGCGCCGACGGCGGCAGCGCCAGCGGCAGTGGCAGCGCGGCCTCGGCGCCGCAGCCCGCGCCCACCGGCGCGGTCCAGGAAAGCGTGGCCGTCACCGCGACCGACACCACCTGCGTCGCGGACAAGACCGCCCTCAAGGCGGGGGTCGTCAAGTTCGCGACCAGGAACGAGGGCGACCAGTTCACCGCCGTCTACGTCTACCGCGCTGACAAATCGGTGGTGAGCGAGCGCAACAACACCCCCATCCCCTTCCACGGCGTCCACCAGGCGGGCATCGCCACGCCCGTCCAGGACCGCCTCCACTTCGCCGCCTTCGACCTCACCAACGCCACACGCGACAGGGTGGTCGCCCTGCTCAAGCTGTGGACCGCGGCGGCCGAGCGGATGACGGCGGGCAAGGAGGTCGGCGACGGAGCGCTCGGCGCGCCGCTGGCCCCGCCCGACGACACGGGGGAGGCGCTCGGCCTGCCCGCCTCCAGGCTCACGCTCACGATCGGCTTCGGCGCGTCGTTCTTCGACAAGCTCGGCCTGGCCAGGCCGGCCGCGCTGAAGCCGCTGCCGCGTTTCCCCGGCGACAAGCTGGATCCCGCGCGCAGCGACGGCGACCTCTGCGTCCAGGCGTGCGCCGACGACCCGCAGGTGGCGGTGCACGCCGTACGGAACCTGGTGCGGCTGGCCTTCGGCACCGCCGGCGTGCGCTGGTCGCAGCTCGGCTTCGGCAAGACCTCCTCCACCACGCCCGAGGAGCAGACGCCGCGCAACCTGATGGGCTTCAAGGACGGCACGAACAACATTCCCGGCGCCGACGCCAAGCTGCTCGACGAGCACGTCTGGATCGGCTCGGAGGGGCCTGCGGCGCTGGTGGGCGGCTCCTACCTGGTGGCGCGGCGGATCAGGATGCACATCGAGACCTGGGACCGCACCTCGCTCAAGGAGCAGGAGGACATCTTCGGCCGCACCAAGGGCGAGGGCGCGGCCTACGGCCGTACCCGCGAGCACGACCCGGTCGACCTCGCGCGCCAGCCGGCCGACGCGCACGTGCGGCTGGCCAATCCCGGCTCGCTCGGCGGCACCAGGATCCTGCGGCGCGGCTACTCCTTCACCGACGGCAGCGACGGGCTCGGCCGGCTGGACGCCGGGCTGTTCTTCCTGGCCTACCAGCGCGACCCCGAGCGCGGGTTCATCCCGATCCAGCGGGCGTTGGCCAGGACCGACCCGCTGAACGAGTACATCCAGCACGTCGGCTCGGGCCTGTGGGTGTGCCCGCCGGGCGTGGCGCGGGGCGGGTTCTGGGGGCAGGCCCTGTTCAGCTAGGACAGAGCGGAGCATAGTGGGCAGATGGAGGCGCGGCCCGCGGTCAACGACGCGGCGCTCGGGCGTGAAGCCCTGCACGTGCTCGACGCGAACTGGATGGGGTCGGCCACCGTGCCCGCGCCGGGCCTCTATCCGCACCAGTGGAGCTGGGACTCCGCCTTCGTCGCCATCGGCCTGGCCAGGCATCGGCCCGAACGCGCGATGGCCGAGCTGGACGGCCTGCTGGAGGGCCAGTGGGCGACGGGGATGATCCCGCACATCGTCTTCCACACCCCCGAGGCGTACTTTCCCGGGCCGACCGTCTGGCGCTCGTCCGAGCACGCCGACGCCCCCTCCCGCATCCTCACCTCCGGACTGACCACCCCGCCGCTGCACGCCCTGGCCGTGTGGTGGCTGTGGCGCCACACCGCCGACGTGGGCTACGTCAGGCGCGTCTTCCCCGCGCTGGCCGCCCAGCACGCCTACCTCGCCACCGCCCGCGACCTGGGCGGCGGCGGGCTCGCCGCGATCGTCCACCCGTGGGAGTCCGGCATGGACGACAGCCCCACGTGGGACGACCCGCTGGCCGCCCTCCCCGAGATCCGGTACGGCTACCGCACCCCCCACCTGGACGAACGCCACCCCGACAGCGACCACGACCGCTACGTATGGCTCGCCCTGCGCTACCGCGACGCCGGCTACCGCCACGAGTACCTGCGCGACGAGCACCCGTTCGCGGTCGAGGACCCGATGTTCAACGGCGTCTGGCTGGCCTCCTGCCACGCCCTGGCCGAGCTGGCCCCGATCGCCGGGTTCGACCCGGCCCCGCACGCCGAACAGGCCGCCAGGATCAGGGCAGCTCTTGCCGAGCGCCTGTGGAACGGCTGCTTCTACGCCCGCGACCTGCGCGCCGACCGGCTCATCCCGGTCACCACCGTCGGCGCCTTCGGCCCGCTCCTCGACCCTGAACTGCCCCGCGACACCGTCACCGCGCTGGTCGAGATCCTGGAATCGGCCCGGTTCATGGGCGCCACCGGCTACCCGGTGCCCAGCTGCGAGATCCGCGCGGCCCAGTTCGACCGCACCCGCTACTGGCGCGGGCCGTCCTGGGTCAACACCAACTGGCTGCTGCGCCGCGCCGCCATCCTGCACGACCTGCCGCACCTGGCTCAGCTGCTCACCACCGGCACCCTCCGCCTGGTACGGCAGGCGGGCTTCCGCGAGTGCTTCGACCCGTTCGACGGCAGCGGCAGAGGGTGCAGGGACTTCTCCTGGAGTGCGGCGCTCACCCTGGATCTGCTCGCCGATACCGTGGCCTCATGAGCCTGTTCCGCCGCCTGCCGTCCGACGTGCGTAAGAGTCTGGCCACGACCAGTGGAGAGCGCGTGCTGACGTTCGCACAAGCCGACGAAGGCTACGTGGTCGCCACCGACCTGGCGCTGTTCCTGCCCGACGGCGAACGCGTGCCGTGGGAGACGGTGGAGCGGGCGGGGTGGGACGACGACGGGCTCAGCCTGACCACCTCCGACGGCCGCCGCCTGTCGGCGCGCGTCGCCGAACCCCACCGGCTGCCCGAGGCCGTACGCGAACGGGTCAACTCCACGATCGTGGTCAACAAGTACGTGCGGCTGCCCAGCAGGGGAGGGGTGCGCCTGGTCGCCCGCAGGGCACCCGGCGCCGACGCCTTCACCTGGAACTTCCACTTCGACGAGGGCCTCGACCCGGAGGACCCGGGGCTGCGCGCCCAGGCGGAACAGGCCCTGGAGGGCCTGCGGCGCACCATGGGCGTCTGACTCCTGGTTTCGGTTCGTCTCAGGTTGGGAGCCCGGCCTGACTCCGGGCTCCCCGCGCCGCCTCTAGTACGGCACGCCCGTGTCGTCGGCCTGCGCCTCGTCCTTCTTCTTGGCCCCCGCCTGCCCCGACTCGGGCCAGCCCGTCCCCGTGTCGAGATGGTCGACCTCGCGCCCGCTTCTCAGGAAGGGCACCCGGTCGACGAGCGTGTCGCCGACCTTCGCCCGCGCCACGCCGGCCACCTTGGAAACCTGCGCGCCCATCAGACCCGCGGCCTCCTGGACCCTCGGGCTGTCGGCGACACGCCGGGCCGCGCGCTTGATCTGTTCGTAGCGTTCGCGGCCCGCCCTGCTGCCCAGCACGTAACCGACCGCCACCCCGACAGCGAACATCATCCGATATCGCATTTTCCACCTCCGCTGTCTCCGGGCCTACCCCGCTGGCGATGCGACACGCACTCCAGATGTGCGCTAATCTATTCCTGCGCCGAACGGAAGGGCCTCACGCCCGGCCGGGCAGGCGCGCAAGTCCGATCCCGTGTAGCTCAATCGGCAGAGCAGCCGGCTGTTAACCGGCAGGTTATAGGTTCGAGTCCTATCGCGGGAGCTTGGTACAGCCGAAGAACATAAAGCTCAGGCCCCCTTCCCAGATCAGGGATAGGGGGCCTGAGTCGTTCCGGGAGCCATTCGGGGAGCCACTACCCGGTTTGGTCACCCTTGCCGAAGACGGCATCCATGGTCTCGGCCCCATGAACGATGACCGGCCTGATCTGGTGTCGATAGACGGTTTGCGTGGTGTTGGGTGTCGAGTGCCCGACGAGATCGGCGATGCGTTCCACAGAGACATCCCCGTCGCTCAGGATCGAGACGAAGGAGTGGCGGAGCTCCCGCACCTTCCAGCGGCTTCCGATGCCTGCCTTCTTGGTGATCACTCGTAGTCCACGCAGCACGCGCATGGGATCAAGCAAGGTCCCGTCGTCGCGAGTGAAGACGAGACCGTGTTCCTGCCATGCCTCACCGGCCAACAGCCGCTGCGTCTTCTGACGTACTCGATGCCGTTTGAGCTCGTCGACCACGAGGGCCGGAAGGGCGAGCGCCCGACGTGACTTCTTGGTCTTGGTGTCTCCACCGACTCGATCGGCGCGAAGAACCGAGATGGAAGGCGGCTTTCCTCTCAGGTCTACGGCCTCCCAGAGAAGCTTTCGCGCCTCCTCGGGTCGGATACCGGTGAGGAGTGAGGTGATGACGTACGCGCCGAACTTCTCCCCGTCGCACGCCTTGAGCACCGCGACGGCCTGGTCGAGCGTGAGGGACGTACTCGGCCGTCCTTCCTGCCCGTGTGGTGTCTCGCACAGGGCCGAGACGTTGCGGCCGACGAGTTCACGCTTCTCGGCCATGCGAATGGCGCGGGTCAGGAGGTTGTGTATCTGGACGATCGTTTTGGTGGCGAGGGTTTCGGCGAGCTCGTCAAGCCAGAGATCGACATGTTCGGCGCGAAGGTCCTTGAGCCGATAGTTGCCGATCTTCGGCTTGATCTGGTTCTCAGCCATCGACCGCGCGTGCGTGATGGTGCCAAGACTGCGGCCTTTGAGTCCGTGCGTGAGGAAGTCGTCTACAGCGTCGTTGACGGCCTGCGCCGTCGAAGCCGAGGGACACGGCGGCAACCCAGGCGTTCTTGCTCGCGTCGAAGTAGATCGAATAGTCGAGATCCTCTTTGCTCATGCCGCCTTCCTTTCGAGGCGCGCGATGTACTCGGAGAGTGCGGCTACCGGGATACGGCGGCAGCCGTCGATCTTCACCGAGCGGATTTCCCCGCTCCGAAGCAGCGCGTAGACCTTCGTCCGACTGATCCGAAGCTGGACGGCGACCTCCTCAGGCTTGTAGAGCAACGGCACGACCGTTGCCCCGGCTGGAGGTCGGACAGGGGTGGACATGGTGACGCTCCGTTCACGGTCTGAGGGTTGGTCAGGCGACGAGCGGTGCGGACGGGCTCTGTTCCCAGGCGTCGTGGGCGAGCTCTTCACGTCCTGTTGCGTTCGCGGGCTTGTGCCGCTGCCGTGTTGGCGAGGAGTTGGTCACCGGTCGTGGGCCAGCCGGTACCTGCGTAGGTGAGAAATCCGATGACGAGGGTGGTTTCCTCGGTTTTGGTGTTAAAGCGGCCCTGACCGGGCCGCACGCGCCGCCGACGCGGCACGGGCCGGGCACTCCCGCTTAGGCTCCCATGCCCGACCCGCAACACGCCGGTCGGCAGGCGCGGACGAAGGATCAGGGCCGCAAAGCCGAGGAAGCGCAATTCTCGGGTAACGGGGTCGGGCTCATCAGCGCAAGCGCACGCATGCACGCGCGGCGACAGCGCCAGCGAGTGGTTGCTCGCCGTATCGCAGGTACCGCGGTTCGCTCCCGGCGCAGGATTGTTTCGCGGCAGGTTCGGAACCCGTCAAGGGCGGCCTACGGCCGTCGCTACGCGATCGAGCAAGCTCGACCCTTGACTGAACCCGGCCCGCAGTCGCGAGGTTCGGCGCCTGTCGGGAGCGGGAGGGGTATGGGCGAACCGCAGGGCACAGGCGGCACTGTGACTGGCCCAGTACCTTGTGGGGTGGGACGACGGCATACGGGCAGGCCAGGAACGCGTGCGCGTGAAATCGGACCTTTACTTAGCGCCAATCGTCTCATTGCTAATTCCTTATTTACGGATAAAGTGAAACAATGAATGACCTGAATCGATCATGGGTAGATTCCTCATGAACAATTAGATCTAGGCTCATGCTGGAGGACGCATGGCTGTTAACATCCCCGACGACGTCAATACCACACAACCCAACTGGCGATTTTGCATTCAGTGCTTCAGCCTCTTCTGAAATGGCGACCGCAACGGCGGCAAGGGTATCTGCAACGGGGCGCCCACACAAGGCGGCGGGCACAGGGCCGCAGGGTGGAATTTCTACCTGCTTGCCGACCCGGATAATCTAGCCTAGGCGTGGACCAGGCTGCCTACATCTAACTCTCAACCTCCTGCTGACATATCCCAATTCTTAGACCATAGAATCTATCCATGCTGGAGGACGCATGGCCGTTAACATCCCCGACGCCGTCAGTACCACACAACCCAACTGGCGATTTTGCCGCGAGTGCTTCGTCGTCTTCTGGAACGGGGACCCCAACGGCAGCAAAGGCAACTGCGCCGGAGGGCACTTTGAGGGAGAAGGACACAAGGCGGCAGGGTGGGATTTCTACCTGCTTTCTGACCCAGGTGATCTACTGTAACCAGGTAGAAAGCTATTGGGCATCCACAATCCCATGCCATTGTTTCAGAACAACCCAATAGCAGACCACACTGCCACGCGGCAGCAATGACGAGACTCCCCTATGAAAACTTTCCTACTCAACGGCCGTGATTGGCTGAAAAGTCGAAGGGGAGCCAGATCGGGAGCCATACGAGGTGGACTGATCGGAACGAGCCTGAACTCAGCTGAGCAGTCAACGTCACCTCTGACCAAACCCCGGACTGATCGAAACAGCATGAAGCTGGTTCGAGTCCTATCGCGGGAGCTTCACCAAGAAGCCCAGGCCAGCGGCCTGGGCTTCTTGCTTTCCACCGACTTTCGCCAGGTGCGGTTGACAGGGCAGGGAAACCGGCTCTCGCACTGGTGCGGGGTCAGGGGAGGAAACCGGCTCCCGTCACGGGCGAGAGGCCAGGGAAACCGGGCCCCCGCGACTGGTGTGGTTCACAGGGGAGGGAAGCGGGGGGCGCGGCGTTCGAGGAAGCTGGCCACCCCCTCGGCGAAGTCCGGCCGGCCGAACGAGGCGAGCATCTCCCGCACCGCCGCCCTGGCCGACTCCTCCAGCGTCCGGTCCCAGTCGCCCCACACCTGCCGCTTGATGACGTCCATCGAAGCCGGCGAGCTGTGCGCGGCCAGCTCGCGCGCGTACTCCCACGCCACCGCCGCCAGCTCGTCGCCCGGCACCGCCCGGTTCACCAGGCCCATGGCGTACGCCTCGGCGCCGGTGAAGACCCGGCCCGACAGCAGGACGTCCATCGCGCGCTGCTGCCCCATGAGCCGCGGCAGCACCCATGACAGCCCGTACTCGGCGACCAGGCCCCGGCGCGGGAAGGCCGTCGTCCACTTGGCGTCGTCGGCGGTGAAGACCAGGTCGCACATCAGCGCGTGCACCATGCCGAGCCCCGCGCAGGCCCCGTTCACGGCGGCGATGATCGGCTTGCGGATCGTGGTGGGGTAGGTGTTCGGCCGGGGGTCGGGCTCCTCGTCGTAGCCGCCCGACCGGATCGCGTCGAGCGTCTGGAGGTCGGCGCCCGAGCAGAAGCCCCTGCCCGCGCCGGTCACCACGACGGCCCGTACGGCGGGGTCCTTCTCGGCCTGTTCGAGCAGGTCGAAATAGCGGCGGCCCATGGCGTCGGTCCACGCGTTGAGCCGTTCGGGGCGGTTGAACGTCAGCGTCATCACGCCCTGGTCGATCGACGACAGCACCGGCTCCGGCATCGCACACCCTCCAGGCGAGACGCGTTACAGAACAACGTTCTACACCAAGGGCGGTCCGTTGCCCACCCCGGCCCCGCGCGCCCGAGGAGCGTCCCCTGGACGGGCGGGACCCTGCGCCGGGCGGAGGCGCCCTCCCGTGCTTGCCGTACAAGAAAATGCGGATGACTACGGGTGGGAGGGGACGAAGGACGGGGTGAGGGTGCGTTGGTCGTAGTACCGGTGGAAGACGGGGGTGGCCGCGCCCGACATCGGCGGCACGATCCACGACCAGTCGGCCGGGCACGCCCTGCCCGCCTTCTCCTCCCGCTCCAGGTGGGTCAGGAAGCGCCTGGACTCGGTGTGGTGGTCGGTCATCGTCACCCCCGCCGCCTCGAACGAGTGCAGCACGGCCACGTTGAGCTCCACCAGCGCGTGGTCGCGCCACAGGGTGCGCTCGCGCGAGGTGTCCAGGCCCAGCCGCTCGGCGATCACCGGCAACTGGTCGTAGCGGTCGTGGTCGGCGAGGTTGCGGGCGCCGATCTCGGTCCCCATGTACCAGCCGTTGAACGGCGCGCACGGGTAGCAGATGCCGCCGATCTCCAGGCACATGTTCGAGATCGCCGGTACGGCGTGCCAGCGCAGGTCCAGCTCCTCGAACCAGCGGTACTCCGGATGCCTGATCGCCACCTCCAGGACCGCGTCGCCCGGCACCGCGCACAGCAGCGGCCGCCCCTTGGCGGGCTGGACGACGAGCGGCAGCACGTCGAACCTGGTTCCCGCGCCGCCGCGCCAGCCCAGCCCGAGCGCCTGCTCGGTGAAGGCGACGTTGCGCGGATCACCGAGCACCGAGCCGTCCTTGCGGCGGTATCCGGCGTAGCGGATGAGCTGCTCGTTCACGATGCGCGGGGCCGGGCAGGCGGGGTGGTCCTGGGCGAACACGGTGATCGTCGGCCGGATCCTGCCGCCGCCCGTCGCCTCCCTCAGGTGGGCGACGCACTCGACGGCCACGCCCTCGGCGCTGCAGATGTCCCGGCGGTCCCTGACCTTCAGCGAGCGCCAGTAGAGCCGCCCGATGCAGCGGTTGCTGTTGCGCCAGGCCACTCTCGCGCCGAACTCCAGCTCGGCGGCGGTATGGGTGTAGGTGCCGAACTTCGCCGCGTCTCTGGCGACCTGCCGCAGGCGCGCGGCGACGTCGCCCGCGCCCGGATTCTCCGCGTGGAACAGGCGGATGAAGCGCTCCGCCTCACGGAAGTCGACGGCCTTGTCGGTGACGGTGTGGATCTCGAAGGGACGAAGTGCTCTCATCCACGTACGCACTCAGCAACCAGCGCATTCCGGGTTCGCGGATCGCGCGACCGATTCCGGGTCGGAGGCACGGTCCTGGTGGCGGCGCCCTCACCGCGTCGCCCTCGTGTGGTCCGCAGCAGACCACATCTTCACCTTGCTCAACGGGATTTGTCCCCTAAACCGGGAAATTGAGTGATCGCAGCACTCCGGAGCGTCACGCCGTCAGCCGGTGGGCGCCCTTGGCGGGGGTGGCGGTCAGGAAGCGGGGCTCCTTCCAGCCGCGCTCCGCGTAGGCCGCCAGCACCGACTCCTGTACGGCAGGCACCCGTTCCTCCGCCACCAGCGCGATCGCCGACCCGCCGAACCCGCCGCCGGTCATCCTGGCCCCGCGCGCCCCGCCCCGGATGGCGGCCTCCACCGCGACGTCCAGCTCGGGCGCGGACACCTCGTACTGGTCGCGCAGCGACAGGTGTGAGGCGTTGAGCAGGGCCCCGATCTCGGCGACCGCCCCGGCCCGCAGCAGGCCGATGACCGCCTCGACCCGGTGGTTCTCCGTGACGACGTGCTGGACGCGCTGGCGCTCGTCGCCCTGGAGCACCGACAGCGCCCCCGCCAGGTCGGTCACGTCGCGCAGGGCGGCGACGCCGAGCTTGCGGGCGGCCGACTCGCAGTCGGCGCGACGCTTGGCGTACTGGCCGTCGGCCAGCTCGTGGTGGACGCCGGTGTCGATGACGAGCATCCGGAACCCGTGCGCGGCCAGGTCGAGCGGGATGTTGCGGAAACCGAGCGAACGGCAGTCGAGGAAGAGCGCCTTGCCCTCCTCGCACAGCGCCGAGGCCGCCTGATCCATGATGCCGCACGGCATGCCGACGAAGTCGTTCTCCGCCTTCTGGCCGAGCAGCGCGATCTCCATGGGGGTCAGGCCCAGGCCGTACACCTCGTCGAGGGCGGAGCCGATGACCACCTCCAGGGCCGCGCTGGAGCTCAGCCCCGCGCCCGCGGGCAGGTCGCCGTCGATGACGATGTCGGCGCCCTGGGTGCGCGAGCCGAGCATGGCCAGGACACCGACGACGTAGCGGGTCCAGCCCGTGGCGGACTCCCATGAGGTGATGACCGCGGGCTCGCCGGGCGACTGCATCGACATCAGCCTGATCGTGCCGTCCGTGCGCGGGCTGAGCGCGGCGGTGATGCCCCACGGCACCGCGAAGGGCAGCACGAAACCGTCGTTGTAGTCGGTGTGCTCGCCGATGAGGTTGACGCGTCCGGGAGCGCGCCACACGGTCGCCGGCTCGGCGGCGTAAGCACCACGGAAAGCTTCAACAACGCGCATAATCGAACACTCCTCAACAACGGCTCGACCGTAGACTAGCGCGATGGAGGAGATGAGGGATCCCCGGCTCGGGACGGTCAGGCTCTTCCTCAAACACGACGACAACAAGGCCCGCAAGCTCAAGTACAACCTGGGCCACCCGCGCGTGCTCAGCTTCGGCGGCGCCTACTCCGGCCATCTGCGCGCGCTGGCCAGGGCCGGCATGGAGCACGGCTTCGAGACGATCGGCGTGGTGCGCGGCGAGGAGCACCTGCCGCTCAACCCCTCGCTGGCCTTCGCCACGGCGTGCGGGATGCGCCTGACCTACCTCGACAGGGCGGCCTACCGGCTCAAGCACACCCCGCAGGTGCTCGACAGGCTGCGCGAGGAGTTCGGTGACGTCGCGATCCTGCCCGAGGGCGGCAGTAACGCGGCGGCGGTGCGGGGCTGTGCCGAGCTGCCCGGCGAGATCGACCTCGACTACGACGTGATCTGCTGCCCCGTCGGCACCGGCGGCACCCTGGCGGGCATCGCGGCCGGGCTGCCCGAGGGCAGGCGCGCGCTCGGCTTCGCCGTACTGAAGGGGGCCGCCTTCCTCAACGACGAGGTGGCCAGGCTCCAGCGCGAGGCCTACGGCGCGGCGACCGGCAACTGGTCCATCAACCTCGACTACCACTTCGGCGGCTACGCCAAGGCCTCGCCCGCGCTCGACCCCTCCTTCGAGCAGGTCTACGTCGCCAAGATGATCTACGGCATCCTCGACCTGGCCGAACGCGGCGCCTTCGCTCCCGGCAGCCGCGTCGTCGCCGTCATCACCGGTCAGCTCTCAACCCCCGTCGTGCCGTGTGGCATGCCGACCGGCTTCGACTCGGCCAACCCGCACTGGCGCAGATAAATCGACAGCATCACCATCGAGGCCAACGCGAGGGCTGGCCATTGAATGACCAGATGAGTATATTTGGTCAAACAATGGAGGTGACCATGGCTCGTCCACCGGCGGATCCGGCGCGGCAACGGGAGCGGGCGCACCGCATCCTCGACGCCGCGGCCGGGCTGATCCACCGTTTCGGCTACGACAAGACCACGATCGACGACATCGCCAAGGCGGCAGGAGTCGCCAAGGGCACGATCTACCTGCACTGGAAGACGCGCGACGCGCTGTTCGCCGCCCTGCTGCGGCGCGAGCGGGTCCAGCTGCTCCACGACGTACGGCAGAGCGCCCCCACGACCCTGCACGACCTGCTCCGCGCCCTGGCCGGTGAACTGCTGCGCAGGCCGCTGATGAGGGCCAGCCTCGTCGGCGACTCCGAGGTGCTGGGCAAGCTCACCCGCGACAGGGGCGAGGAGGGCGACCTGCCGATGGGCGGGCTGTTCCGGACCTACGTCGAGGCCCTGCGCGAGCACGGCGCGCTGCGCGCCGACCTGACCACCGCCGAGCACCTGACGGTCCTCTTCTCGACGCTCTACGGGTTCCTGACGGTGCGGCGCTACCTGCCCGACTCCATGAAGGCGCCGGAGGACCGGCTGGCCGAGCTGCTCGCCGACGCGGCCCGGCGCGCGGTGGAGTCCGGCGAACCGGGCGACGCCGAGGCCGTCGCCAAGGCGACCCAGGGCTACCTCGACGCCGCCCTGGAGATCGCCCAGGACAGACTGCGCGCATCGCTCGACAAGGAGGTCTGACGTGAGGGTGCTTCCACTCGACGACGACGCCGCGACGCTCGAGGTCGCGGGCGGCAAGGGCGCCTCCCTGGCCCGCCTGGCCAGGGCGGGGCTGCCGGTACCCGCCGGATTCCACGTCACCACCGACGCCTACCGCGAGTTCGTCGCCCCCTTCCACGACCGGATCCTCGACGCGCTCGACGAACCCTCGGTGATCGCCGGCCTGTTCGCCGAGCACGAGATGCCGCGGGAGAGCGCCGAGGCCATCCGCGAGGCCTACGAGGCGCTCGGCGACGACGTCCCCGTCGCCGTGCGCTCCTCGGCGACCGCGGAGGATTTGCCTGACATGTCCTTCGCCGGGCAGCAGGACACCTACCTCGACATCCGCGGCGACGCCCTCCTCGACGCGGTCAAACGCTGCTGGGCCTCCCTGTGGACCGAGCGCGCCATCGCCTACCGCGCCCGCAACGACGTCCCCCACGACCAGGTCGCGCTCGCCGTCGTCGTCCAGGAGCTGGTGGCGGCCGACGCGGCCGGAGTCGTGTTCACCGCCAACCCCGTCACCGGCGCCCGCGACGAGATCGTCGTCAACGCCGCCTGGGGGCTCGGTGAGGCCGTCGTCGGCGGCCAGGTCACGCCCGACACGCTCGTGGTCAAGGACGGCGTCGTCACCGAGGAGCGCGTCGCCGACAAGACCGTCATGACAGTGCGGACCGGCTCCGGCACCCGCGAGGAGCCCGTGCCCGAGGAAAGACGTCGCCTGCCCGTGCTCGACCGCCCGCAGGCCGTACGGCTGGCCGCGCTCGCGACCGACATCGAGCGCCTGTACGGCACGCCCATGGACATCGAGTGGGCGCTGCGCGACGGCCGGCCGTACATCCTGCAGGCCCGCCCGGTCACCGGCCTCCAGCAGGAGGTCGAGGAGTGGAACGACAGCCGCGACAGCGGTTACCTGTGGACCGCGGGCAACCTCGGCGAGGCCATTCCCGACGTGATGACCCCCGCCACCTGGTCCTTCGTGCAGATCTTCATCCGCGAGGCGATGTCGGCCTCCACGCTGCCCGGCTTCGACCTCGTCGGCAACATCGGCGGACGCTTCTACATGAACCTCAGCGCCACCGTCTCCGTCGCCAAGGCGCTCGGCATGGGATCCAGGCTGAGCGCGGTGGAGCAGGTCTTCGGCAAGTTCCCCACCGGCCTGGACATCCCCCTGCTGAAGACCTCGCGCTGGAAGATCATCAAGCTGACCCTGCCCATGGCCGTCCGCATCAGGAAGCGCGTCAGGGACAACCTCGCGGCCATGCCCGCCTTCCTCGCCACCGCCCGGCAGCGCAACGAGGACCTGCGCGCCGCGATCCAGTCGGCGGGGAGCGGCGCCGAACTGGCCGACCTCTGGGAGCGCGAGCTGCTGCCGTACTTCGTCACCGCCTGCGGGATGCTGGAGGCCGCAGGACGGCAGGGCGGCGCCACCCTGGTCTGGACCCGCGACAAGCTGCGCACGATGATGGGCGAGGTCGACGCCGAGGCCATGCTGACCGGCGTCAACGCCGACGGCTCCGAACTGGCCAGCCTCGGCCCCATCATCGGCCTCGACCGGCTGGCCAAGGGCGAGATCACCCGCGAGGAGTTCGCGCTCGCCCACGGGCACCGCGGACCGCACGAGTTCGAGGTCTCCCGCCCCAGACCCGGCGAGGACCCCACGTGGATCGACACCCAGCTCGCCGGGCTGTCGACCGCGCGGGCCGACACCGGCGCGCTGCTGGCCAGGCAGGCCGCCGCCCGCGACGCGGCCTGGGCCAGGTTCGCCCAGCGATACCCGGGCAAGGAACGCGCGATGCGGGCCAGGGTCGCCCGCTGGAACGCCGTCGTCCGCGACCGCGAGACGACCCGCTCGGAGGTGATCCGCGCGTTCTGGGCGCTGCGCGCCTTCGTGATCAGGGCGGGGGAGCTGACCGGGCACGGCGACGACCTGTTCTTCCTGCCCGTCGAGGAGATCCTCGCCGTGCTGCGCGGCGCCGAGCCCGCCAGGATCGCGGTACGGCGGGCCACCTACGAGCGTTACGCGGCGCTGCCGCCGTACCCGACGCTGATCGTGGGCCCCTTCGACCCCGTCCGCTGGGCCGCCTCGCCCGACCGCCGCGCCGACCTCTACGACGCGCGCGGCCGCGCCTACGAGGTCGCCGACGCGGTCACGGGCTTCCCCGGCGCGCCCGGCGTCGTCGAGGGCGTGGCGCGGGTCCTCGCGGGACCCGAAGACGGCGAACGGCTCCAGCAGGGCGAGATCCTCGTCACCACGCTCACCAACATCGGCTGGACGCCCATGTTCCCCCGCGCCGCCGCCGTCGTCACCGACATGGGAGCCCCGCTCTCCCACGCCTCGATCGTGGCGCGCGAACTCGGCATCCCGGCCGTCGTCGGCACCGGCAACGCCACCATGCGGATCAAGGACGGCGACCGCGTCAGGGTCGACGGCGAGCGGGGAACGGTCGAGGTTCTGCCAAGTTGACCTTCCGCCCGCGCCGCCTCGGCCAGGATGCCTGCCATGACAGAGGAGGAGCGGGAGCTCGAAGCCAGATGCGAGGCCTACCGCAGGGCGCGCCAGGACCTCGACAGGACGGGACCGTTCGACCTGTGGCGGCCCCCGGACGAGGAAACGCCCGCCTGATCCTGGGATCGGGCGGGCGCTTCCCCACGTGTGCGAACCGGTGTGCAGGTCGCCTCTCGGCGAAAGGCGCAACACGGCTCCAGCCGGACGGTATTCCGTGAAGGCAATAGGTGAGGCCCGGGGACACTGGGCACACCGGCCACGATGCATGTAACCACGCGGGCGTGGCATCCATTCCCGGGGCGTTCTGTCCTGGAGCGCAGGGATGCGGATCTATGCTGGCAAGCGCGAGTTTTTGTGGGAGACTGCACTTTCGCAGGGGGCGGTAGCTCAGCCGGTCAGAGCATCGGACTCATAATCCGTGGGTCGTGGGTTCAAGTCCCACCCGCCCTACTCAGATTGACCAGGAATCCAGCCGCTGAGCTGGGGTTTCTGTCTCGTACGGTGTACATCACACATGCAGCCGCGGGCCGCCACAAGCAGCCGTATGCCACTGTTCGCGGAACATACGCGGAATGGATTCCGGCATGTTCCCGCAGGTCGGGATACGCATCCGAGGCAGGTTCCGGAACATGACGAAGGACCCCGGGGGAGTGCTCGGGGTCCTTCGTGGTATCCGTCGGTCATGCGGCTAGAGCCCGCAGTATGCGGCGGTTGGCCACTTCACGTTGCCCGTCGATGCACTTGGCGTAGACGCGCAACAGGACATCCACGCCGTGTCCGGCCCGTTCGGCAGCCTCAGGGCGCATGAACCCCCGCGTTCAGCCAGAGGGAGACGGCCGCGTGCCGCAGGTCGTACGGCCTGCCCGCCAGCGGTGAGGCGACCTGGTCGGGCGTGAACGCATAGGTTCGCGCCTCCTGCCAGACCTGGGACACGGCCGAACCGGAGAAGGAACGGCCCGTGCTCGTACGGAACAGTCGCCCATCGTCGGCGGCGCCGTGGTCCCTGATGTGCGCGAGCAGGATGGCGACGAGCTCGGGAGGGATGGGGACGAGCCTGGTGGCCTTGTCATCCCGGTGCTTGAGGCCGCGGTCGTCGTGGGTCTCGCCGGAGTCCGTGTACCGCTTGATGCTCTCCGGCCGGGTCTTCTCCAACGTGAGGAGTCCCCACCCCTTCTTGGGGAGGAAGCAGTCCTTCAGCCGCAGTCCTGCTGCCTCACCGGGGCGAAGGCCGCCGAAGTACATGCACGCGAACATGGCCGTCATCATCAGCCCGCGCGAACGTCCCACGTAGGTCACGGAGGTGAGGAGTTCGCGCGCCTGGACGGGATTGACGACCGAACGGCGGTCGATCTCGCCGGTTACCTTGACCTTGCGGAGCTTGACCTTGTGGAGCGGGTTTGCCGAAAGTTCTTCCAGCTCCACGGCGTATTCGAGGACGTGGTGAAACACGGCTCGCTTGCGGCGGTAGGTCGACGTGGCCGCCGGCTTGCCGTCCATGCGGAGCGAGAGCGCCTCCAGGACAGCGCGCGTGTGCTTGGCCTCCTCCAGGGCGTTCAGCTGTAGCGACGCCGCTTCGATCCACCGGACGGCCTTAGCGATCTCGGGTGACGGCGTGGGGCGACGATCCAACGGGAGGAACGAGTACTCCCGCAGCGCCTTTCGGATCACCTCGTCGTCGGGACGGCCCGCAGTGTCCGCGCTGAGGATGGGCGTGATGTTGGCCAGCGCATCGGTCATGCCCTCGCGGGACTTGGCCGCCGCGTGAGGCCACCAGGCGTGGACGTAGGCGACCGCGAAGGAGTACCAGGTGCGCGCGTCCTTGGCCTTGACCATCGACACCGGAAGGCCGCTGTCTTCGTCGAACGCCTCCCCGTTCTTGGCCGCCTGGCGGAGGGACGACAGGAAGCTCTCGGCCAGCCCCTTGGTCTTGAACGTGGAGGACTTCTCACGGTTGCCGACCGTCCAGCGCACGGTGTGAGAGACGATGCGCGGCTTCTTGCCCTTGCCGTCATTGCGGGTGTTGGTGCGGATGTCCCAGAACTTGACCTTGTACGAGGTGTCCATGCTGCACTCCGGAGGGATGCGAGCCAGGCGTTGAGGTCGCTGCGGTAGATGCGGAGTTCGCCGTTGGGCAGGCGGATGCCTTGCGGCGCTTTGCCGATCTCGCGCCAGCGGTAGAAGGTTCGGCGGGAGATACCGCCGAGTTCGTCGAGGACCTGGGCGACGGTGAGCAGTTCGTCTCTCTTCAAGCAGCCACCACCTCAGTTGCCGAAAGATCTGTGTCGTCTGCTTGGGCTTGGTGTTCGGCCAGGAGTGCGCGCCAGCGTTGGCGGTTGGCGATCTCGATCAGCAGCCGTTGGCCGAGCGGTGGAAGGTCGGGGTCGCCGGGTGGGATGGGTCGCCAGGTGTAGCGGTTCGGGTCGGTGCCGGCGGTTGCCGAAAGACCGAGGGTTTCCAGGACCCAGGCGCGGCGGTCGGCGCGGTGGTCGGTCAGGGTCTTGTTCGACCACTTGCGGGAGACCAGGACGCGGCGGCCCGGGTAGCCGAGGTGTTCGGGCTTGTGGCCCTTGCCCCGGCACTGTCCGGGAGCCTGACCCGGCTTGGCGCCCTTGGGCTGGACGCCGTAGCGCAGCCAGTTCGGGCAGGTGGGCGAGCACGGCTCGTAGCGCAGCGCGTCTGCCATCCGGTCGGCGTGGTCCTTCTGGCGCGGGTTGTCCGGGTCGCAGGTTTCGGCGATCGACTTGGTGAGGTACTTGGTCAGGTAGTGCTTGATCAGGTGGTCGGCGCGTTCGGTGCCGCCGAGCACGCCCTTGGCGTCGACCTGGTTGCCGAAGGTGAGCACGTGCAGCGGCTCGGCGTCCTCGTCGGCCAGGGCGTCGAGGGCTTGGTCCCAGGTCGGGAGTACCTCACCGGTGCGGGGGTCGAGATAGCCGACCTCGTCTTCCCAGACGGGAAGGGTGTCGCCGTCGAAGACGACGTGGTCGGTCGGGGGCCACCAGACCTGGTGGTAGGTGGCGGCGGCTATCTGCTTGATCTCGGCTCGGGAGAGGGTGCCTCGCATGGCGAGGTGCAGGTGTGGGGCCAGCCGCTTCTGTGGTTCGACGGTGGCGAAGTACTGCACGTCCCAGCCAGCCACCCGCCGCAGGTTCTGCACGAAGCGGTCCACGAGCTTGGAGAAGTGCAGGGCATCGCGGGCGGCCCGCCGGTAGTCGTAGGCGGCCGGGTCGACCGGTGCGCCGTCGAGGATGCGGCCGTAGGACGGCAGGGTGAGCGTGATGAACATCGAAGGCCGGAACCGTTGGCCGTCCGGCGACTCGTAGACCCGCCCGAGGGTGCTGGACACCTTCTTGCGCTTGGGCAGGTCGGGGGCGTCCTGTCGCCGCCTGGTCGAGCGCCTACGGCCGGTCGGGGTCCTGCCGAGGACGCTGCCGCGCAGTCCCGAACGGCGTAGGTCGGCGTCGACCTCTGCCAGCGCGTCATCCCAGGGGGCGAGGTCTTCCCCGTCGCGTTCGGCCTGGTCGCGCAGGGCTTGAAGCTGTGCCCGCAACTCGACGAGGTAGCGCTGTTCGTCGGTCGGCTCGGTGGCGGGGATAACCGGCTCGTGGTCGAGGTGCCAGCCCTCCCGGCATTGCGCCTTGCGGAGCTGGAGGTTGCGCTTGGCGCACGGCGGACACTTGCTCTCCAGGGTGGCGCCGCACGGGATGTCGACGATCCGGGCGCTACCGGTGGTGGTGTCGAGGCAGCGCATCGGGACAGGGCGGATGCAGACGCCGAGGGAGATGGCGAGCTGGTCGACGACCTCCCGCGCGAGCGGCATCGCCATCCGCACCGCGCGGGGTGTCGAGCGATACGTGCACAGGCAGGCACGGCTCCGGGCCGTACACGAGCAGGCACTCCAGTTCGGGCCGCAGGTGGGCCACGACGTGTTCAACCTGGAGGAGCCGAAACTGCAACCTCTCCAGTTGGATCAACTCCGTCGCAGGCGTGGAAGGGAACTTCGCCACCCTCATGAAGATGTGGTTCATCAGAGAGAGCCCTGTCCGGAGCCTGCGCATTCGGCACACTGGACCTGCGACGCGCTTGAGCCGCGACCGTTCAGAGTGCGCGAGCCGTACGCCCTGCGGTCCTGTGCGTACCGCCACCCGGTGCCCCTACAGGCGGAGCACCGCGGCTTGCTCCCGTTGTCCATGACTGCCCTCCGTGCGATGGACGGGACGACTTGTAGCGGTGACACTAGATCGCGGAGCAACCCCTGACCCGGAAGGATTTTCCGGGGTCCCCGAACCCATCCAGTGAGGGCGGAGCGGGCATGCGCGGTATGACAGATCACCTGACCATTGGCGAGCGCGTCGCGTGGTATCGGCGACGGCGAGGACAGTCCCAAGAAGTCCTCGCGGGCTTGGTGGGCCGGACCGTCGACTGGCTCAGCAAGGTTGAGAACGACCGCATCGAGCTTGACCGGCTGTCTGTCATCAAGTCCTTGGCGGTCGCCCTGGACGTATCGCTTGGCGATCTTCTCTCTGAGCCGTCATGGCTGGAGTGGACGCCCGAGAGCGGAGATCGAACCGTTCCGGCACTCCGCGCCGCGATAACCGACTATCGCCAGCTTTCACCCTTGATCTCCCTGGTCGAGGCGCACGAACCGGCGAGCCTCTCAGACTTGGAGTCCGAGATCGCTGATATCTGGGACGCCTACCAGGAATCCCGATACGGCCTCGTCATCAGGCGGTTGCCCGCCCTGCTCACCGAGGCCCAGCACGCCGCCAGGACATATGACGGGGACGGGCAGCTTCGCGCTCAAGCCCTGCTCGGGCAGGCGTACCACGCCGCCGCCACCATCCTGGTGAAGATCGGTGAAGCCGATCTGGCCTGGATCGCGGCCGAGCGAGGTCTGACGCACGCGCAGAGCTCCGGCGATCAGATCGTGATCGCTTCACTGTTCCGCTCGGTCACCCATGCCTTGCTCTCCACAGGCCGCTACGACGCCGCAATACATCTCACCAGCGACGTTACCGGCCTGCTGGATGGACAACTCGGCGACGCTTCGCCCGCGCTGCTCTCAGTTCACGGGACGTTGCTGCTGGCCGGGTCCATGGCTGCGGCCCGAGCTGAGGACCGGTCGACCGTGCGCGCGTTCCTGGCGGAGGCAGACCAGTCCGCCAGCAGGCTCGGAGGGGACGCCAACCACGTGTGGACCGCGTTCGGTCCCACCAATGTGGCCATTCACCGCGTCGCTACGGCGATCGAGCTCGGAGACGTTCAGGTCGCCGTCGACGTTGGCCCCGACCTCGACACCAGCGCCCTACCGATCGAGCGCCGTGCCCGACACGGTCTCGCTGTTGCCCAGGCGTTCAGCATGTGGAACCGCACGGACGAGGCGCTTGGCGCGATACTCGCCGTCGAGCGCATCGCCCCCGAGCAGATACGCCACCACTACCTGAGCCGCCAACTTGTCCTCTCCTGGATACGCCGCCAGCGAGGCAAGCCCAGCCGTCCCCTTGCCGACCTCGCGCGGCGTCTCCATGTCGCATGACGGCACCCGATGAACCCCGTATGGTCGAGATCATGAGCGACCAAGGGACCACTCCACCGCCCATGGCCACGGCCCGAGCAGCCGCAGGCGCTCTGTTCTTCGACGAGCATGGACGCGTGCTGCTGGTGAAGCCGACCTACAAGTCGTACCGCGACATCCCCGGTGGCTACGTCGAGCCGGGGGAGACCCCGTTCCAAGCGTGCGTGCGCGAGGTTCAGGAAGAACTCGGCATCCAACCGCCCATCGGGGACCTCCTCGTCGTTGACTGGGCACCCCACCCCAAAGAGGGCGACAAGATCCTGTTCATCTTCGATGGCGGACTACTCAGCCCCGAGACCCTCGACAAGATCACATTCGGAGACGGGGAGTTGGCAGGCTACGAGTTCCACGCAGTCGAGGAGCTGGACGGCCTGATGATCGAGCGACTGGCCAGCCGGGTCGCTTCCGCCATCACCGCCCACAACATCGGGCGAACCCTGTACCTGGAGCATGGTCGCACGCTGCCGACGTAACTTGCAGATCTTGCTGAATTGTTCTTTTAGGGATCAAGGCGGCGGCTGCGCCGCCGCAGCGCGCGGCCCTCCCCGCGCGAGCGTGCGGCCTGGGGGCCGGTCTCGCGCGGGAGCCGCACGCCGGACAGCGACAGTCGGCCAGTGATCTCACAGACTCAGCAGATCACCCGAGGTGCAGCAGCAGGACCCGCGCAGGTCAAAGAGCATGCCTCCGGCGGGGACTCAGCTCCGGGATGATCGCGATGCCGTCCGATCGGGTAGTCGGTGGCTGAGGTGAGCCTGATCGTCCCGCCCGCCACGTCCAGGCAGAGCCCAGCAGACCAGCCCTTACGCGTCAAGCCCTTGTCTCTCTGACTGTCGTAGGCCGGGTAACCGAGGAAGCATCACTGATCAGCGGCAGTCGAAGAGACAAGGGCTTGACTCTCCAGGTCTGGCCCGCTGCCGCTTCGCGGTGGACGAGGCAGACGGGAAGATCAGGCAGGGGAGGAAGTGAGGGTCCGAGCGTGGGGCTAAGATCACGCTCATGCGCGGCGGGTACAGCGAGCCACTGGCGATGCTCGGATTTGTGCTGGGGATGCTGATCATGCCAATCGCTGGTCAGTGGGCTAGCCCTGACAGCCGGGTACATGAGGCCCTTGCCATGTGCGAGGCGCTGTTCATGGTGGCATTCCTCGTGGGTCTGGCTCGCTATCTGTTCCGAGGCTTCCGATGGCTTGCCCGCGCACTACGGCCACGCGACCCGGAATCACCGACCTGATGATCGCCACCGCGTGCCATAGCCGTGCCAGTAAAGGCGGTCAGCCTCGGGGAATCACAGGGAATGACGGACAGTACGAAACCCGCCGTGACCAGCGCCGCAGCACTTCAGGCGATCATGGCGGGACGTCTTCCAAACTAGCTACGAGGTTGCCGCCAGATGGTTGGCCAATGGCCGTTCTGCTTCAGGAGCCGTTTCGCAGCGTGCTGTGTGGCTTGAAAACTGGACCGCCCGACGGCGATCTCCCTGAGCAGACCGGCAAAGAGCCCAACTTCATCATTGGTCACCCACGCCAGCGCTCGTGAGATCCAATACTCGGACGGCCCCGAAAGCCCGCATTGGATGACCGTCTGCAGGGCTTCAGCGATGTCTGGATCATCTGGACCAAGCGCCTGTCTGGCAAGCCTCTCCACCTCGTCCCGAGGCCTCTCCAACAGCGGTAAGAGCGCCAACCTCGACAAGGCGAAGGTTGTATCCACCCCAGAGTTTCGCGACTCGACATTCCAGATGGTCCCGTTGACGAGCACCAGCCACGGACCATCCGACTTCACGGCCACAACCCTGCGCACGGAACCAGATCCCACACCCACCAGCTTGGCACGCCGCCCCAGCAAGATCCGGAACATATCCGGAATGATCAACAAGGCCGAGCCCGCGGCCACATGAGTTCCCGCAGCTCGGTAGCAGAGCGATGGGTGATAACAGCGATCCACTCATAATCCGTGGGTCGTGGGTTCAAGTCCCACCCGCCCTACTCATTCCCATCGCGTTGACGTGGGGTTTCTCGGTTCTTCTCCGCCTCGCCGCGAGCCGAAGAGCGCGAGTGGTCGCTCACTGAGTCGCTTGTGAGCGGAACCGGGGCGAGCGAGATAGATTTTGGTGTGGATCATGGTGCCCTCGGCGACGCCGCACGCGGGGTGGACACTCTTCGCTCCCTAGTACTACATGGCTAGATCGCACGAGGTGATCGATCGGTTTCCCTGCGCGAGAAGGCTGGGGTATGTGACTGTGCTGGCGTGCCCCAGCCTCA
>NZ_JBHZBH010000004.1:246820-362330 GCF_042754765.1 Nonomuraea sp. NPDC059194 | reverse complement strand
AGACCAGCCGGACGGACCGGTCCAAGACCGCCCCCACCCGGCCTCGTTCCACACGCCCCGCGCCCAGGCGACGCAGGGCACCCTCCCCCGCACGATCTGATGGTGGTGCGGGCCAGCGTCCGGAGGGACACGCTCACACGGTCCGGACCCCGCTGCCCCGCGCAGCCCACCGGAACCAGGGCGTGGCAGCGATCAGCACACCCACTACCGGCCGACACCGGCCACGAGGGGCAGCACTGGGCGCGGGTTTCCACCTGCACGCTCACGCCACCCCTCCACGGTGGGAAGAACCCGTGCCAGACACCAGGTCTGGCACGGGATCGCTCAACTGATCAGAGACGCTACGCGCTTGGCCCTGCGCTGGAGCGCGGCCAGGACGCCCGCGGCGTCGACGACGCCGTAACCGTAGTCGAAGTCGTAGCCGACCTCGCTGCGGTCCTCGGCGGTACGGCGCAGCAGCGAGCGCAGCTGGCTCGGCGACAGGCGCGAGGCGGGCCAGTGGGTGCGGATCGCCGCCACCAGACCCGCGGCCACCGGGCACGCCGCCGACGTGCCCGAGTCGGGCTCGCCGTCGCCGAACGCCTTCGAGCCCGAGAAGTGGGTGTAGGCGCACACGTCGGGCTTGCGGGCGGCCAGCCGTCCTGGGCCCTGCGAGGAGTAGCCGACCCGTTCGCCGGTGACGTCGACGCCGCCGATCGACAGCGCCCTCGGGTGGGAGTTGGCGCCCACGATCGGCCGGTCGGGGTAGGCGCACCTGCCGTCCTTGCAGTCGCGGCCGCAGTTGCCCGCCGCGAACAGCACGTCGGCGCCCGCCCGATCGAGAGAGGCGACGATCAGGTTGAACGGGTGGGCGGCGTTGTCGGAGTAGTTGCCCGGATGGCCGGGCGGAAAGTCCCATCGAGGGGAGAACGACCCCCACGAGTTGCTGATCACCAGCGCCCTGGTGTCGGCGGGCTGCGCGTCGAGCACGGTCCGCAGATGCGCGAAGGCGGCCACCGCGTCCGACAGCAGCCCGTCGAGCGCCGACCCGCCGGGACGGCTGGACAGCAGCACGGGAATGTCGATCAGCGACGCCTGCGGGGCGCCGATCAGCGTGTCGAACGCGCACATCGTGCCGTGGTCCACCTCGAACTCGCCGGGACGGCCCGACACACTGGAGGGGTTCCAGCTGCGCTCGGCGTCGAGGTTGACGCCCCTGCCCAGGTGCCTGGCCACGTGCGCGGCGTTGATGCCCGTGTCGAGGACGGCGAGCGCCACCCCCGCGCCGTCGAGGCCCTCGGCCTGCAACGCGGCGGCCCCGATCAGGCGCTCGACGTCGCGCCAGTCGCCGACGGGCGCGTCGCCGCCGCAGGTGAAGCTCGACTCGATGACGGGGTCGGCGAAGATGCCCACCACGTCGGAGCGGAGCGTGGGCAGCAGCGCCACCCGCGTGGACAGCTCGTCGTCGGAGATCTCGCCCCGCACGAGCACCGAGGCGTCCTCGGCGGCCAGCGAGAAGTCGAGCGGCTGGTCGAGGGAGAGCGGATCGCCGCCGGGGGCGGGCACGGGCCGCGGCACGGCCACCGGGACGAAGGAGGGGTCGAGCACCACGCCCGGCAGGCCGTCGGCCACGTCGGCGGTGGTGGCGGTCTGTCCCGGGTCGGCGACCGCCGCCACGAGATCGGGGGAGGGGCGTAGCTGGATCAGTACTCGCATGGAGCATCACCGGATTCTGCTGGAGGGAATGAACCACCCCCACATTCCTTCAACATCACCGCCGCGTCCAGCGAGTCTTCAGGGTTGTGACCTGCAATAACACGGCAAATCGCCCGTAACGGGACGCCGTGTGGGGGCTTCCCTGCCGACGGCCGGTTCACTAGCGTGTGGCGGCATGACCGCACAGGTGCAGGGCACCTCCTCCGACTCCACGCGTGATCACTGGATGGCCGTGCGGCCACGGCTGATCCTGGCCAGCGGGTTCATGCTCTTCCTCGAACTCGCGCTGATCCGCTGGACCGGCTCGAACATCGTGCACCTGAGCTACTTCACCAACTTCGTCCTGCTCGGCTCCTTCCTCGGCATCGGCCTCGGGTTCCTGCGCGTCGGCAGGAGCAGGCGGCAGCCGTACTACTCGCCCGTCGTGCTGGCCGCGCTCGTCGCCGTCGTGCTGATGTTCCCGGTGACCGTCGACCGGCAGGCCGACGGCGTCCTGTACTGGACCAGCCTGGCGACCACAGGACCGCCCGCGTGGGTCATCCTGCCGATCATCTTCGCCGCCGCCGCGATCGTGCTCATGGGGCCGGCCGAACTGGTCGGGCGCTGCTTCCCCGAGCTGCCGAGGCTGGAGGCCTACCGCTACGACCTCATCGGCTCGCTCAGCGGGATCGCGCTGTTCACCGCGCTGTCGTTCCTGAGCGCGCCGCCGATCTTCTGGGGCGTCCTGGTCGCCGTCGCCTACGCGCTGCTGCTGGTGCCCAAGCCCCCCGTGCTCTACCTGCTGCTGGTCGTGACGCCCTCGATCGTCGTCGTCGGACTGCTGCTGGCCGAGACCCTCACCGCGGGGGCCCTGTGGTCGCCCTACTACAAGGTCACCTACCGGGAGCTCGAACGGGCCGGCGAGCAGGTCATGAACATCCAGGTCAACGGCATCCCGCACCAGGAGGCCGTGCCCGCCGCCGCGAGGCTGCAGTGGGAGGCGCAGTACGGCCTGCCGTACGAGAGGGCGGTGAGCCCGCCCAAGGAGGTGCTGATCGTCGGCGCAGGCAGCGGCACCGACGTGGCCATCGCCCTGTCCAAGGGCGCGCAGAAGGTCGACGCCGTCGAGATCGACCCCAAGCTGCGCGAGCTGGGCGGCACCTACCACCCCGACCACCCCTACAGCGACCCGCGCGTGAGCACCACCATCACCGACGGCCGCGCCTTCCTGGAGCAGACCGACAAGAAGTACGACCTCATCCTGTTCGCCCTGCCCGACTCCCTCACGCTGGTGTCCGGGGCCTCGTCGCTGCGGCTGGAGAGCTACCTGTTCACCGAGGAGGCCATGCGGGCCGCCCGCGCGCACCTCAAACCCGGCGGCGCGTTCTCGATGTACAACTACTACCGCGAGAGCTGGCTGGTCGACCGGCTGGCGGCCACCATGCAGAACGCCTTCGGCCACAAGCCGTGCGTCGACGTGGTCAGCCAGGCGGGCCAGCAGGCCGTCATCACCGCGGGCATCACGCCCGACGCCCAGCGCTGCGGCAGCGAGTGGGCGGGCGCCGCGGCCGGCACGCCCGCGCCGACCGGCGACGACCGGCCCTTCCTCTACCTGAAGGACTTCACGATCCCGTCGCTGTACATCATCACGCTGACCCTCATCCTCCTCGTCTCGCTGGCGGCGGTGCGGGTGGTCGCGGGGCCGTTCTCCAGGATGCGGCCCTACGCCGACCTGTTCCTGCTCGGCGTGGGCTTCCTGCTGCTGGAGACCAAGAGCGTCACCGGGTTCGCGCTGCTGTTCGGCACCACGTGGGTGGTCAACGCCATCGTCTTCGCCGGGGTGCTGGTGGCCGTCCTCGCCGCGGTCGAGGTCACCCGCCGCTTCCGCACCCCACCCCTGCCCGTCATGTACGGCGTGCTGTTCGCCGGGCTCGCGCTCGCCTGGCTGGTGCCGAACTCGTGGCTGCTGGGCCTGCCGGTGCCGCTGCGCGCGGTGGCGGCGGTGACGGTGGCGTTCCTGCCGATCTTCGCGGCGAACGTCGTCTTCGCCAAGCGCTTCGCCGACACCGCCGACGCGACCACCTCCTTCGGCGCGAACCTGCTCGGCGCGATGGTGGGCGGCTGCCTCGAATACCTCGCGCTGGTCATCGGCTACCAGGGGCTGCTGATCGTGGCCGCGCTCCTCTACCTGGGCGCCTTCGCCCTGCTGCCCCGCCGGACGGCGGCCACGTAGGGCGCATCTAGGGCGCGGTCGTGTCGTCCTTGTGGCCGAGGGCGGCGTGGCCGTGCCCGCTGCCGTCGTCCAGCGGCACCTTCTCGCCGCCGTAGGCGTTCGACAACCGCGCGCGCAGCCTGCCCAGCGGGCCGCGCATCCCCTTCGGCGGGATGCCGTCGGTGTCGGCCCCCGCGCCCACCTCGGGGATGGCCTCCTTGCCCCGCATGTGGGCCTCGATGTCGTCGGCCGGAGGCGTGTGCATCTCGATGTACTCGCCGTGCGGCAGCCGCTTGATCACCCCGGCCTCCACGCCGTGCCCGATCACCGCGGAGTCCGAGCGCTGCAGGCCCAGGCAGATGCGGTAGGTGACGATGTAGGCGATCACCGGGCCGAAGATCACCAACACCCGGCCGATGTAGGTCGTCCAGTTCAGGCTGATGTGGAAGTTGGCCGAGATCTCGTCGTTGGCCCCCAGCAGCCACAGCACGCCGTAGAACGTGACGGCCGCCATGCCGATCGAGGTGCGGTGCGGGTTGTTGCGGGGACGGTCGGCGACGTGGTGCTCGCGCCGGTCGCCGGTGATCCACTGTTCGAGGAACGGATACAGGGCGAGCCCCGTCATGATGATGCCCATCGGCAGCAGCGCCGGGATGATCACGCTCAACGGCAGCGTGCCGAACTCGTTGGTCCCGAACAGGTTGATCTCCCACGCGGGCATCAACCGCAGCGAGCCCTCCAGGAAGCCCATGTAGAAGTCGGGCTGCGAACCCGCCGAGATGTCGGCCGGGGTGTAGGGGCCGAATGCCCAGATCGGGTTGATCTGCGCGAAGGTCGCCAGCCCCGTGATGACCGCGAAGGTGAACATGAAAAATGCTCCGGCCTTGAGCATGAACGCCGGGAAGAACGGCGCGCCGACCACGTTGTGGTTGTTACGGCCCTTGCCGGGCATCTGGGTGTGCTTCTGCACCCACATCAGCACCATGTGCGCCGAGATCAACGCCAGCAGGATGCCGGGGATCAGCAGGATGTGCAGCGAGTAGAACCGGGCGATGACATCCTCGCCCGGATACTCCCCGCCGAACAGGAAGAAGGAGAGGTAGGTGCCGATCAGCGGCAGCGAGATCATCACGCCCTGGGTGATGCGCAGACCCGCGCCGGACAGCAGGTCGTCCGGCAGCGAGTAGCCGGTCAGGCCCTCGAACAGCGCCAGCGTCAGCAACATCACGCCGATCAGCCAGTTGAGCTCGCGCGGCTTGCGGTACGCGCCGGTGAAGAAGACGCGCAGCATGTGCACCATCATGCCGGCCACGAACAGCAACGCCCCCCAGTGGTGGATCTGCCGCATCAGCAGGCCGCCGCGGATCTCGAAGCTGATGTCCAACGTCGAGGCGTACGCCTCCGACATCATGACGCCCCTGAGCGGCGCGTACGCGCCGTCGTAGATCACGTGCTCCATGCTCGGCCTGAAGAAGAACGTCAGGAACGTGCCACTCAGCAGCAGGATGATGAACGAGTAGAGCGCGATCTCGCCGAGCAGGAACGACCAGTGGTCGGGGAAGACCTTGCGCAGGTTCCGTCGCAGGAAGGCGCCCGTGCCCGTCCGGTCGTCGACGAACTCCGCGGGAGCGCCGATGGCTTTGGGGACCTTCGTCAGTTCATCCATCGTCCTGCGCCTTCCTGCGCCCGGACACGGCGCGGTGGTATCGCCAGGCCACCCAGAAGCCCACGCCCACGCCGACGCCCGCGGCCAGCGCGTTGATGGTCCAGTACACGACGTCGGAGCCGTACCCGTAGCCGTTGCCGAGCACGAGGATCGCGATGACGATCGCGGCCAGCACGCAGGCGCCCACGCCCGAGGCCACGCCGACGGCGATCGTGCGGACCAGCCGGGAAGCCCGCGAACGCGGCCGCGGCGGCGTCGCCGCGGGCACCGCCAGGCGGCTGACGATGGCCTCCGGCGCCTCACCCACCCGGCCGAGGCAGCGCTGCGAGACCATGCCGGACCGGTCCTCGCCCACACAGATCCACTGATCCCCCGACACGTACAGGATCGAGCGCGTGGAGTCGGGAAGGCCCAGGCGGAGAAACTCCTCCCCCTCGGGGAAGTGCCTGATCCGGTACGGCACGGCAGGCAGCTGGGCGTCCAGCGCGTCGAGGAGTTCGGTCAGCTGGTGCATCCGGGTCATCGCCCCCTCACCCTCTTTCTCCCATCTTCGCGCGGCAACCTTCTGTGGAGGCACTTCCAGCCGTCAAAGATGCATCAGCCGGGGAAGACGGTCTCCCAGTCGTTGGCCACGCTGACGACGCTCCACCCGGCGCGGAGGGCGGTCTCGGTGATCGGCTCGGATTCCGTCAGGGTCCCCGCCTTGCCGGCGTAGGCGTACTCGCGCTCGGCGTCGTCATGGTCGACGAGCAGCGCCAGACCCGGCCGGTCCGCGCCAACGGCCCATTCGAGCATCTCGCGGTCACCGCCGGAGTTCCCCGCGGCCAGGATCGGGCGCCTCCCGAGCTGCGTCTGGATGTTGGTGACCTTGGCCGGTCCCTCGTTGGCGTCTCCGAGCACCCGGCCGGTACGGCGCAGCCCAGGACGCCCGGAGCGGTCGCGCTCGAAGTCGTAGGCGATGAGCGTGCCCACGACGAGCTCGGCCGGCACTCCGTAGAGGTCCTCGCTGACCGCGCGGACGAACTCGGTCCCGCCTCCGGTCACGATGCCGACGGTGAAGTCCTGCCGGCGCAGTTCGCCGATCAGCTCGAGCATGGGCTGGTAGACGGTCGCGCTCATCGGCCGGCCGAGCGCGGCGTGGGTCGCCTTCGCCAAGAAGGATCGGACCTCGGCGGCGAACGCTTCAGGGGTGAAGCCCTCGAACAGGCCGGCGAGGGCGAGCGCGACACGCACCAGGCCGAGTTCGCCGACCCGGCCCTGATCGCCGCTGAGGAGCGCGGCGAACTCGGCTCGCTCGCCGATCGACGGGTCGTCCGCCACGCGCCGCCGCAAAGCGCTCAGAAAGAACTCGAGCTGGACGTATGCCGGCCGCTCGCACCACAACGTGCCGTCGTTGTCGAAGTAGGCCACCCGATCGGCCCGCGGCACCGAGCGGGCGGCGTCGAGGAACTCGAGGAGCGTGTCCCTGGTCGCGCCCGGCCGCCACGATGGCAGCCGGGTGTCGGCGGTCACGACTCGACCTCCGTCACCTGCCCGGCCGTGGACGAGTCCCAGACGCACCGGAAGCCGATGTGGCTCATGCCGGTGTCGATCATCTGCGGCCGACGAGCGGCGGGCCGGTACCGCAGGCAGTAGGTGTCGGCGCACAGGTGGGATCCGCCCTTGATCACCTTGCGCGGAATGCGGAACTGGGGCTGCGCCCTGTCGTAGCTCGCATCGTGGTCACCGCCGCGCGGGTTGCGGGGGACGCAGCACGGTGCCGCGGCCTCGTCAGGGTGCCGTTCGCTCCACCAGTCGGAGGTCCATTCCCAGACGTTGCCCGCCATGTCGAACAAGCCGTAGAGGTTCGGCGGAAAGGAGCCGACCGGCGCGGTCCGCGACCAGCCGGACTCGCCCGTCGAGCGCCAGGGGAAGTCGTCTCCGTCCCAGGTGTTGGCCATGATGCGACCCTCAGGGCGCGGCTCGTCGCCCCAGGTGAACGCGGCGCCCTCGAGGCCGCCGCGAGCGGCGCACTCCCACTGCGCCTCGGTCGGCAGCGCGGCGCCGATCCAGGTCGCGTAGGCGGCGGCGTCTTCGTAGGCGACGTGCACCACCGGGTGGTCGAGGCGGTCGCCGATGTCCGAGCCTCTCCCCTCGGGGAAGCGCCAGCACGCGCCCGGCGTCCACCTCCACCAGAGGCTGAGATGCCGGAGGTCGACCGGTCCTGGCGTGGGCACGAACACCATCGACCCGGGCACCAGATTCTCGGGGGGAGCGCCGGGGAACTCGGCCGGGTCCAGCGGCCGTTCGGCCACGGTGACGTGGCCGGTCGCCGCCACGAACGCGGCGAAACGGCGGTTGGTGACGGCGAACGGGTCGATGGCGAACCCGTCCACCCGAACCCTGTGGGCCGGCGCCTCCTCGCGATAGTGGTCGTCGGAGCCCATCGTGAAGACCCCGCCGTCGAGGCGGATCGCGCCGTCGGCGCCGTGGGTCATCCATGCCGCGCGATCGCCGACACGTCCGGTGTCGCTCACGTGCTCGCTAGCCCGGCGCGCAGCTTGTCCATCACCCGGTCGATGCTGAAGCTCGCCGGCGCCTGTCGCGGCGGGAAGTCGGCGAAGGTCGAGAGCAGGCCCGCGACGTACGCCTGCGCCGGGACCAGCGCCCACGCCCGATCGAGCAACCAGTCGTAGTAGGTGTTGGAGGTGGTGTCGGCGCGCTCGTAAGGGTCGGTGCGCAGATTGAAGATCTTTGGGACCCGCAGCTCCGTGTACGGCTCGGCCCACACCCGCAGCGTTCCGACGGCACGCTGCTCCAGGAACACCAGCTTCCAGTTGGAGAACCGCAGCGCGGTGAGGTCTCCGTCGTCGGAGACGTAGAAGAAGTGCCTGCGCGCGCTCTCGTCCACCTCGCCGGTGAGGTAGGAGAGCTGGTTGTGGCCGTCCAGATGCACCCTGAACGAGGTGCCGCCGAGCTCCGTCCCCGCCTTGAGCTTGTCGGCGATGTCCGGCGCGCCCGCCGCGGCCAGCAGGGTGACGAACCAGTCGGTGTGGCTGACGATGCCGTTGAGCACGACACCCGCCGGGATCCTGCCCGGCCACCGCACGGCGGCGGGAACGCGGTATGCGCCCTCCCAGTTCGAGTTCTTCTCGTTGCGGAACGGTGTCATGCCGCCATCGGGCCAGGTGTTCATGTGCGGGCCGTTGTCGGTGGAGTACACGACGATCGTGTCCTCGGCGATGCCGAGTTCGTCGAGGACGGCGAGCAGGTCCCCGACGATGTCATCGTGGTCGAGCATCGTGTCGTGGTACTCCGACTGCCAACGCCCCGCGCGGCCTCTGCTGTCTGGCTTGCAGTGCGTGCGGAAATGCATGTGCGTGGAGTTGAACCACACGAAGAAGGGCGTGTCGGCCTCGGCCTGGCTGCGGATGAAGTCGATCGCCGCGTCACGGAACTCCTCGTCGCAGGTCTCCATCCGCTTCCTGGTGAGTGGTCCGGTGTCCTCGATGCGCTGGCCGCCGTCCTCCTTGGCCCATGAGCGGATCACCCCTCGCGGCCCGAACCGCTTTCTGAACTCGGGGAACTCCTCCTCGCTCGGGTAGTCGACGTGTTCCGGCTCCTCCTCGGCGTTGAGGTGGTACAGGTTGCCGAAGAACTCATCGAAACCGTGCGCCGTGGGGAGGAACTCGTCACGGTCGCCGAGATGGTTCTTGCCGAACTGGCCGGTGGCATACCCCTGAGCTTTGAGCGCGGTGGCGATCGTCGGGTCCTCGTGGCGCAGCCCGATGTCGGCGCCGGGCATGCCCACCTTGGTCAGCCCCGTCCTGTAGGGGTTCTGACCGGTGATGAACGCGGCTCTGCCCGCCGTACAGCTCTGCTCGCCGTAGTAGTCGGTGAAGCGCACACCCTCGTCGGCGATCCGGTCGATGTTGGGAGTGCGGTATCCCATCAGGCCGTCGCTGTAGCAGCTGAGGTTCGAGATCCCGATGTCATCTCCCCAGATGACCAGGATGTTCGGTCGCTCCGGCATGCGTTCCCCCAGGTCGACATCGCCGAGAGCCACGACACGCGGCTCCGTTCGACCAGCATCACCCGCGAGCCGGAACATCCGGACCATTGAGCGGTCAAGATTCCACAGTCCGTCGACGGACCGTGGACGGCAGGACCCGACCCGCTGGGGGTGCTCGACTGCGGCCCCGCCTCACATCAGCGTGGGCGGGGCACCGGCGGCCAGGTCAGAGGCCGCACAACTCCGACAGGCTCTTGGCCGAGCCGTTGTTGGCCGACTGCCCGTTCCTCGTCGGCGTCTGCGAAGGCGTGGCGGTACGGCTGGCAGGCGGCGTCGAGGGACGGCTGCCCGACGGGGTGGTGGTCGCCCCGGGAGAGGCCGTCACGTGCGCCGCCAGCGCCCGCCGCGACGGCTTCGCCGAGTCGTTCAGCGCCTTCACCGTCGCCCTGCGGATCTTCGGCCAGTCCGGCGAGCCCGTGTAGAAGTGCGGCGGCACGAACTGCAGGCTGGTGATCCGCGCGTCCTTCACCTTGAGCGCCAGGTTGGCCAGCGGCTCCAGCAGCTCCTGCGGGATGTTCGTCTGCGCCATGCGCTTGGCCGCGTGGGCGATTCCGGTGAAGTTGGTGAGGATCTTGTCAGGCGTCGCCTGCTGGGCGAACGCGCCGATCACGCACCGCTGCCTGCCCATGCGGCCGAAGTCGTCGTCGACGACGCGGGAGCGCCCGTACCACAGCGCCTCCTCGCCCGACAGCCGCTGGAAGCCCGCCTTGATCGTGCCCGCCGTGCCGAACTTGCCGCCCCACGGGATGTCCTTCTCCACCCGCAGCTTGATGCCGCCGATCGCGTCGACCAGGTCGACGAAGCCGTACATGTTGATCATGGCGTAGTAGTCGAGCCGCAGGCCGAGCGTGTGGCCGATCGCGTCCATCAGCGCGCGGGGGCCCTTGTTCTTGCCGCCCATGATCTGCGGGTTGTCGTTGGCGAACTTCCAGACCTCGTTCAGCAGGCCGCCGTTGGGCAGTTCGGCCATGAAGCCGTTGGGGAAGTGCTTGGCCAGCGGCGAGGAGGCGGGGAACCGTACGTGCTGCAGGTTCCTGGGCAGGCTGAACAGCACGGTGTTGCCGGTCTTGATGTTGACGCTGGCCACGGTCATGCTGTCGGTCCGCACGCCCTCGCGGTTGCCTGCCCCGTCACCGCCGATGAGCAGGAAGTTGACCCGGTCCTTGCCGTTCCACGGGTCCTCCTCCTTGATCGGCTGCACGTCCGGGTCGGCGGTCGAGGGAAAGATCCCCTTGACGGTCTCGCGGACGGTCAGCACCGTGCTGGCGGTCCACGCGAACGGCGCCATCACCGACACGCACAGCAGGCCGACCATGATTCCGGAAACGATCTGGCCCCGGCCGTTCAGGCGGTCGGGGCCGAGCGTGATGTAGGAGGTGAGCACGAGCGCGAACCACGCCAGCGCGGCGATCCCGGCGGCCACCGACACGGTGAGCATGGTGCTCTCCCGTGCGACGGCGCCGACATTGCCCAGGAAGGACAGGCCGTAGACGAGCACCGTGATCAGCAGCGCGCCGAAGGCGCCCATGAGGATCAGTCCGGTACGGCGCCGCCCGGCCCGCAGGTGCGCGGCGCCGGGGACGAGCGCCGACAGCGCGGTCCAGCCGACGATCGAGCCGACGCTCATCTTCGCGGCGAACCTGGGCGCCTGGACGGCCTTCGGCGCCCTCGGGGCCTTGGGCTGCTTGCCGATTCTGGGCCTGGGGTTGCTCGGATGCGTCGCACGCTCCTGGACCGGGTTGCCGTCCGCGGATCCGGCACCGGTCCGCCTGCGGCCCGCGCGACCGGACTCGGTGTGGCCCTGAGCCCGTTCCTGAGGGGCCTGACCCTGCGCCGCCCGGTCCTCTGCGGTGGGATCCGGGGCGGTGGGGTCCTGGGTCGAGCGGTCCTGCGGGGAGGACTCGGCACGCCGAGGAGCACGCCGTTTTCTGCCGCGCTCGGCGGAGTCTCCTCCAGGGCGCTTCGACACACTGGCTCCTTCGCACGTCGTACCAGGCCAAACCGTAGGGTTTGCCCCCCGTTGGTCACGAGATTGCCAGGATTCTAGCCCCCATATCGGGACATCAATGACAGATGACCAATGTGGGATGAACAGCCCATGAAGCTATGACGTTGTGGAAGCGGGAGCAAGCCACGTGTTGCACTGGAAGGTCTTGTTCTTCAGCCAGCCCTGCCGGAACCAGACATTGTTATTGGCCGGAGTGCCGTGGTCGCGGGGATATCCGGGATGATCGCCCACTCTCGAATAGAACCAGAAGAGCACGTCACGTTGGCGGGAATTCACCGGATACGTCCCGGACACCGCGCGCATGAACATCCCGC
Source organism: Nonomuraea sp. NPDC059194 (assembly GCF_042754765.1). Classification (NCBI taxonomy): domain Bacteria; kingdom Bacillati; phylum Actinomycetota; class Actinomycetes; order Streptosporangiales; family Streptosporangiaceae; genus Nonomuraea; species Nonomuraea sp. NPDC059194. The sequence continues at coordinate 350,405 of NZ_JBHZBH010000004.1, read as the reverse complement.
CGAAACACGTTGCCTGGAGCTCCAGTTTTCTGCTGAGCGCCAGCCGTCCGCTCTGGCTCGATGACTGGAGGTGCTTCTTCCAGTGCGAGTCCAGGATGCCGGTGATCTGCTGGATGTGGTGACCGTACTCGTGGGCCATCATGCTGATCGTCGCACCGTGCCACGGGACCATCTCGCCGTAGCCGATGGCGTTGCCATTGCCCCTGGCCAGCGCCGAGGTGGAGGCGTAGATGGTGTTGTTGCGCGGGCAGTAGTACGGCACCATGTTGCCCGGAGACGGGTAGTCGCCGCACGCGCCCCTGCCGCGCCTGGCGGCGATCGCGTAGTTCGGCGGGCTCCACGGCATGCCCTTCTTGCGCAGGATCGGACCCCACGCGGCGTCCATGCACTTGCCGGTCTTCAGGATCAGCGCCTTGAGCTGGCTGTGGCTGAACAGGCTGGCGTTTCCCGCCCTGCAGTTCGTGCGGGGCAGCCCGCCCGTGAAGTAGAGCGTGTTGGCCTGCAGGCTCGTGTTGAGCGTGACCTTGGCCTGCTGCTCCTGCGCGGGCTGCTCCTGCTGTGAGGGCCGTTCCGAGGCGGTCGGCCGTTCGGAGGCCGTGGGCTGATCGGAAGCGGTCGGCTCGGCGGAGGATGACGGCCGGTCGGTGGGCTCGATCGGCTCGTCGGTCTCCTCGTTCCACGGCGTGTACGTGGGCGGGGCGAAGGTCGGGATCGCCACCGGCGAGGTGGTGTCGGTCTTCGAGGAGCTCTTGAAGACGGCCGAGCCGATCACGAGCAGCACGAAGATCGCCGCCATGGCGCCGAACACCGCGCCGATGACCGCGCCCGCGTTCGACTTCCTACGATGCGGCGGCCGCTGCCACGGGCCGTACGGACCCTGTGGCGGCCCCTGGCGCGGCCCGTGCGGCCCCCCGTAGCCGGGACCCTGCCCCTGCTGCGGAGGCCAGCCCGGCTGCGGGTGGCCGTTCCCGTGCGGGTACGGCCCGCCCTGCCCAGGCCCACCGGGCCCCTGAATGCCGGGCCCGTGAGTGGGCCCATGAGTCCCGGGACCATGCGTCCCGGGCCGCTGAACGCCGGGCCCGTGAACGCCGGGCCCCTGCATCGGTCCTGGCGGCATGGTCGGCGGTGGCGGGTGCGGCTGACCGTAGGGCTGGGGACCTCCGGGCGGAGGCGGCGGTGGCGCGCCGTACGGGGGAGTGTGCGGGGGACCAGAGGGTGGCGCGTGGGGGTGCCCCTGCGGCGGTCCCGGGGGAGGGGGCGGGGCAGGCCGGTATCGCCGGGTGGAAGGCTCCTCGTACGGCTGGCCGTACCCCTGCTGCTGCGGAGGCGGGGGCGACTGGGGCGGCCATGGCGGAAAGGGAGGTTCGGGCTGTCCCTGATGTCCGGGAGGCGGCGGTGGGTATTGCCCGTTGCCTGTCACCCTGTCTCCCCCTTGGCCTGGTTGTCCGAAACTGGACACCCATTCCGGATCTTTGCCGAATTTGGGGCAGAAGCATACTGATTTATCACCCGTCACGGATGTCGCCGTACTCGGTCACAGTCCGAAATCATTCGAGGTGATCTCCGCTATGTCGCCGTCCGAGCGGCGGCCGTTGTCCTAGCTTCAATGCCATGAATCTGCAGCAGCTCCGCTACGTGGTCGCGACTGCGGAGCACCGCACCATGACCGACGCGGCCAGGTCGCTCTACATCGCGCAGCCTGCGCTTTCGCGCGCGATCCGAGACCTGGAGCGCGAGCTCGGGATGACCCTCTTCGCCCGCTCGGGGCGCGGGGTGGTCGTCACCGCGCAGGGCCGCAGGGTCGTCAAACTGGCCAGAGAGGCACTCGGCGCGGTGGGGGAGATCGAGGCGCTCTCCAGCCACGGCGGTGTCTCCGACGCCGAGCTACGCATCGCATCGACGGCCAACCTCGAGCCCGGCCTGGCGGGGCGGCTGCTTCCCGCCTACGCGGCCGAGCATCCAGGTGTCCGCGTGCACATCATCCGCTGCGACGGCCGTGAAGCGGTCGTCAACGCCATCAGGGACCAGCGGGCCGATCTCGGCCTCACCGACCTGCCGGTCCCGACCGACCTGATCACCCACCCGCTCGAACGGCAGGAGATCGTGCTCATCTCCCCGCCAGGGCTCGACCTGCCCGACCCCGTCCCGATGACCCGCCTCGACGGACTGCGCCTGGCCCTGCCCGCAAGGGGAAGCGTCAGAAGAAGGGAGCTCGACGCGATGTTCGGCAAGTACGCGGTCAACCCGATCATCGTGCTGGAGACCGACGAAAGGAACGGCTGGCTCAACGCGGTCCGCGCGGGCCAGGCGTCACTGCTGTGGTACCGCGGCATGGCCGAGCAGGCGGCGAGGGCGGGGCTGGTGGTGCGGTCACTCGAACCGGCCGTCCGCCGCGTGATCGCCGTCGTCCACGCCCGCCGGCGACTACCGCTGATCGCCCAGGACTTCCTTGCGACCGCCGAAAAGGGCTCGGCCGCCTAGGAACGTTCCCACATCCACCGATCCGTCCGCCCGGGGGCCACGCGCCACCCCCGGGACCCACCGGCGAATCGGTCACCCGCGAGATCCCCGCGAGATCACCCTCACCCGATGGGCCACCGCGACGGGCCGCCCCCATGAGATCGCCTCTCACCGGATCGACCACCGCGACTGGCCGCCCTACGATCACCCCTCGCCGGATCGACCACCCGCGGCCGACTCGCTTCGGGTGACCACTTCGCGTGACCGCCCCTCAGCGAGCCGGGCGGGCGATGTGCCAAGCCGGGGGATCTTCCGTAGGCTCGGAGGCGATGAGCATCTTGCGACTGCGCGGCAGGGAGTTCGGCCCCGGCGACTACGCGGTGATGGCCGTGGTCAACAGGACCCCCGACTCCTTCTTCGACAAGGGGAAGACCTACGGCTTCGGCGCCGCGCTCGAAGCGGTCGACGCCGCCGTCGAGGGCGGCGCCGACATCGTCGACATCGGCGGGGTCAAGGCAGGCCCCGGCGACACCGTCGACGCGGGCGAGGAGATCAGGCGGGTGGCCGACCTGGTCGCCGCCGTCCGCGAGCGGCATCCCACGCTGATCATCAGCGTCGACACCTGGCGGTCCGAGGTGGGCGACGTGGTGGCGGGAGCCGGGGCCGACCTGCTCAACGACACCTGGGGCGGCGTCGACCCGCTGCTGGCGGAGGTGGCGGCCAAGCACGGCGTCGGGCTGGTGTGCGCCCACGCGGGCAGGGTGGAGCCGCGCACCCGGCCGCACCGCATCGCCTACGCCGACGTGGTCGCCGACGTCATCGGCTACACGGTCGACCTGGCCGAGCGGGCGGTCGCGGCGGGCGTGCCGAGGGAGTCGATCCTCATCGACCCGGCGCACGACTTCGGCAAGAACACCTTCCACTCGCTGGAGGTCAGCCGCAGGCTCGACGAGATGGTGGCGACGGGCTGGCCGGTGCTGGTGGCGGTGTCCAACAAGGACTTCGTGGGGGAGACGCTGGGCGGGCTGCCGGTGGAGGAACGGCACGCGGGCACGATCGCGACGCTGGCGGTGTCGGCACTCCATGGCGCCAGGGTGTTCAGGGTCCACGACGCCGCCTCGGCCCGTACGGCGCTGGCGGAGGTCGCGCGGCTCACCCCCCTCGGCGAAGGGCGCCCGTCAGGCTGACGGCGGATCCCCGGGGAAGCCGAGCGAGCGGTGCAGCACCAGATGCATGCAGGAGCGGAAGCGCCGCAGCGCCACCCGGTCGTCGGCGCCCCTGCGCCTGCCCTCCTCGTCGAGGATGCCGCCCCTGACGAACCCGTTCACGCACCACACGACCATCCACAGCGCCATCTCGGTGTCGGCGCCCGTCACCTCGCCGACCAGTGACAGCAGTGGCCTGATGTACTGGCGTTCGAGCTCGGTGACGTCGCTGGCGTCCAGCAGCCACCGGTGCAGCCACAGGGCCGACACGTCGGGATTGTCGACGAAGAAGTCGAGGTAGCGGTCGGCGATCCGGTGGATGCGGTCGGGCAGTTCCATGCCCTCGGTCTCGGCGATGGCCTGCTCCAGCATCGCCCGTTCGCCCTGGTGGGCGCGCTCCATCACCGCCAGGTAGAGCTCGCGCTTGCCGCCGAGGTGGGCGTTGACGGTGGCGAGGTCGAGGCCGGCCGCCTCGGCGATCTGCGAGGTGGAGGTGCCGTCGTATCCGAGGGCGGCGAACAGCTGGGTGGCCGCCCTGAGGATCGCCTCGACCTGGTCCATAAGCCGAAACTACACTGCGCTCGGTCACGATCACTTGATGGAGGGCAGCGACACGACCGCGCGCAGGCCGGGCGCCGCGTCCTCCAGGTGGACGGCCCCGCCGTGCGCCATCACGGTCTCGCGGACGATCGCCAGGCCCAGGCCCGCACCGCCCTCGTCCCTGCTGCGGCCGTGGTCGAGCCTGGTGAAGCGGTTGAAGACCCGCTCCCTGTCCTCCTCGGGGATGCCGGGACCGTCGTCGGCCACGGTCAGCACGCCGTCACGGGTCAGCGCCACCTCGACCTTGGCGGCGGCGTGCCGTACCGCGTTGTCCATCAGGTTGGTCACGACCCGGCTCAGGTCGAGGGCGTCGCCGCGCACCATGACCGGGTCGCAGACGGTCAGCCTGGCCTCGCCGTATCTCTCCACGACCTGCCTGACGACCCCGTCCAGGTTGACGGGCTCGTTCCTGGCCAGCCTGCCGCCGCGCTCGTCGAGCCTGGCCAGCGCGAGCAGGTCCTCGGCCAGGCGCGACAGGCGCAGCGTGTCCTCGAGCACGCCCTCGGCCGTCTCCGGCCAGTCCTGGCCCTCGGGGTGGCCGAGCGCCACCTCCAATTGCAGCCTGATGCTGGCCAGCGGGCTGCGCAGCTCGTGCGCGGCGTCGGAGACCAGCGCGCGCTGGCGCGACTCGGCCTCCTCCAGCCTGGCCAGCATGTCGTTGAGGGTGACGGCCAGCGAGTGCACCTCGTCCCTGGCCTCGGGCACCGGCAGCCGCCGCGACCTGGCGGTGTGGGTGATGTCGGCCGCGCCCCTGCGCAGCGCGGCGATCGGCCGCAGCGTCCTGCCGATGATCAGCCAGCCGCCGCCCGCCAGGAACGCCACCAGCAGCGGCGTCCCGAACAGCAGCACCCGGCCCGCCGTGATCAGGCTCTTCTCGATCTCCCGTACCGGCCGCGCGGCCAGCACGGTCATGCCCTTGTCGCCGCTGACCACGACCACCCGCAGCGGTCCGGGGATCCCGTACGGCTCGCCGTCCAGGAACCACGCCTCGTCATGGCGCAGCGCCTTGCGCCGGTCCTCGGCGTCCAGCAGCGGCACCAGGCGGTCGGCGCCGTAGGTGCCGTGGGTGATCCGGCCGTCGGCGGCGACGACCTGCACGATCGTGCCGTCCTGCGTGGTGATCGGGTCGGTCAGCGTGCCGCTGTCGGCCTGCGCGCGTACGGCCTGCGCGTGCTGCGTGGTGGTCTCGTCCACCGTGTCCATCAGCGACCTGCCGAGCACCAGCATCAGCACCGAGGCCGACACGGCGAAGGCGAGCGTCAGCCCCACGGCCGACAGCGCCGTCAGTCGAAACCGGAGGCTCTTGCGCCGCCACCACTCGTGCCGCCACCGGTCAGCCGCCATCGCCGGCCAGCCGGTAGCCCGCGCCCCGCACGGTCTGCAGCGCGTTCCTGCCGAACGGAGCGTCGATCTTGCGCCGCAGGTAGCCGACGTACACCTCGACCACGTTCGGATCGGTGTCGAAGGTGTCCCACACGTGCTCCAGGATCTCCGCCTTCGACACCACCTCGTCGTGGCGGCGCATCAGGTACTCCAGCAGCGCGAACTCGCGGGGCGTCAGCTCCACCGCCTCCTCGCCGCGCTGCACCCTGCGCCTGGCCGGATCCAGCGACAGGTCGCCCGCCGTCAGCACCGCCGGACGCCGCCCCGCGTCGCGCCGCAGCAGCGCGCGGAGCCTGGCCACCAGCACCACGTAGGAGAACGGCTTGGTGAGGTAGTCGTCGGCGCCCAGGTCGAGCCCGTCGGCCATGTCGTACTCGCCGTCCTTGGCCGACAGCATGAGGATCGGCACCCAGTTCTCCTCCGCGCGCAGGTGCTTGCACACGTTGTAGCCCGACAGCCTGGGCAGCATGATGTCGAGCACGACCACGTCGTAGTCGCCGTGCCGGGCCAGGTGCAGGCCCTCCTCGCCGTCGTGGGCCAGATCCACGGCGAACCCCTCGGCCTGCAGCCCCCGCTGGAGGGCGGCGGCCATCCGCCGTTCGTCCTCGACGACCAGCACTCTCATCGGGCACCCAGAACTCTCATAGGGCACATAGTGCACCATCAGCGCTGAGAGGCCTCTCAGCTCGTCTCAGGATCGCCACAGCACTCTTCACGCACTGTTGAGACGTACGCAATACCGTGAAGGAGTGAGATGTCCAGAGGCAAACTCGTGAGGTGGGGCGTCCCCGTCGCGGCCGTCGCCGTGATCGGCGCCGCCATCGGCGCGGGCCCGGTGATCGCCGCAGTCAGCGGGAACCCGGTCCTTCCCGAACGCTCGGCGCAGCAGCTGCTGGCCGACGCGGCCGCGGCGGTGCAGAAGGACGGCCTGCCCCCGATGTCGGGGACCGTCCTGGAGACCGCCTCCCTCGGCCTTCCCGCCCTCCCGCAGGGCGCGGGCGCCGCTTCCCCGTTCAGCCTGCTGTCGGGCTCCCACGAGGCGAAGGTCTGGTACGGCTCCCGCGACCAGTTCAGGCTGGCCGTACCGGGGCCGATGAGCGAGACCAACGTCATCGTGAACGGCGACCAGGCGTGGCTGTGGGAGAGCCAGTCCAACAAGGCCACCCGCATCAAGCTGGCCCCCGGCACCGCCGACCGGCCCGACCGGACGCACGTGCCCGCCGCCCCCGCCATGACCCCGCAGCAGGCCGCCGAGCAGCTGCTGGCCAAGGTCGGCGAGCACAGCGTGGTCAGCGTCACCAACACCACCCAGGTGGCCGGGCGCTCGGCCTACGAGCTGGTGCTCGCGCCCAAGGAGGGCGGCTCGCTGATCCAGGACATCCGCCTGGCGCTGGACGGCGAGACCTACGTCCCGCTGCGCGTCCAGGTGTACGCCAAGGGATCGGCCGAGCCCGCCTTCGAGGTCGGGTTCACCCAGGTCACCTTCTCCGCCCCCGCGCCGGAGAACTTCGCCTTTACCCCGCCTGCGGGCGCCAAGGTGGAGGAGAAGACGTTCGGCCCCTTCAACGAGCCCGAGGAGCGCAGGGAGGACTTGAGGGGGGACTTCCGCGAGGGCGAGGTCAAGACCGTCGGCGAGGGCTGGACGACGGTCGCGGTCCTGCCCACGCCCAAGGCCGACGCGCCGAAGCCCCAGGCCGAGTCCGGCGGCCCGCAGATGCCGTCGCTCGAGACCATCCTGCGCTCCGCCACCCCGGTGAGCGGATCGTGGGGCAGCGGCAAGCTGATCACGACCAAGCTGGTCAACGCGCTGTTCACCGACGACGGCCGGCTGCTGGTCGGCGCGGTCACCCCGGAGGAGCTCACGAAGGCGGCAGGCGCCAGGTGAGCATGACGATGGAAGCGGGGGCGCCCTTCGGGGCGTCCCCGCCCTCCGATGACCACGCGATCGTCACGGAGGGCCTGACCAAGCGCTTCAAGGGCGGGCAGATCGCGGTCGACGCCCTCGATTTGACCGTGCCGCGCGGCTCGGTCTACGGCTTCCTCGGCCCCAACGGGTCGGGCAAGACCACCACCATCCGCATGCTGCTCGGCCTCGTCGCCCCCACCTCGGGCACCTACACGGTGGTGCCGCTGCCGCGGGTCGGCGCGCTGGTCGAGGGCCCGGCCTTCTACCCCTACCTGTCAGGCGAGGCCAACCTGCTGCGCTACGACGCCGCCGACCCCACCGCCTCGGGCCGTACGGCCCGCGCCAGGGTCGCCGCCGCGCTGGAGCGGGTGGGCCTGACGGCCGCCGCCGGCAAGCGCTACCGCAACTACTCCCTCGGCATGCGCCAGCGCCTGGCCATCGCCTGCGCCCTGCTCGGCCCGCGCGAGCTGCTCATCCTCGACGAGCCGACCAACGGGCTAGACCCGCAGGGCACCCGCGAGGTCCGCACGCTGGTCAAGGAGATCGCCTCCGACGGCACCACCGTGTTCGTCTCCTCGCACCTGCTGGCCGAGGTCGAGCAGATGTGCACGCACGCGGCGATCATGCGCACCGGCAGGCTCGTCGCCGACGGCACCATCGCCTCGCTGAGCGGCGGCCGCGCCCCGCGCCTGCGGGTCGAGACGCCCGACGGCGCCGACGCGGCACGCGTGCTGCGCGAGCTCGGCCTGACGGCCGTCACCCGCGAAGGGGTGGAGGTGGGCGCCGAACTCGGCGGCCACGCCCCCGAGCGGCTCAACGCCGCGCTGGTCGAGGCCGGCGTCGCGGTCAGGGGCCTGTCCGTCGTACGGCCCAGCCTGGAAGAGGTCTTCGTGGGCCTGACAGGGGAGGGGTTCGATGTCGAAGGTTGAGCCTGAGGTGGCGCCGGCGGTCAGGAGGACACCGGGCCTGGTGCCGGTGAGCGAGTCGAGGCGCACGGCCGAGCACGGCCCGCGCGCCGACCTGGCCGACACCGCCATCCACCAGGAGCGGACGGCTCCCGCCGCGGGCCCGGTCGGAGCCTTCCTCAGGTTGCTCGGCTCCGAGCTCGGCCTGACCTTCCGCAGACCGCGCAACCTGGCCATGCTCGCGGTCCTCGCCGTCGTGCCGGTCATCATCGGCGTGGTCCTGCGCATCGTGGGCGACGACCTGTCCGACGGGCCGGGCGGCATCCTCCAGCAGGTCACCGGCAACGGCTTCTTCCTGGCCTTCATCTCGCTGGGCGCGCTGGTCCCGCTGCTCATGCCGGTCGTCGTGTCCGTCGTCGCGGGCGACGCGCTGGCCGGCGAGGCGGCGGGCGGCACGCTGCGCTACCTGCTGGCCGCGCCCGCCGGCCGTACCAGGCTGCTGGCGGTCAAGTACGTCAACGCCGTGCTGTTCTGCCTGGCCGTCGCCTCGGCCGTGGCGCTCGTGGCGGTGGTCACCGGCCTGGTGCTGTTCCCGTCGGGGCCGGTCACGCTGCTGTCGGGAGTCGCGATCCCGCTCGGCGACGCGCTGCTGCGCATGCTGATCGTCATCGGCTACGTCACTGCCGGCATGGCCGCACTGGCCGCCGTCGCGATCGCGCTGTCGACGCTGACCGAGGTCCCGATCGGGGCCGTCGCGGCGACCGTCGTGCTGGTCATCGTCACGCAGGTGCTCAGAGCGTTCCCGCAGCTGGAGGCCGTCCAGCCGTACCTGCTGCCGAACCGGTGGGGCGACTTCGACGCGGTCCTGCGCGATCCGATCGCCTTCGAGGACCTCACCTCGGGGATGCTGGCCTTCGGCGCCTACATCGTGCTGTTCGGCTCGTTCGCCTGGGCCCGCTTCACCAGCAAGGACATCACGTCCTGAGGGATCTCCTGGGGCGCCGACGGACCCCGGCCCGTGAATGCGGAGGGCCGGGGTCGTCGATGCGTCAGGCGCCGCGGCGGCGCAGCCCCAGGAAGCCGATCACGACCCCGATGACCCCCACCACCAGCCCGGCCCCGCCGAGCAGCCGGGCCGTGCCGTCCGACGACGAGTCAGAGCCGGCGGCCACCGGCGCCACCTCGGGCGTGCCCGACGACGAGGCGGGCGCCGCCGACGGTGCGGCCGAGGCCGTCCCGTGCTGGTCGCCGTCGGCCGCCGCGGGCGTGAGCTTCAGCAGCGGCGCGGGGCGCTCCGCCTCGGTCCCGTCCGTCTTCGGCTCGTCGGCCCACTTCACCACCTCACCGCCCGAATAGGTCTGCGTGGTCGGGAACAGCAGCCGGTCGGTGTCGGTCGGCAGCTGCCCCATCGACACCTCGAACTCCTGGAACTGCCCGGGCTTGATCTCGCCGCCCGACCAGACGACCTTGGTGACCGCCTCGGTCAGGTCGCCGTACTCGGTCTTGACCGGCTTGGGCAGCTTGCCCTCGGTGACCTTGACCTCCCAGCCGGGCACCGGCTTGACCGAGACGAAGGCCAGCGGATGGTCGACGGGGAAGGCCACCTCGATCCTGGTCGTCGAGGCGTCGTCACGCTCGTTCGGCACGCGGAAGGCGACCTTGGTGAAGCCGCCCTGCTCGGCGGTGCCGGGGTTGACGGTGACGTGGGCGAAGGCGGGGATCGCCAGGCCGAGGGACAGGGCGGTGGCGGCGGCGAGCACGCCCGCCGTACGACGGAACTTGGACATGCGAAAACTCCACTTGACTGGAAAGAAGAAGGGGAAAGAGCGTCAGCAGGCGGGAAGCGGAGGACCGCGCCTGCTGACGATGTGGCGAAGGAGCGCGCCGCGGCCGGTGAGGCGGCGGGCCGCGCGCGCCGGCGCCTGCCGTAGCGGGGCGACGGCGGGCAGCGGCGGCAGCAGCCTGAGCAGGTGATGTCCGAGGCGGCGCAGCAGCGACCACAGCGCGGCCTCGCCGCGCGCCAGCCACCAGCCGGTGATGAGCGTGGCCGTCAGGTGGGCCAGCAGCATGCCCAGGCTCTCCCCGAGCCCGGCGTTCTGGGCGTGGCCGTGGGCCAGAGTGAGGACGGGGCCGCTGCCGTCGAGGCCGAACAGCTCGTGCAACCCCGTCTGCAGGGCCACGAGCGTGAGGTTGATGGTGGGGGCCGAGCGCTCCCTGCCCGACAGGGCCAGCGACACCGCCATGACGGCGGCGCCGCCCAGCGCGAACGCCCAGGTCTCGGGGCCGGTGCCGCCCGCGGCGCGGTGGCCGAGGGTAGCCAGCAGCACGCAGACGGCGGAGAAGGCCGCCGCCCGCGTCAGCCGGAGGGGAAGGTCGGCGCGCATGGGTGAGGACATGTTCTCACGGCAACGCCTGTTCGAGGCCCGGCCGATGTCATACGGCTCTGGTCAATATCTGGCTCAAATATCTGGTTTGTCGCTATGGTCGGGGCCGAGGTGATGTGAGTGCGGCATTTCGCGGGTTTGCTGCTCGGCGTGATCGTGGTCGGCGTCCTGCTGGTCGGAGGCGGCTGGGCGGTCCAGCAGGCGTCCATGGTCGCGCCCGGGACGGCCGCCCCGGCCGCGGGGCCGAAGCTGTGGATCGCGCTCGGCGCCATGGCGCTGATCGGCCTGGTGGTCGGTCTGGTGGTGGCGGGCAGGGTCTCGCCGCTGGCCACGTTCGTGCCCTCGCTGGTGCTGCTGTCCTGGACGGTCGTCTACGCCCTCGACGTCAACCGGGCGCTGTCGTTCGTTCCCGACGAGCCCTCCATGCACCAGATCGTGCTGGAGGCGGGCGCGGGAAGCAGGACACTGCTCACCACCGGCGTCTACGCGATGCTGGGCGTGGCGCTGTTCCTGCCGGTGCTGATGCCGTCCCGCTGGGCTGGCCAGCGGGACGACGAGGAAGACGACTACGACGAGGCCGAGCAGGGCGGCTACTACTGACAGAGATGATGTGGGTGAGCACCGCGAGGGCCTGACCGGCCATCTGACTGACTTCGGGTCTTCAACGGGATCTGTCGGCCTGGGGCGGGAGGTGCTTGGTCGGCGGCGCTCGCCGGAGGGTTAGTCGGCTTCAAGAACGAAGAACAGGAAGCACAGGAACCTCGTGCGGGTGAGCTCGATCTCGCGGAGCTCCTCGGGGAACAGTTCGCGGGCTTCCGGCACAAACGGCGGTTCGCTGATGACGCTGATGCGAAAGCCAGCCGCGGTGAAGGCCTCGGTCATCGCGTGCAGCGGCCGGTCCCAGAATCTCATCTGGGCGGTCTGCCCACCCATGGTCCATTCGTCGGTCCGGTTACGGGTTCCGAAATAGTTGGGCTTTTCCCCGGCCATGTGACGCATGAGGGGGATCACGAAAGGATGCTCGACCGAGATGAGGAGTCGGCCGCCAGGTCTCAGCACGCGTCGCAGCTCGGCCAGTGTCGGTCCCCAGTCTTTCAGGTAGTGCAGCACCAGGGACGCGATGACGTCGTCGAACGCGTCGTCGGGGAAGGGCAGTGGGCTGGTCAGGTCGGCGACCCGCAGGTCGGCATCGGCGCCCAGCCGCCGTCGGGCCAGCTCCAGCATTCCGGCGCTCGCGTCGACGCCGGTCACGATGGCGTCTCGATCGCGCAGTGCGGAGAACAGGGGACCCGAGCCGCAGCCGGCGTCGAGGATGCGTCGGCCGGTCACGTCCCCGGCGAGCTCCAGCATCGCGGGCCGCTCGTAGTAGGCGTTCAGGAGGCTGGCCTCGTTCTCGGCCGCGTACCCTTCGGCGATCCTGTCGTAGTCGTTGAATCGCGACGAATATCCGGTCTCAATAGGATTTTCGGGCGTCGTAGTCATGCGGGCCATTTTGTCCCACCGTTCACGGGCTGCGCAGACGTACGGCCCGTTTGCCGTGGCTGAGCGCTTCGAATGGCGGAAATCGCCACCTTGTTTAGTAACGGTCTGCTCCCTGAGCCCCGCCATCAGTGGCTTGCGGAGACCGGCCTGACGCGCCCGAGAACGCTACCTGGACGTCTCGGAGCGGCCGAGTCCTGCTTCGCGGGCCCGCACGATGGCCTCGGCGCGGTCGGCCACGTGCAGCTTGGCGAAGATGTTCGAGACGTTGTTGCGCACCGTCTTCGGCGACAGGAACAGCGCCGAGGCGATGTGCGCGTTCGGCCGACCGGCGGCGATCAGCGAGAGTATCTCCCGCTCGCGCGGCGTGAGCTGCGGGAAGACGGAGTCGGCCGCGGCCTTGCCGGCGAAGAAGTCGGCGACGCGGCGGGCGACGGCCGGACCGAAGATCGCCTCTCCGTGCGCCACCGCCGTGATGGCGCGGACGATCTCCGCCTGGTTCGCGCCCTTCAGCAGGTAGCCGCGCGCGCCCGCCCGCATCGCGGCGAACAGCGTGGCGTCGTCCTCCGACATGGTCAGCACCACCACGCCGATGTGCGGGCTGTCGGCGGCGATGCGCCTGGTGGCCTCGATGCCGTCGAGCCCGGGCATCCGCACGTCCATCACGACCACGTCCGGCTGCAGGTAGGCGGCCTGCTCGACGGCCTCGAGACCGTTCGCCGCCGTGCCGGCCACCTCGATGTCAGGCAGGGAGCCGAGCAGCACCGCCAGGCCGTCCCGGTAGACCGGGTGGTCGTCGGCGAGCAGCACCCGGATGACCTCGTCAGACAACCGCCACCTCCATGGGGAGCCGCGCGCTGACCAGGGTGCCGCCACCGGGCGGGCAGGCGACCCGACAGTCGCCGCCCAGCTCGGCCGCGCGCTCGCGGAGCGAGAGCATGCCCACCCCGGCGACCCTGTCCGGGGCGATGCCGGTGCCGTCGTCGCGTACCGCCACCTCGAGCCTTCCCTCCCGCACGCCCAGCGTGATCTCGCAGCGGGCCGCGCCGGAATGCCTGGCCACGTTGGCCAGTGCCTCCGACACGATCCGATAGGCCGCCACCTCGACCGCCGCGGGCAGCATATCCAGCGCCTCGTCGCCGGTGACCACGACGTCGAGCGCGGGCGAGCGGAACCTGTCGGCCTGCTGCTCGATCGCCCGCAGCACGCCCAGCTCGTCCAGGGCCGGTGGGCGCAGGTCGTGCACCAGCCGGCGGACGTCGGCCAGCACGCCGGTGACCTCCTCGGCTGTCTGGGCCAGGATACGGTCGGCCTCGTCCGGCCTGGCGCCCGCCAGGTTTCTGGCCGCCTGGATGCGCAGCGCCACCGCGCCCAGGCTGGGGCCGAGCCCGTCGTGCAGGTCTCGGCGCAGCCTGCGGCGTTCCTCCTCGCGGGCCAGCACCAGCCGGGCGCGGATGCGCTGCAGGTCGGTGCTGAGCTCGACAGCCCGCGCGGCCGCGGCGGCCTGCCGGACGAGGTCGCCGAGCAGGCGCTGGTCACGGTCGGTCAGGTCGGTACGGCACAGCACCAGCCGTCCCACCACCTCGTCACGGTAGGCGACGGGCAGCGACACGGAAGGCCCACGCGGCGAGCCGTGCTCCACCACGGACCGCTCGCCGCCCGGCCGCTCGATCTCCACCCGCAGGTAGGACAGCCGGAACGACTCGACCAGCGTCGTGGCCACCGCGAGCAGCTGCTTGTCCGGGTCGGTGGCCAGCTCCAGCCGCTCGGCCAGCGTCGAGACCGCGGCGTACGGATCGTCGCGCCTGCCGCGCACCAGCAGCCGCACCACGCGCCACAGCCGCGCCCGCAACGGAGCGTAGAGCACCGCCACGATGGCGACCGCGGCCAGCGCGGAGTCCCGCTCGCCCAGGACGCTGCCGGCCAGCGTGAACACCGCCACGTCGACCAGCACGACCAGCGCGGCGAGCACGCCGTACGTGACCGTGGCCGACAGCAGCCCGTCGATGTCGTACAGCCGGTACTTGGTCACCGCCACGACCACGGCGGCGGAGGTGAGCCCGATGGCCAGCCCGAGCAGCACGGCGGGGATCCGCGGCGGCAGGGTGAGCGGCATCAGCAGCACGATCATGTCGACCAGCGCCGCCCACATCAGCCACCGGATCTGCGCCCGCCGTTCGGAACCGGCCGCCCGGTGGCGACGGACCATCACCAGGAACGGCACCACCAGGCTCACCAGCACGGACGCGTACGCGACCCGCAGTACCGCCTCCCACACCGGATAGGGCAGCTCGACGGAGAAGGGGTCGAGTCCGAGCCGCATGATCTCCGGCGGCGGTGAGATCCCGTGAAAGCGCGCGAGCACGGCCACCGGCGCCACGACCAGCAGCGCCGGCAGCAACGCGGTCAGGCCGAGGCTGACGACCGACAGCCACCGCCAGACCCGCGCCGCGGGCAGCCGCCCGTCCGGGAAGAGCAGGATCAGCGCGGGCAGCCCGAGCAGCAACGTCGCCCCGAAGCGGGCGTAGAACCAGTACGCGGCGGCGGCCCCCGGCGCTCCGGGGGACACGTAGACGGCGTAGATCGCCCAGCTCGTGGCGAGCCCGTCCACCAGCCAGAGCAGCCCGAACCCGGCCAGCACCCAGGCCACGGGATGGCGGGGCAGCCGGCGCAGCAGCAGTATCCCCGGCACGAGCAGGGCCAGCCCGGACAGCGCGGACGACCACCCTGCCTCGAGCTCGGAGGCCGCCGGAACCGCCACTGCGGCGCTGCGGACGTCCAGCGCCACCGTCGCGGCGGCGATCGCCAGCGCGACGACGGCCGGCACCGTGGACGCGCACCTCAGCACCACCCCGGCCAGAGCCCGCACCGACGTGCCGGCCGACCAGCCCGCCCGCGCGGAGCCTCCCATCGCCCTGGCCACCGTCCGCCGCCTCGGCCTCGCGCTCACCGCGGGGACCGTCGCGTGGGCGACGAGCATCTACCTGTACGGCACCGTCAACGACGGCTTCGAGGGGCGTGTCGGAGATCTGACCGGTCTGGCGTTCCAGCTCGGCGTGTTCGCCCTGCTGACCGTCCAGTACCGCACCATGGCCACGGGCGTCACCCGGGCCTCCCGGATCATGCTCAAGGTCGAGGCCGTGCTGCTCGGGCTGGCGAGCGCCTGGTCGCTGCTGCACGGCGTGCTGCCCGAAACGGTCCAGGACGACACGTGGCTGGCCGTCCTGGACGTCTTCTGGCCGCTGTCCATGCTCGGCATGTTCGTGATCGGCGTGAAGCTCGCCGTGGCCGGCCGCTGGCGCGGCCTGCTGCGCTGGTGGCCCCTGGTCGCCGAGAGCTGGGCCCCGGTGACGGTCCCGCTGTTCGCCGTGGCCAGCGAGGAGGCCGGCCGCTGGGTCGGGGCCACCCACCTGCTCATCGGGTACGCCACCCTCGGCATCCTGCTCGCCCGGCACCCCGAGTGGGCACTCAGCACCGGTCCGGCGCGGCTTTCGCGGCCCACGACCTGAGTGGCTCGTCTGCTGCCATCAGGCCCCCGCCGCCCGAGCAGGAAGTGCTGAGCGAGAGGCGCCGGCAGCTATGGTGCGGGCTGGGAGCGGGCGACGGCTTGGGTGAGAGTGGCGACGTGCTCGGCGAGCGCCGTGGCCAGGGCAGGTGGGTTTCTGATGGTGAAAGGCCAAGGCAGGCCGGTAAGGATGCGCGCCATGGCCGGCAGGTCTTCTGCTCCGCAGACCAGAAGCACGCCGCCGTCGGGACAGGGACGCAGGTCGCCGAAGGTGACCGGCAGGTGGTCGCGGGCGGTCTGCAGGTCGGTGTCGAGCCACACCTCAGTGCGGTGGGTCCAGGCGCCGAGCGTCAACGTGTGCAGGACGTGGGTCACAGGGTCGAATCCCTCAGGCGGGGTGAACCGGCCGGGCAGTTCGGCGGCGCCACTGATCCTGTCCAGGCGGTACATGCGGACGGCGTCGCGCAGGTGGTCGTGTCCGACGAGGTACCAGCGGCGTGCATGCACGACGAGCCCGTACGGGTCCACCTCGCGTGCGCCGCGGGTGTGCTGGATCCGTACGGTGTGGCGCGCATGGACGGCTGCGGCCAGCGCCAGGATCAGGTGCGGTTCGGGGGTCAGCGGACCTGCCGTCGCGGAGGTGGCGCTGATCAGCGCGCTGACGCGCCGGCGCAGCGGTGCGGGCAGGACACGGTTGAGCTTGACCAGCGCCCGGTCGGCCGGGCCGGGCTCGCCCGCCCGCTGATCCTTGCCGGTGGCCAACGCGACCGCGACGGCGACCGCTTCGTCATCGGCGAGCATCAGGGGCGGCAGGCGTACGCCGCGGGCGAGCCGGTAGCCGCCGTGACGTCCCCGGACCGACTCGACGGGGATGTCCATGTCGCGCAGGGCGGTGACGTACCGGCGGACGGCGCGGGCGTCGACGCCCAGCCGCCGGGTCAGTTCGCCGGCGGGCACCAGGCCGCGGTCTTGGAGGATCTCCAGCAGTGCCAGGACACGGGTCGCCGGACGGGACACGATCACGATTCTAATGAGGGCAGAAAACGTCCACAATCCTTCCTAGCCTTGCGCCGCAGGAGATCGACGAAAGGAGTCGGCTGGTGTCGACCATCGTTCTTGTCGGCGGTTCGTTCCTTGGCGCGTGGGCATGGGAGCGGGTCACGCCGTTGCTCACCGCCTACGGCCACCAGGTGCATCCGCTGACGCTCACCGGTTTCGGTGATCGCGCGCATCTGGGCTCGCCGGCCACGACGCTCACCACGCACGCCCGCGACATCACGAACGCGATCGAGTACGCCGGACTGACCGAGGTGGTGCTCGTGGCGCACTCCTACGGCGGAGCCCCGGCCACGATC
This sequence comes from Nonomuraea sp. NPDC059194, assembly GCF_042754765.1. Classification (NCBI taxonomy): domain Bacteria; kingdom Bacillati; phylum Actinomycetota; class Actinomycetes; order Streptosporangiales; family Streptosporangiaceae; genus Nonomuraea; species Nonomuraea sp. NPDC059194. The sequence continues at coordinate 333,223 of NZ_JBHZBH010000004.1, read as the reverse complement.
GCCGCCAACACGATTCCTGAACGGATCGCCCGCGTGGTCTACCTCGCCGCGCTCCTGCCCGAGCCGGGCAAGAGCCTGTTCGACATCACTCCCGCGCCCGTCGTCGAGGCGATCATGCAGACCGTGCAGGACGGGCGGATCCCCGTGATGAGCGACGAGATCATCGACGCCGGTTTCGGCGAGCACGGCCTCACCTCTGAGGACCGTGCCTGGCTGCGGGCGCGTGGCGTCGGCCAGCCCATCGGCACCTACCAGGATCCGGCACCGGCCGACCTCATTGCGGTGCAGAGGCTGCCCCGCGCCTACATCGCCTGCGCGGGTGACCCGGGCGGCCCGCCGCGCCTGCCGGACCTCGGCCTGATCAGGTTGGCGGCCGGACACTGGCCGATGATCACCGAGCCGGCGAAGCTGGCCCGGGTGCTGGACGAGGCGGCCCGGTCATGATGCGGCCATACCGAGTGAGTATTCCGCAGGAGAGCCTGGACGACCTGACCGCCCGGCTGGCCAGGACCCGCTTCACCCACCCGCTGGCCGGCCGCGGGCTCGGCGTGCCCGTCGACCGCGTCCAGCAACTGGTGCAGTATTGGCGCGACGGCTACGACTGGCGCGCCTGGGAACGGCGGATCAACGCTCATCCCCAGTTCACGACCGAGCTCGACGGAATCGACGTGCACTTCCTGCACATCCGTTCGACCCGGCCGGACGCCTTGCCGCTCATCCTTACGCACGGCTGGCCCATGTCGGTCGTGGAGTATCTGCCGCTGATCGAGCGACTGAGCGACGCCTTCCACCTCGTCATCCCCTCGGTGCCCGGCTTCGGGTTCTCCGCCGTGCCGCGAGAGCCGGGCTGGAACCGCCGCAGGGTCGCCGCGGCGTGGGCGGAGCTGATGCGCCGGCTGGGCTACGAGCGTTACGGCGTGCACGGCAACGACGTCGGCTCTCTGATCTCCATCGAGCTCGGACGCCTGGATCCGCACCGCATCGTTGGGGTGCACGTCACCCAGATCTTCTCCCTGCCCTCCGGCGATCCAGCCGAGCGCGCCCTGCTGCAGCCGGAAGACCTGGCGAAACTGGCCGCGCTGGAACGCTTCATGACCGACAGGAGCGCCTACCTCAGCCTCCAGTCCACCCAGCCGCAGACCCTCGCGCACGCGCTCGCCGACTCCCCGGCCGGTCAGCTCGCCTGGAACCTGCAGCTCTTCAGCGACTCGGTGAGCGACGACTACATCCTCACCAACGCCACGATCTACTGGCTGACCGACACCGCCGGCAGTTCCGCTCTGATCGGCTATCACGGAAACCGGCCGCCGACCGAGCCGTCATCCTTCCCCTTGGGCCTGGCGCACTTCGCCGACGACTTCTTCCCCTCCATCCGCCCGCTCGCCGAACGCGACCACAGCGCCGTCGCGCACTGGAACGAGTACGGCAAAGGCGGGCACCATGCCGCGCAGGAGCAACCGCAACTCCTCGCCGACGACATCCGCACGTTCTTCGCCGCCCGCCGATGACATCGCCAGGGACGCTCGCGCCGGCAGCAGCGTGCCCGAGGCGTCGGCGGCCACGGTGGCGGACCTGGTCAAGCGCGGAGTTGATGGTCGACGCATTGCGAGCCGCCGCCCGCGAGCTCTACCAGGTCATCGCCAAGAATGATCAAGACCTCGCCGCTTGACGTCAATACGAGCGTCCTGAGTGGGTGTAGAGCCTGGTCACGACCTCCTCGAGGCTCTCGTCGGGAGCGGTGGCCATCAGGTCGTCGAGTGAGCCGTCGAAGGTCAGCCTGCCGTGGTCGATCAGCATCACTCTGCGGCACAGGCGCTCGATGTCGCCGAGGTCGTGCGTGGTCAGCAGGACCGTGGTGCCGCGCTCGGCGTTCACCCGCCGCAGGAACGCGCGGATGCTGTTCTTGCTGACCACGTCGAGCCCGATCGTGGGCTCGTCCAGCACCAGCACGTCCGGCGCGTGCAGCAGCGCGGCGGTCAGGTCGCCGCGCATGCGCTGGCCGAGACTGAGCTGGCGCACCGGCGTGCGCATGAACGCGGCCAGGTCGAGGGTCTCGACCAGCTCGTCGAGCCGCTCGGCGAACACCTTGCGATCTACTTTGTAAAGGAGCCGGATCAGGTCGAAGCTGTCCCTGAGCGGCAGGTCCCACCACAGCGTCGTCCGCTGCCCGAACACCACGCCGATCCGCCTGGCCAGCGTCGTCCTCTTCCGCGACGGATCGAGGCCCGCGACGCGGACCCTGCCCGAGGTCGGGGTGAGGATCCCGCACAGCATCTTGATCGTGGTCGACTTGCCCGCGCCGTTCGGGCCGAGGTAGCCGACGAACTCTCCAGGCGCCACCCTGAAGGACAGCTCCTGTACGGCGTGCACGACCGTCCGCTTGACCTTGAACGAGCGCCCCGCGCGCTCCAGTTCGATCATTGCTAACTCCCCGTCGATCGGTAGCGGCGAATGCCCTGACGCCAGGCGAAGGCGGCCAGCAGGGCCAGAAGCAGGGCCGCGACGGGCCCGAGGAAGCGCAGGAACCCCGGCGTCCCGAAGGGGTCGTCCTTGCCCAGGACGTACAGGCCCGGCTGCCAGTTGATGAAGGCGAGCGGCAGCACGTAGGTCACGCCGCGCACCAGGTCGCGCCCGTAGACGCTGAAGGGGTACTGGGTGAGCTGGCCGCCTCCGTAGGTGAAGGCGTTGACCACCTCGGGGGCGTCGGTGAGCACGAACTGCACGGCCCCGGCCAGGGTCCACAGTGAGGCGAAGATGACGATCGCGGTGGCGATCATCACGGGGATCATCCAGGCGCGCTCCCACGGCACGTCGATGCCGGTCAGGGCCACGGCCAGGACCACGACGGCCTGCAGCACGCGGCCGATCCTGGTGGGGGTGAACCTGTCGACGGCGGCCTGCACCCAGGCCGAGGCCGGTCGGACGAGCATCGTGTCGAACGTGCCCGCCTTGATGTGCTGGCTGATCTTGTCGAGGTTGCCGACGCACATGTCGACCAGGGAGAAGGCGGTGTTGGCCGCGCCGTACAGGAAGAGGACCTCGTCGCGGGTGAAGCCGGCCAGCGCGGTGGTGTTGGCGAAGACGACCAGGATCACCGCGACGTCCACGGCCGCCATCAGGAAGCCGAAGGCGACCATGAGCGCGAAGGAGACGGGGTAGGCGGCCGCGGCGCGGGTCCAGGTCCACGCCAGCATGGCGTAGGTCCTAACCACCCTGGATCACCACCTTGTGCCTGATCGCCCGGGTGCCGGCCGCGCCGAGAGCGAGCAGCGCGGCGGCCCAGAGGGCCTGGAAGAGCACGGCGTCGAGGACGTCTGTCGTGCCGAGGTAGACGTCGGCGGGCACCTGCACCATCGCTGCCCAGGGCAGCGCGGCGGCCAGGTCGCCGAGCCAGCCGGGGAAGATCGTCAGGGGCAGCATCATGCCGCTGAAGAACGTGGTGAGGACCAGCGACACGGTGACGACGCCGCGGTCGTCGGTGAGCCAGCACACCGACAGCGCCACCAGGTAGCGCCAGGCGAAGCTGACCAGCACGCCGAGGGCGAAGCTGACGGCGAAGGCCGCCCACTGCCCGGCGCCGGACGGCACGACGATGCCGAACAGCAGCGCGCCGATGATCGTGGGCGGGATGCCGCGGACGAGGAAGAGGTAGCCGGCCCTGCCGAGGTCCTCCGACAGGGCCCAGGCCTGCAGGGAGGCGGGGCGGACGAGGTCGAGGGCGATGTCGCCGGTGCGGATGCGTTCGGGAATGGTCAGGCCGCCGCCGAACAGCTGCATCGGGCCGATGAAGGCCTGGGTGATGAAGCAGAACGTGACGGCGTCGATCACGTCGTAGCCGGCCAGGCCCGGTCTGGCCTGCCAGAGCGCGATCAGGACGTAGGCGCGCAGGATGCCGAAGACGCTGTTGGTGAAAGCGCCCGCGATCGCGGCCCACACGTAGGTGGCGTGTTTGCGGAAGCCGAGCCGGACGAGCCGGAGATAGAGAGGAATGCGTCACCTCCGCTGAGTGATGGCATGGCGACAGCCCGTGACCGAGGGGCGGCACGGGTGTTCGGAGCGGTAATTATCCGCTCAGGGATCATCGGTCAGCAAGGCGATAAAGACGGTAGAACGATGCTCTGGAGGGAATTACCTAAGTGTGCGGCACGAGATCGACCTGGACGTCGTCCCCGACTATCCGTTCAGCTGGCAGTCCCGCGCGCTCAACGGCCTGCTGCGCGGCACCCTGAAGCCCGCCTCCAGCCTGTTCCTGCGCCACCCCCTGGCCATCACGGCCTGCTCCCGTCTCGGCGAGCTGACCAGGCTCGTCCCGATGCGACCGCCGAGCCACGTCGGAATCGTCCCGCACCGGGCGGGGGAGTGGGTGCGGGCGGGGCAGGGCCTCGACGAGCGCAAGGCGCTGTTGTACTTCCACGGCGGCGGCTACTTCAGCTGCTCGCCCGCCACCCATCGGCCGATCACGTGGCGGCTGTCGGTGGTGGCCCGCCGTCCCGTCTTCGCCCTCGACTACCGGCAGGGCCCCGTCCACTCCCTGGCCGAGTCGTTGCAGGACGCGCTCGACGCCTACGGCGAGCTCATCGAGCGCGGCCACGACCCGGCCGACATCCTGTTCGCGGGCGATTCCGCGGGCGGCCACCTCACGCTGGCCACGCTGCTGGCGCTGCGCGACCGGGAGCTGCCGCTGCCGGCCGCGGCGATCTGCCTGTCGCCGTGGACGGACCTGAGCGACACCCCACGCACGGCCAACCGCTGGCAGGACCCGATGCTGCCGGTCGGGCGGGTCGAATGGCTGGCCAAGCGGTGGACGTCGGGTCTCGATCCGCGCGACCCGCTCGTCTCGCCGGTCTTCGGCGACTACACGGGCCTGCCGCCGTTGATGATCGTCACCGGCTCCACGGAGGTGCTGCGCGACGAGGGCCGCAGGGTGGCGTTGCGGGCCCGGGCGGCGGGCGTGCCGGTGACCTACGAGGACTGGCCGCGCATGCCGCATGTCTTCGCCATCCTGGCCGACGTGCTGCCCGAGGCCAGGCTGGTCTACCGGCACATGGCTCGCTTCCTGGCCGCCGTACGCGCCTCGGGTGAGGAATCTTCTCTCGCGGCCTGACGTTCCAGCTGTAGGTTAGGTTCGCCTAACTACATCTGGAGGGTTTCATGTCGGAGCATCGGGGCGTCGTGCTGAGGACCGAGCGGATCACCCCGCACATGGTGCGGGTGGTGGTCGGCGGCGAGGGGCTGCGCGACTTCGCCACGGAAGGGCTGACCGACCACTACGTGAAGCTGGTCTTCCCCTGTGAGGGCGTGCAGTACCCGACGCCGTTCACCGTGGCGAGCTGCCGGGAGAGCCTGCCGCGCGAGCAGTGGCCGAAGCTGCGCACCTACACCGTGCGGGCCTGGGACGCGGCGGCCAGGGAGCTGACGCTCGACTTCGTCGTCCACGGCGACGAGGGGCTGGCCGGCCCGTGGGCCGCGGCCGCGCGGCCCGGCGACGTCATCCACCTGCTCGGCCCCGGCGGCGGCTACGCGCCGAGCCCGGAGGCCGACTGGCATCTGCTCGTCGGTGACGAGAGCGCTCTTCCCGCGATCGCCGCCTCCGTCGAGGCGCTGGCGCCGGGCGCCAAGACGCACGTCTTCATCGAGGTCGAAGGCCCCGAGGAGGAGCAGAAGCTCGACGTGCCCGTGGTGTACGTGCACCGCGAGGGCGCCCCGCGCGGCGGCAAGCTCGTCGAGGCGGTGCGCGGCCTCGACTTCCCCGAGGGCAGGGTGCACGCGTTCGTCCACGGGGAGGCCGCCTTCGTCAAGGAGCTGCGCGGCTTCCTGCGCGTGGACAAGCAGATCCCGCTCGACCAGCTGTCGATCTCCGGCTACTGGCGGCTCGGCGTCGACGACGAGGGCTGGCGCGCGGTGAAGAAGGACTGGAACCGTCAGGTCGAGGTCGAGGAGAGCGCCGCCCTCGACGGGTGAGCCCCTTCTTCACCTGAAACCCCAGGTACCTCACTTCTTTCTCACTCCTGCGGAAGATTCGCCTTACCTTCGATACCCCTTGTGACAGTCCCGGAGAAATGCCTCACCCGCTCCGGTCACAGTGTGCTGTGGCCGTGTCCCAGAGCGAGAGGCGACCCGGATGGCACGTGGTTCGAGCGGAATGCCACCAGGCGTGCGACCGCTGACGGTGGGCGACCCGGTGATCATCGGCAGGTACCTGCTGCTCGGCCGCCTGGGCACCGGCGGGATGGGCGTGGTCTACCTGGCCGAGCAGCCGCGCGGCGGGCTCGTGGCGCTGAAGACCCCGCACGCCGTCCACCTGCGCGACGCCACGCTGCGCGCCAGGTTCGCCGAGGAGGTACGGCTCTCGCGCAGGGTGGTGCCGTTCTGCACGGCGGCCGTGATCGAGGACGGCACCGACCGGGACCGCCCCTACCTGGTCTGCGAGTACATCAAGGGTCCCGCGCTGTCGCAGGTCGTGGTCGCGCGCGGCCCGCTGACGCCCGACCTGGCCTACGGCGTGGCGCTCGGCGTGGCCGCCGCGCTGGTCGCCGTCCACGACGCGGGGCTGGTCCACCGCGACCTCAAACCCGGCAACGTGCTGCTGTCGCCGGACGGGCCGCGCGTCATCGACTTCGGCATCGCCCGCGACATCGACACCGCCGCCGCCCACACCCAGGCGGGGCAGGTGATGGGCAGCCCCGGCTGGGTGGCGCCCGAGCGGCTGACCGGCGGGCCCGCGCTGCCCGTCTCCGACGTGTTCGCCTGGGGGTGCCTGATCGCTTTCGCCGCCACCGGGCACCACCCGTTCGGCGCCGGCGAGGCCGACGTGCTGACCAGGCGCATCATGCTGGAACCCCCGCGCGTCGACGGCGTGCCCGCGCTGCTGCGGCCCGCGGTGGAGGCGGCGCTGGCCAAGGACCCGGCCGGCCGTCCCTCCTCGGCCGAGCTGCTGCGGGCCCTGCTGGCCGCGGGCGGCGTGGGCGATCCGTGGGACCTGCGCGAGGCGGTCGCCGGGGTGCTGTCGGAGATCTGGACGCCGGTGCCGTACCCGCCGGGCGGGGGCAGGGTGCGTCTGACGGACCCGCCGCGCGACGGCGCCGAGACCGAGGCGCCGAGGCCCGCCGCGCGCCGCCGCCGCGCCAGGGCGGGCGCGCAGTTGTCGCACGCCAGCTTCGCAGCGCTGGCGACGGTGTCGATCGCGGCGCTGACGGTCGCCGCGGCCGGCGGGGGAGCGGGGGTGCGGGCCGGCGGCACGGGGCTGCCCGAGCCCGTTCCGGTCGTCGTCCCGAACGGCACCGCCGCGTCCACGATCAATCCGGCCGCCACGCCGACGAGGTCCAGCGTCGAGCCGTTCCGCGCCGGGCCGTCGATCACCCCGACCGTCGTCGTCACCCACACCAGGACGGTCGAGCCCGCCCGGCTGCGTCCGACGCGCTCGAAGCTGGAGGAGCGGACCTGGCCCGAGCGCCGCGGCAGGGCGCCCGACCTGCCGGGCAACGGTGATCCGGGCGACTGCGTCAACCCCGCGAGCAGGAAGCGGGCGCGCGACTGCCCGCAGCCGTCCTCCAGCGTCACCACGATCCCGCAGGAGGGGCCGGGCGAGACGCCCGATCCCACGGCGTCGGCGTCCGTCACCCCCACCGACCCGGCGTCCCAGACGCCCACGGGGTCGTCATCGGGTTGACGGGCGACGTCGGGGGCGGGGGCGTCGCGGCTGGAGCGGCGTGATGGACGGGCGGTCAGCGGTGACCACGGTGGCCTTGACCCGGCGTGCCGTACAGAAGAAGAAGACGCCCCGGTCCCGCGGGCGCGCGGGGCCGGGGCGGTCGCCGGGGAACCCTCCCATGCCCATAGGAGGAAACGGCGAGTCTTTAGTGGAACTGCTCCTCTTCGGTGGAGCCCTTGAGGGCGGTCGTCGAGGAGTCGGGCGCGATCGCCGTGCTGACCAGGTCGAAGTAGCCGGTGCCGACCTCGCGCTGGTGCCTGGTGGCGGTGTAGCCGCGCTGCTCGGCCGCGAACTCGGCCTCCTGCAGCTCGACGTAGGCGGTCATGCCGTCGGCGGCGTAGCCGTGGGCCAGGTTGAACATCGAGTAGTTCAGCGAGTGGAAGCCCGCCAGCGTGATGAACTGGAACTTGTAGCCCATGTGCCCGAGCTCGCGCTGGAACTTGGCGATCGTGGAGTCGTCCAGGTGCTGCTTCCAGTTGAAGGAAGGCGAGCAGTTGTAGGCGAGCATCTGGTCCGGGTACTTCGCCTTGATCGCCTCGGCGAACTCGCGGGCCACGTCGAGGTCCGGCGTGGAGGTCTCCATCCACAGCAGGTCGGCGTAGGGAGCGTAGGACAGGCCGCGGTCGATGCAGGCCTCGACCCCGTTGCGGACCCGGTAGAAGCCCTCGGCGGTACGGTCACCGGTGACGAAGCGCTGGTCGCGGGGGTCCACGTCACTGGTCAGGAGCGTCGCGGCCTGTGCGTCGGTCCGCGCGATGATCAGTGAGGGGACTCCTGCCACGTCGGCGGCCAGGCGGGCGGCGTTGAGGGTCTTGATGTGCTGGCCGGTCGGGATCAGCACCTTGCCGCCGAGGTGGCCGCACTTCTTCTCCGAGGCGAGCTGGTCCTCCCAGTGCACGCCCGCGGCGCCTGCCGCGATCATGCCCTTCATCAGCTCGAAGGCGTTCAGCACGCCACCGAAGCCGGCCTCGGCGTCGGCCACGATCGGAGCGAGCCAGTGGGTCTCGTCCGACCCCTCCGACCAGGTGATCTGGTCGGCGCGCAGCAGGGCGTTGTTGATGCGGCGCACGACGGCGGGCACCGAGTTGGCCGGGTACAGCGACTGGTCGGGGTAGGTCTGCCCGCCGAGGTTCGCGTCCGCCGCCACCTGCCAGCCGGACAGGTAGATCGCCTTCAAACCGGCCTTCACCTGCTGCACGGCCTGGTTACCGGTCAGCGCGCCGAGCGCGTGCACGTAGTCCTCGGTGTGCAGCAGGTCCCACAGCCGCTCGGCGCCGAGCCTGGCCAGCGTGTGCTCCTCCTGCACGCTGCCGCGCAGCCTGACGACGTCTTCGGCGGTGTAGGTGCGTTCGGTGCCCTTCCAGCGGGGGTCGTTCTTCCAGGTGTGCCGCAGCTGCTCAGCCGCTCCCTTGAGGCGATCGTTCATTTTTCACTCCTTTGTCGTCCCCTGGGGTGCTTGCACTTGAGTGTCTGCCCGGGTGGAGCTGTCCTAGTAGGGGCAGGGGAGGAGAAGAATGCTGAAATTTCCGTTTCTGGGGATACTGGCCGGTATTCGATGCAGAAGAAATCGCGACTTTTCTCTATGGACTAGACCAATGGCCGTATGCGCCGCCGTGTCGCGGATCTTGGGCGTGGCGAGGCCCGGCTATAGAAAAAACATGATTCTTCCGCCTATGATGCGCACATGGCCCCCTTGCTCAGCGAAGAACCGCTTTCTTTGACGCAGGAGCTCGATCTCATCGCCTTCGGCCAGAGGCTGCGTCACCTGCGCAAACAACGCGGACTCACCCTGTCCGACCTGGGCGAGCGCGTCAGCAGGGCGCCCAGCCAGCTCTCCCTGCTGGAGAACGGCAAGCGCGAGCCCAAGCTGTCACTGCTGAAGTCACTGGCCACCGCGCTCAACGTGCCGATCGAGGAACTGCTGCGCCGCCAGCCGCCCAACCGCCGCGCCCAGCTCGAGATCGCGCTCGAAGAAGCCCAGCGCGACCCGCTCTACGCGGGGCTCGGCCTGCCGCGGCTGAAGGTCTCCGCCCGCGTGCCCAACGACGTCCTCGAACACATCCTCGGCCTGTACGGCGAGCTGCGCGCCAGGCAGGCCCGCGGCACCGCCACCCCCGAGGAGGCCAGGGCCGCCAACGCCGAACTCCGCCGCAGGCAGCGCGAACAGGGCAACTACTTCCCCGACATCGAGAAGGCCGCCGCCGAGGCGCTGGCCGCCGTCGGCTACCGCTCCGGCGCCCTGTCCCAGAGCACCGTCCAGGCGCTGGTGACCCACTTCGGCTACACCGTCCACACCGTGCAGGACCTGCCGCGCTCCGTGCGCTCCATCACCGACCTGCGCAACCGCCGCATCTACGTCAAACACGAGCAGCTCGGCATGCACACCCCCCGCACGATCCTGCTGCAGACCCTCGGCCACCTCGCCCTCGGCCACGGCAAGCCGCGCGACTTCGCCGACTTCCTGCTGCAGCGCACCGAGGCCAACTACTTCGCCGCCGCCGTCCTCGTGCCCGAGCGCACCGCCACCCAGTTCCTCCAGGAGGCCAAGCACGACCGCGCCCTGTCGGTGGAGGACCTGCGCGACGTCTTCGCCGTCTCCTACGAGATGGCCGCCCACCGCTTCACCAACCTGGCCACCCACCACCTCGACCTGGTCTGCCACTTCGTCCGCAACGACGCGGGCGGCACCATCTACAAGGCCTACGAGAACGACGGCATCGTCTTCCCCGCCGACGAGCAGGGCGCCATCGAGGGACAGCGCATGTGCCTGCAGTGGTCGGGCCGGCAGGTCTTCCAGTCACCCGACCGGTTCTCCGTCTTCTACCAGTACTCCGACTCGCCGACCGGCACCTACTTCTGCGTGGCGCACGTCGACCCGTCCCGCGAGCGCGACTTCGCGATCACGCTGGGCGTGCCGTACCGGGAATCGCGGTGGTTCCGCGGGCGCGAGACCACCAACAGGACACGCTCGAACTGCCCGAACGGCGACTGCTGCCGCCGCCCGCCCACCGAGCTGGCACAGCGCTGGGAGGGTTACGCGTGGCCGTCGGCGCGCGCCAACTCCCACGTGCTGGCCGCGCTTCCGCCCGGGTCGTTCCCCGGCGTGGACGAGGCCGACGTCTACACCTTCCTCGAACGGCACGCGACCCTGGGCTGACGCGCCTTCTTCTTGTACGGCCCGCCGTCCCTCTTGCCCTCTTGTGCCGCCCGCCGTCCTCGACAATGTGGGCGGGCGCCCCCGGGGCTGGGCTCGGTGTCCTCATCGACGTGGTGTGCGCGCGCATGGCTCAGGCGGCGTCGTGGAAGACCAGACCGAGAGTGTGCCGCGGGCCGCGCCGTACCGTGCTGACGCCGTGCCTGACCGGGGCTGTTTCGCCGGGCTGAGGGCTGTGTTCACTGGGCTCAGGGGCTGGCCGGGCTCAGGCGAACAGCGGCTGCAGGGCGCTTTCATGGGTCAGCAGGTACCGCTTGCGTTCCACGCCGCCCGCGTATCCGGTCAGCGACCCGTTCGCGCCGATCACCCGGTGGCACGGCCTGACGATCAGCAGCGGGTTGGCGCCGATCGCCCCTCCGACCGCGTGGTGGCTCTGCTCTTTGACGTGCTCTCCGCCATGAATGACGGAGATTCCTGTGCTGCTTACGCAGCAGCTCGCGGCGCGGATGCGGGCGAAACTATGGGACAGGATGCTTGACGCTTCACGGACCCGCCTACCGGCGAGTCTCCACGTCCTGTGACCGCCCGTCCGGCGGCAGAGTTGTACCGGTGGAGCTGGTTTCTGGCGGCGTTGGTATCGGCGTTGCCGATCCAGCCGCACGCCGGGTTCTTGCACGCGAACCGTGACTGTGTTTCGCGTGAGCCGGGGATGGTGGTGTGACAGCGGTGGCATTCCTGGGAGGTGCCGTGCGGTGCGACCTTCTCGACTTGGCCGCACCGGTCGGCGCTCTTGTAGGTGAGGAAGTCCACCGTGCGGCCCCAGGCTTCCCCGGCGATGGCCCGGTTCAGGCCCCGCTTCTGGGCGACGTTCTTGCCCGGTTCCTCGATCGTCCCGGACGCCGATGCCATCATGTTGCCGATGTTCAGGTCCTCCACCACGATCACGCTGAATCGTCGCGCGAGATCGGTGGTGGTCTGGTGCTGCCAGTCGAGGGCTCGGCGCTTGGCTGTCGCGCGGAGTTTCGCGATCTGGTCGTAGGTGCGCTTCTCCCGGTTGGAGGGCGGGGTGCCCCTCTTGCGGGTGGCGCGCTGGCGGGCAGACTTACGTTCCAGCCGCAGGAGCCGGGCCGCTTCGCTGTCGGTGAGCCACTGGTCATGCTTGAGGTGCTCACCGGTGGAAAGCGCGAGGGGGACCGCGATGCCCCGGTCAATACCGATCTCCGGCCCGGCGTGCGGGGCGGGGGCGGGGGCGGGGGCGGGCAGTTCGGCACGGAAGACGATGTGCCAGCCCAGCGCGTCCTTGACCAGTCGCGCCCCAGTGATCCGCCCTTGCGGGCCACCCTTGGTCACGCCGGGCAGGTTTTTGGTCCACCGGAACCTCACCCGGCCGACCTTGGGCAGGTTCACCGAGCCCCACCGCCGGTTGATCCGGATGATGTTCAGGTCCCGCGCCTGGGGGACATCGATCGCCATCCGGGACCGGAACCGGGCCTTGAAGGCAGGCCGCTCGGCGGGGTGATCGGGGTTGAAGAAGTTTGCCCACGCCTGCCGGTAGGTCTTCAGTACCGCCTGGGCGGCTTGGGCGGGCAGGCCGCCCAGCCAGTCGATCTCGCGGCGTGCGGTCCGGATCGCCTCATCGCACTGCTTGAGTGAGGCGAGCCGGTCCGGACGGAAGGTCGTGTACTCGTGGAGCAGGTTCCACAGGGCGCGCGCGGTGTGCGCCTGGGCGTCCAAGGCGGCGGACTGCCGCTTGTCCAGGTCCAGGCGCGCGACGTGCGCACGCACCCGCTTCACCGTCTCCACATCGCGATTGTATCGTTTGGTTTATGTCACCGCGATGGAATACCAATCCCGATGTGCGCATGGGACGCCACGTCGTTTACCACCTTCATGCGCATTTGGTTTTCGTCACCAAGTACCGTCGTGGAGCGTTCACCGACGCGATGCTGGTGCGCTGCGAGGAAATCATGCGAGAGGTGTGCGCCGACTTCGAGGTCGAGCTACGCGAGTTCAACGGCGAGCACGACCACGTCCACCTGCTCGTCCACTACCCGCCGAAAGTCGCCCTGTCCAAGCTGGTCAACTCCCTCAAGGGCGTCTCGGCCCGCTACCTGCGCCAGGAATACGACGCACACGTGCGCGAGCATCTGTGGGGCGGGCACTTCTGGTCCGGGTCCTACTTCGCCGGATCGGTGGGCGGCGCACCCATCTCGGTCCTGCGCCAGTACATCGAGCAGCAAACCCGACCTGTTTAGAGCACGCTCAGGCGCCAGAGCGCCTTCTCGCGTGGGCCTTCACCCTCCGGCGTAGACGCCGGAGCACTGGCCCACATCTCGGTAGAACACCGGAGGCGCGCAAACGGTTGGCGGTTTTCGGACCTCGCGCTGAGCCGCCCTACCGGACGCCATTGCAGCGCCCTTCGCCATGCAGCGCCCTTCGCCATGCGGGGTCCTTCTCCGGGCGGGGCCCGCTCGTCACCTGGAGTCCCTTGCCGGGCGGGGCCGTTTGCCCGCCATACCGGGTCCGTTGCGAGGCGGGGCCGCGTGGCATGGGGTCCTTTGCCGCGCGGGCCCTTGACGTGCGCGCTCTGTTGCCGACGTGGGAATCCTTTGCTGAGCGGGGATCGCGTACCCGTCGTCTGGCCGTCCCGCCCAGGGACTCTAAGCTGATGACCGGTGACAATGACGGGGGAGGGGCTTGTGCTGCCTGAGGTAGAGGCGTGGCTGCGGAGCCGTACGTCCTCGGTCGCCGACTGGCCGCTCGACGCCCTCCTGGAACGCAAGGGCGGCACCACCATCAGCGTCGTCCTCCCCGCCCGCGACGAACGCGAGACCGTCGGCGAGATCGTCGGGATGATCAGGCGAGAACTGCACGCCCTGGTGGACGAGATCGTCGTGATCGACTCCCGTTCGACCGACGACACCGCGGCTGTGGCGGGCAGGGCGGGCGCCGCCGTCCACGCCCAGGACGAGATCCTCCCCGACCTCAAACCCCTCGACGGCAAGGGCGAGGCGCTCTGGAAGTCGCTGGCGGTGACGTCAGGCGACCTGCTGACGTTCATCGACGCCGACCTGCGCGACTTCCGCGCCTCGATGGTCACCGGCCTGCTGGGCCCGCTGCTGTCCGACCCGTCCGTCGTCTACGTCAAGGGCAGCTACGACCGTCCCCTGCTCGGCGCTCCCACCGGCGGCGGCAGGGTGACCGAACTGGTCGCCCGTCCCCTCATCAACCTCCACTGGCCCGAGCTGGCGGGTTTCGTCCAGCCGCTGGCCGGAGAGTACGCGGGCCGCCGCTCCGCACTCGAACGCGTCCCTTTCCTCACCGGCTACGGCGTCGAACTCGGCCTGCTGCTCGACCTGCACGACCTCGCCGGTCTCGACGCCCTGGCCCAGGTCGACCTCGGTTCCCGTGAACACTCCCACCAATCCACCGAGGCCCTCGGCGGCATGGCCGGCCAGATCATGCTGGCCGCCTGGTCCCGCCTGGAACGCCAGGGCAAGATGATCCCCATGCACGAGCCCTCGGTACGGCTGGCACAGTTCCACCGCACGGAGGTGGGCCACCAGGTGCGGACGAGAAACGTCTCGGTCGGCGAACGCCCCCCGATGATCACCGTGACCACCTGACGGCCACCGCCCCCTCCCGCCCCCTCACGTCTCATGTCCCGGCGGCTCCGCCGTGATCACGCTCAGCCCTTCCCGGTGTCGCCGCCCTAATCACGGCCCGCCCGGATGGTGACGGCCGGTGTGGCCACGCCTGCCCTTGCTGGTGGCGGCTGCGTGGCCATGCCTGCCCCTCCCGGTGGCGATCGCGGGCCCATGCACAATCCTTCCGTCGCACAGCGGGCCTCGCTCTCCCGGAATCACACCCGCCGACGGCGACCCTGTCGCGCGACGATCCAGCCCACCAAGATCGGCGTCACACACAGGGCGGCGGCCAGGTGGTGCGGGGTCTGTCGAGTGGCGGCGGGTCGCCTGGCGCAGTGTCGCCCGCTTGGCGGCGGCGAGTGGGACGGCGTTCCTCGCTCGAAGGCGGCCAGGGGTGGCGTCCGTTGCGTGGCGGCGGGCCGTACAGAATGGGCGCATGAGCAGATGGAGTGACCTGACCGGTGGAAACCTGGGCAAAACCTACGACGGCCGGTTCGCCGCGCTGGCCGCCAGTGGTGCCGACGTTCATGGAGAGGCCCGTTTCTGCGCCGCCCTCGTCCCGCCTGGGTCGCGGGTCCTGGACGCGGGGTGCGGCACGGGCAGGGTGGCGATCTGGCTGGCCGAGCAGGGCTACGACGTGGTGGGCGTCGACCTGGACTCGTCGATGCTCGCCGTCGCCAAGGACCGCGCTCCCCACCTGACCTGGATCGAGTCCGATCTCGCCGCCCTCGACCTCGAGCCGATCTTCGACCTCGTCGTCGCGGCAGGCAACGTGATCCCGCTGCTCGCCGAGGGCACCGAGCCACAGACCATCCGGAACCTCGCGAACACGCTGGCGCCAGATGGCGTGCTGGTGGCCGGGTTCGGACTCGACGCCATGCATCTGCCGGTCCGGCCGACCTTCACCTTGGACGAATACGATGCCTGGTGCGAGGCCGCCGGGCTGCGGCTGGACGAGCGCTTCGCCACCTGGGACGGCGTGCCGTACGAGAACGGGGGCTACGCGGTCAGCGTCCACCGCCGCTGACGTCGGGCGGCTGCCCGATGAGATCAGGCGGCTGCCGGATGGGGTCAGGCGACCGCCCGGTCAGGCACCACACGGTCAGGCGACCGCCCGGTCAGGCACCACACGGTCAGGCGACCGCCCGGTCTGGCGCCGTCTGGTTAGGGGACCGCGAGGTCAGGCCGCCACACGGTCAGACGACCGCCAGGCAGACGATCGCCCACTCGGACGATTGCCCGGTCGGATGACTGTCCGGTCGGGCACCCCCCGCCTGGGCAGGGAAGCGCCGGGTCAGGCGCCGCCTTTGAGTGCAGCGGCGACAAAGGCGGCGGTCTGGTCTCGCCCCGCCTCCGCGTCATCCACGGCATCTCCCAGGAAGATGCGCCCGAGCTGCGTCATCATCGACGGCCACAACGCCAGCCCCGTGAGCGTGAACAGCAGCCGCGCCACCTCCGGCGAGGCTTTTCTGCCCAACCCCGCGGCCAGCGACTCGGTCTTCTGGCCGCAGCGCTCCACCCGCGCGTCGAAGCCCGGCAGTTCGGGGCCGCGGAAGTTCAGCGCCTCCCACATCAGCAGCCGCACCAGGTCGGGGTGCTCGCGGTAGTAGTCGGTCAGCTTGGCCACGTACTCGACCGGATCACTGGGCAGCGCGATCCGCTCGGTAAGGTCGTTGAGCGCGTCACCGACCACGGCGTCGAACAAGTCCACCTTGGTGCCGAAGTGACCGTAGATGCGCTCCTTGTTGACGCCCGCCCGTGCGGCGATACGGTCAACGCGCGCTCCTGCCAGGCCGTGCGCGGCGAACTCCTCTCGCGCGGCCTTCAGCAGGGCGGCGCGGGTGGCGGCGGTCGAGTCCTTCGTTGCCATGTCCCGCATCCTACCTCGACCAACTGGTTGGTTGGCTTGTTGCGCAACAGGCGCTCGACCTCGGCGAACGTCGCGGAATCCGACCGTCCCTCCGTCGTCGGCGCATGGGGCCGGGATCGACCGCCCGCGTGGTGGCGGCTCCGCCGTACCGAAGAGTAGAGTCAATCGGTGTTACCACCGGTAACGCGCCCGGAAATATCATTATGTGAGCGGAGTAGTGGTATGAGCGGCTTCTGTCCAGAACCCAGCGCCGACGTGCTCGACGTGCGCGACTGGGTCCACGCGTTCGCCCGGGACGTCATCCGCCCTGCCGGTGCCGAATGGGACGAACGCGAACAGACTCCCTGGCCCGTCATCCAGGAAGCCGCCAGGATCGGCCTGTACTCCCTCGACTTCTTCGCCACCCAATGGTTCGAGGAAAGCGGCCTGGCCCTGCCCGTGGCGTTCGAGGAGATCTTCTGGGGCGACGCGGGGATCGGCCTGTCGATCGTCGGCACCGGACTGGCCGCCGCCGCCCTCTCCTCGGGCGGCACGCCGGAACAGATGGGGGAGTGGCTGCCTCAGATGTTCGGTACGGAGAACGACGTCAAGCTCGGCGCCTTCTGCGCGTCCGAGCCCGAGGCCGGTTCCGACGTCGGCGCGATCCGCACGCGTGCCGTACGGGATCCATCGGGTGACTGGGTCCTGAACGGCGTCAAGACCTGGGCCACCAACGGCGGCATCGCCAACGTGCACGTCGTCGTCGCCACGGTCGACCCGGCCCTCGGCACGCGCGGCCAGGCCTCGTTCATCATCCCGCCGGGCACGCCTGGCCTGTCGATGGGGCAGAAGTTCCGCAAACACGGCATCCGTGCCTCGCACACCGCCGAGGTCGTCCTCGACAACGTCCGCGTTCCCGCCTCGTGCCTGCTCGGCGGCCAGGACAAGCTCGACGCCCGCCTTGCGCGCGTCCGCAACGGCGAGCGAGCGGGCGAGCAGGCCGCCATGCGCACGTTCGAGACGACCCGCCCGTCCGTCGCCGCCATGGCCGTCGGGATCGCCCGCGCGGGTTACGAATACGCCCGCGACTACGCCCGTGAACGCGAGCAGTTCGGCCGCAAGATCGGTGAGAACCAGGCCATCGCGTTCCTGCTCGCGGACATGGCGACCCGCGTCGACATGGCCCGGTTGATGACGTGGCGCGCGGCGTGGATGGCTCGCAACGGCAGGCAGTTCGAGCGCGCGGAGGGCTCGATGTGCAAACTGGTGGCGGGCGAGACGGCGGTGTGGGTGACGGAACAGGCGATCCAGGTGCTGGGCGGGGCGGGATACACGCGCGAGCACCCGGTGGAGCGCTTCCACCGCGACGCCAAGATCTACACCATCTTCGAGGGCACGTCGGAGATCCAGCGGTTGATCATTGGGCGGGCGGTCACCGGCCTGCAGGTTCGCTGAAAAGTCAACGCCGGTGCCGACACCGCGTTCCGGGTGGCCACTCGTTCACCGTCACCCACACCGACGGATTCCCGGTCGTGCCGGTGCAGGCGGACACGGTGCTGATCGGAGCGCTACGACGTGCTTGCCACGTTGAAGGACGGGTTGTTCGCTGAAGGAAGGGGCGGCCGGGCCTTCGCTGTGGTGCGGACCGGTCCGGGCGCCGCCCCCGCCCCCACCGTCACGGTGCCCGAACTGTCCGGTCGGCGGCCTGCCCTCGCCGATCTCGCCGCGGCGCCCGCGGTCGATCTCCCCGTCCGGACTCCGGCGCGTACCGTCGACCTGTTCCTCGGTATGGGACCGCTGCGCATGACCTGGAGTCTGGGTACCACGCCCAGCGGCACGACCGCAGATGTCCGGGTGCGCGTGGAAGCCGGTGAGCGAAGCCGGTCGAGATGCATCAACGCGACGCCCATCTGGCATCCGATGCACGTGCACGGTCACACCTTCCGAGGGCAGGGGTCCCCGCGAGGACACCGTGATCGTGCGGCCCAACGAGACCGTCACTCCGACAACCTGGGGGCGTGGATGATGCACTGCCACAACCTCTACCACAGCGAGCTCGGCATGATTGGCCACGGTGGGCTGTGGAGCCGCTCCGGCTGACCAAGATCGATACAGGGATCCCGCTCTGGCGTTGATCGCAGTACTATTCAACGAGGGTTGATGAGAGGCCTGATGGACGCTGAATCCGCTCCCCCCGGCGTGGACCCGACGGTGCCGAACGCCGCACGTATGTACGACTACTTTCTCGGTGGCAAGGACCACTTCCAAGCCGACCGTGACCTGGCCGAGCTCGTTCTCAGCGTGCTGCCGGAGACCAAAGTGGGCACACGCGAGAACCGCAAGGTGATCGGCCGGTTCGTGGAGTATCTGGTCCAGCAGGGCGTGCGGCAGTTCCTCGATCTCGGATCGGGACTGCCCGCCCAGCAGAACGTGCACGAGGTGGCTCTCCGGCTGGCTCCTGAGACCCGGGTGGTGTACATCGACCGTGATCCGGTCGTGTGCGCCCACGGCCGGGCGCTGCTGGCCGAGCCGGAACGGGTGGCCATGGTTCAGGGCGATGCCGCCCGGCCGTCGGAGATCCTCAGCCATCCAGAGGTGACCAAGCTGCTGGACTTCGAGCAGCCGGTGGCGGTGCTGATGATGTTCATTCTCCATCTGGTGCCCGACAGCGACGATCC
Organism: Nonomuraea sp. NPDC059194; assembly: GCF_042754765.1. Lineage (NCBI taxonomy): Bacteria > Bacillati > Actinomycetota > Actinomycetes > Streptosporangiales > Streptosporangiaceae > Nonomuraea > Nonomuraea sp. NPDC059194. The sequence continues at coordinate 314,184 of NZ_JBHZBH010000004.1, read as the reverse complement.
GCAGGGGTTCGTGGCCGCTTACCGCGAAGCGCTGGCGCCGGGCAGCTACCTGGCCCTGTCCCATGTGGGTAGCGATGCGGCTCCGGAGCGAGTGGCCCAGGTGAGCAAGCTCTACGGGCAGGCCAACGCGCCATTTTGCCCGCGCACAGGCACCGAGATCGGCCGCTTCTTCGGTGATCTTGAGCTTGTGCCCCCCGGCCTGGTCACCGGGGACATGGAGGATGTCGGCTGGCCGTTCGCCGATCCCGAGACGCAGCCTTTCGTGGATCGGGAGATGGCGCGCATGGCTTATCTGGGCATCGCGCGGAAGACGTGAACCTCGGCGGGCCTTCAGGGCCTGGACGCGTTCGAGGTCTGACCGGCTGTCCCTCCAGGTCGTCGGCCATCTTGGCGACGGCCTGGAGGTACTCGGCGCCATAGGTATCGGCGAACGGCTTGACCGCGCCTGTTCTCGGCGTTCCAGATCTCCGCCACAGCCTTTCTTGGCGCCCAGGGTGGTCGACGGAGCCAAACGGCGCGCCAGTCAGCGGGTCAACGCTGCTGCGGGCGTTGCCCGATCCGGAGAAAGGGCGGTGCTGGGTGTCGACTACTTCGCGAAGAAGTGCGGAAACTCCGATCGGCTGGACGGCCGGACCGCAGACGACCCGGCGCGGTTCAACCACGTCCTGGAAGTGAATCCAGCCGCCCGGGTGCCGCCGCACGGTGGCGGGGACAACAGCCGACGCGAGCGACCGCCCTCATTGATGAGCGTGCGCTGGAAGCAGACGCCGTCCTTCACCCACTGCCAAACCCGGCTGCGGTTGTCGCCGTCATCGCTCAGTACGATCAGCTCGAACAGCCGCAGGTCGGTGCCCTCGGCGCCTAGTAGGTGAGCACGATCGCGGGGTTCTTGCCGCCCAGCTCCAGGAAGGCGGGGATGAACGCCCGACTCGCCGCCTCGGCGACCAGTCGCCCGGTGGGCACCGAGCCGGTGAAGGCGACGGCATCGATCAGCCCCACCATGGCCGCCCCCGTCGAACCGTCGCCCTCGATCACACGCAGCGGCAGCTCCGGCGGGACCAGGCGCGTCAGCGGCTCGATGAAGCGCGGGGTGACCTCGCTGGGCTTGACCAGCACGGCGCAGCCCGCGGGGATCGCGTCGATGAGGCCGAGCAGCAGCGGGAAGTTCCAGGGGCTGATCACGCCGGCCAGCTCGTAGGGGCTCCAGGAGCCGCGCAGCGCCACCGACGGCAGGCCTCCGGCTCAAGCATCGCGGGCGCCAGCCGTACCCATCGCTCGATCATGTCGACGACGAGCCGCCGCTCCAGCTCCGACTCCACTCGTCGTCCGGTGTCGGCGGTCAATGCCTCGACCACCGCGGTGTCCGAGGCGAGCGCCCTGGCGAGCTCGACGGCGCGGGCGCGGCGGGCGACGGCCTTGCGGCAGCACGACCAGGCGCAGGTCGGGCCCGATCCAGGCCCGTGCCCCCGCGAGGTGGCCGTCCACCCGCCCGATCGCCGCGCGCGGATCGGCCGCCCGGTGACGGCCCGTGTGGCGACCTGCAGGGCCAGGGCCCGGAACGCGGCGGTCATGAGCGGTGCAGCCAGTCGCCGCCGATGCCCCACGGATCGGGAACGGGCTGGGAGGCATGCTCATGCACCACCAGCCAGCGGTCCTCGGCCCTGGTGAGCACCCAGGTGATCCGGAGCCGCGTCGCCTCCTCGTCGCGGCCGAGATGCACGATGCCGTTGACGACGGCGAGGTCGCCGTCCTGGCGGACGTTCGGACCCGAGACCCAGGAGTGGCCGGTCGTCGCGGGAGAGTCGGCGAAGGCCCGCCATCCCTGGGCGACCGCCTCCTTGCCGACCGGCTGCCAGCGCGGTCCCTCGATGAAGACGAGCGTGTCGCCGGCGGAGCCGGAGATCCGAGCGGTCGACGACGGCGCGGCAGAGCGTCTCGGCCGTGTCCAGAGGGTCAGGCATGCTCGCTCCCTATTTGAAACCATGTTTCGCAAAATGGAACATAGAGCATTGACCCCTGAAACATCAGACCATTAGCGTAATGGTCTGACGTTTCAGTGAGCCGGGGAGACACCCGTGACCGTGCACGAAGCCCGCATCGGCCGTTACTACGAGGACTTCGCGGTCGGCGACGTCTACCAGCATCCGCTCGGCCGCACGATCAACGACGCCGACAACACCTGGTTCACGTTGCTGACCATGAACACCAACCAGAACCACTTCAACGTCCACTTCGCCGTACGCGCCCCCTACGGAAAGATCATCGCCAACTCCGGTCTGACCGTGGCGATCGTGCTGGGCCTTTCGGTCATCGACATGAGCCAGACAGCGATCATGAATCTCGGCTGGGACGAGATCAAGCTCATCCATCCGGTGTTCGTCGGTGACACGATCTACGCCGAGTCGCTCGTGCTCGACAAGCGCGAGTCGGGCTCGCGGCCCTACGCCGGCATCGTCACCTGCCGCACCCGCGGGCTGAACCAGGACGGTGACGAGATCATGTCGTGGAAGCGGACCGTCATGGTCTACCGGCGCGACGCGCCCCACGACAAGGACTACTTCCCCCAGGCCAAGAACGGACCGCTCGCGTCATGAGGATCACCTACGGTCCCTGGGGCGAGACGCTGGAGGAGCTGGCCGCCGCCGCCCGGGCAGCCGAGGCCGCCGGTGCCGAAGTGATCTGGCTGCCCGAGTTGCACCGCAGCGCCACCGTCAGCGCCGCCGCGGTCGCCTCCGCCACCTCCCGGGCGGGCGTGGGTACGGCCATCGCCCTCGCTTTCACCCGCAGCCCGATGATCATCGCTCTGGAGGCCCTTGACCTCGACGAGCTCACCGGCGGCAGGTTCACGCTCGGCCTCGGCTCCGGAGCCAGACGCCTCAACGAGAACTGGCACAACGCCCGATGGGAGAAGCCGCTCGCGCAGCTCCGCGAAACGGTCGAGGTGATCAGGACGATCGTCGCCAAGGCGCACACCGGGGAGCCACTGGAGTACGACGGGGAGTGGCAGCGCCTGCGCGTGCGCGGCTTCCGCCGGCCGTACCAGCCGGTTCGCGAAGCGATCCCGATCTACCTTGCCGCCGTCGGCCCGCAGCTCACCCGGCTCACCGGGCAGATCGCCGACGGGTGGATCTCCCATGAGCTGTCGTCCCCCGCCTATCTGCGGCAGCACGTGCTGCCCAACCTGCTCCACGGCCTGGAGCGGGCCGGGCGGGACCGCGACCGGCTGGACGTCGTCGTCTCCGGCTGCTGCTCGATCGACCCAGATCCGGCTGTCGCCCGGCGGCGGGCGGCCGGCGTGCTCGGGTTCTACGCCTCGGTCGCCACCTACAAGGACTTCTTCGCCTTTCACGGCCTGGCCGAGGAGCACGCCAAGGTGGTGGCGGCCTTCCGCGCGGGTGAGCCGCCCGTCGTGCCGGATCACCTGATCGACCCGCTCGTCCTGGCGGGGACACCCGAGCAGGTGGCCGAGCGGTTGGCCGCCTACCGAGGACTGGCCGACACGGTCAAGCTCACCCCCGCGGGGTACGGCAACGCCCCCGAGGAGATCCGCGCCAACCAGTCCCGCATCATCGCCCTCATCAGGGAGCTGACCTCATGAGACCGCTGGAGGACGTCCGGATCGTCAGCCTTGAGCAGTACGGCGCGGGCCCGTTCGGCAGCGTGCACCTGGCCGACCTGGGCGCAGAGATCATCAAGATCGAGGACCCGCGAGCCGGTGGCGACGTGGGCCGCTACGTCCCGCCGTACGCCGAGGGCGAGGACTCGCTATTCTTCGAGACCTTCAACAGGAACAAGAAGTCGATCTCGCTCGACCTGGGCACCGCCGCGGGCCGGGAGGTCTTCGAGGACCTGGTACGGCACGGCGACGCGGTCTACTCCAACCTCCGCGGAGACGTGCCCGCCAAGATGCGCATCACCTACGCGGACCTGGCGCACCTGAACCCCAGGATCGTCTGCTGCTCGCTCACCGGCTTCGGCATGAGCGGGCCGCGGGCGAAGGAGCCGGGCTACGACTACATCCTGCAGGGCCTGGCTGGATGGATGGACCTCACGGGGGAGCCCACCGGGCCGCCCGCCAAGTCGGGTCTTTCGGTGGTGGACTACTCGGGCGGGTTCGTCGCCGCGATCGCGCTGCTGGCCGGGGTGCACGCGGCCCGTCGCGACGGGGTGGGCATGGACTGCGACCTGTCGCTGTACGACACCGCGATCAGCATGCTGACCTACGTCGGCACCTGGGCGCTCAACAGCGATTATGAGCCCGCCCGGATGCCGAACTCGGCCCACCCGTCGCTGGTGCCGTTCCAGAACTTCGAGGCCAAGGATGGCTGGCTGGTGGTCGGCTGCGCCAAGGAGAAGTTCTGGCAGCGGCTGGCCGCGATCCTCGGCCCGGAGTTCACCGAGGATCCGGGCTACGCCACCTTCGCCGACCGCCGGCGCAACGCCGGCACGCTGCTACCCAGGCTGGCCGAGATCTTCCGCACCCGGACCGTGGCCGAGTGGCTGGCCGTCCTCTACCCGGCGGGCATCCCCTGCGGGCCGGTCAACGACGTACGGCAGGCGCTCGCAGAGGAGCACACGACCGCTCGCGACCTGGTGGTGGAGACCGAGCATCCGCGCTACGGCACCGTGCGTCAGCTCACCTCACCGGTGCGAGTAGGCGCCGAGTCGGTTGTACACCGGCGGGCTCCCCGGCGCGGTGAGCACTTCGAGGAGATCGTCCGCGGCCTGCTCGGCTACTCCCCGGAACGGGTGGACGAACTGGCCGCGGCGGGCGCGTTCGGAGCGCCACGATGACGGCTGCTGACGTTCTGGCCGAGTGGGGGCTGGGGCTCACTCTGGATCACGTGCCCGGCGCCGCCCGCGACGCCGCGCTCCGCCACCTGCTGGACGGTCTCGGTTGCGCCGTGGCCGCCGGGCCGGACATCCCCGCTGTCGAAGTGGCGCGCGGGCTGGGCGGACCGCCCGAGGCGACGATCATCGGCACCTCCTGCCGGGTCGGCGCGCCTGCCGCCGCCCTGGCAGGCGGCGCGCTGGCGCACATGCTCGACTTCGACGACACTCATGCGGGCGGGCTCGTCCACGCCACCGCCCCGGTGCTGCCCGTGGCGCTGGCCGTGGGGGAGGAGACCGGGGCGAGCGGCGCCGAGGTGCTGACGGCCGCCCTGGTGGGGTACGAGACGATCTGCCGTCTTGGCGCCGCCGTACCGCACGGTTTTCACTCGCGGGGCCTGCACGCCACGTCGGCGTGCGGGGTGTTCGCCGCCGCCCTGGTGGCCGCGCGGCTGTACGGCCTGAGCCATGGCCAGGCCGTCCATGCGCTGGGCATCGCGGGAAGCCAGGCCGGTGGGCTGCTGGAGTTCCTGCACACCGGATCCTCCACCAAGCAACTCCACCCCGGACTCGCCGCGCACTCCGGGATCCTCGCCGCCCGCCTCGCCCGAGCCGGGGCAACCGGGCCCGCGAGCGTGCTGGAGGGCGAGTACGGCCTGTACGGAGCGCTGCTCGGACGGCCGGGCACGGATCCCGCGCGGGGGTTGGGGGAGCGCTGGGAGGTCACCCGCATCACGATCAAGCCGTACCCCGCCTGCCAGCTCGTGCACGCCTCTCTCGACGCCGCCAGGGGCCTGGCCGGCCGCGCCTGGAAGATCGAGGAGATCGTGGCCGAGGTGCATCAGGACACCGCGCCGATCGTCTGCGGGGCGGGCAAGGCGCGACCGCGCACGCCGTACGAGGCGAAGTTCAGCCTGCCCTGGAGTGTCGCCGCGATGATCGTCGACGGCGACGTCACCGTGCGTACGTACCAGGACATGAATCGCCCGGAGGTGGCCGAGCTGGCCGAACTGGTCGGGCACCAGGTGGTGCCCTTCCCCGGCGTCGCGGCCGACCAGCCGGGACGGCTGCGCGTACGGTTCACCGACGGCTCGCACGCCGTGACAGAGGCGCCGCGCAGCGCGGGCGGCCCGGACGATCCGGACCTCGACCACCTGGCCCGGACGAAGGCCATGGGCAACGGCCTGAGCGAGCGGACGGTCGAGCGGGCCCTCGGCCTCGCCGGTCTGAGCGACCTGGGGCCGCTGATGGCGGACTTGGTGGACGTATCCGATGACGTACGGGAGGAGTTGCAGAGATGACCGTATCCGTCGCACACGGCACCGCGCGGCTGTCCGCCGTGGCCGGCGCCACCGCCGGTGACGCGTATGTGCGAGCCCGGGAGGCCCTGACAGCGGCAGGGCTGTCGGAGGACGACATCGTCCAGGTCGTGGAGTACGTGACGGACCCGGCGGCCGGCTGCGGCGAAGCGCGCCCGGCCGGTGTGACGGTCTCCACCGTGGCCGTCGAAGGACTCCCTGAACCAGGGGCCACGGTCGCGGTCGAGGTGACCGCTTACCGGGGAGGCGGCGAGCGGATCGCCACCGGCAGCGGCGTGGTCACGGTGGCTGACGAGATCGTGTACGTGCCCGGCATCCTCCCTGCCGACCTGTCGGCGGGCTTCCGGGAGCAGTACCGCTCATGCCTGGAGGTCGCAGGGGAGTTGCTCAAGGCGGCCGGTCTGGGCCTGGACGCGCTGGTGCAGACGACCGACTACACCGCCACGGCCACCCGCGCCGAGTACCCGCACTGCGGCCGCCCCCGCAGGGAACTCCTCGGCGGCACCGGCGCCGACGGGCGGCCGGTGCACCCGGGCGCGGCGGGCATCCTCGTCGACCGGCCGCTGACCGAGGGCGCCATGGTCTCGCTCGACGCGATCGCGTCTCGACGCCCCCTCCGTACGGTCAACCCCGGCTGGCGACGCTACGAGACCCTGACCTACAAGCCGGGCATCGCCGCGGGAAACACGCTGTTCATGTCCGGGTTCGGCGCGTTGGAGCCCGCCACGCAGCGGGCGATCTTCGACGGCGACCTGCTCGCCCAGGCCGAATACACCTACGCCGCGATCGCGGCCGTGCTGCGCGAGGCGAGGCTGGCCGGGAACGCAGTGGTGCGCCTGGTGGAGTACGTGACTCCGGCCGGAATCGCGGACTACGACAAGGTAGCCGAGATCAGGGCGAAGTACTTCGGTGGTCCGGTCGCGCTGACGTCGGTGGTCTGCTCGGCGCTGCTGCGGCCGGAGTTCCTGATCGAGGTCGTGCCCACGGCGGTGTTCCCGTGACGCTGCTGACCGACGAGATCAAGGCGCTGATCGGCCGGGAGATGTCCTACACCGCCCCCGAGGAGCTGGGCCGGGCCTCGATCCGCTACTTCGCGCTGGCGGTCGGCGACGACAACCCGCTCTACACCGACGACGCCTACGCGCGGGCGCACGGCTACGACGGGATCGTCGCCCCGCCCACGCTGATCTGCGAGAGCAACCAGTACGCCGGGCTGCCCAGGAACGAGGACGGCTTCGCGGGACACGTGTGGCACCTCGACATCCCGAAGACGCGGCTGGTCCGGGGCGGCAACGCCTACGAGTTCCACGAGCCGGTACGGCCGACCGACGTGATCACCGCGACCTGGCGCGTCGAGGACGTCACCGAGAAGGCCGGCAAGCTCTTCGTGATCTCCTGCGCCACCTACGTCAACCAGCACGGCGACTTGCTCGCCGTGAATGAGGAAACCCTGATCTACGTGCCCCTGGAGTCGTTGTGATCGAGGTAGGCGCCGAGGTTCCGGCGCTGGAACGGCGCATCGAACTGCCCGACATGATCGCTTATGCCGGAGCCACCTGGGACTGGCACCGGCTGCACTACGACCCCGCCTACACCGCGGGCCTGCCCGGCCCGGTAGTGGACGGCCAGGTGTTCGGCGCGCTGCTGGCCGAGCAGCTCCAGGACTGGCTCGGCCCCCGAGCCCGGATCGTCCGGCTGCACTTCCGCTTCAGGAGCATGGTGTTCGCCGGCGAGACCGTGCGCTGCACTGGCCGGGTCACCGCCGTCGAGGACGGTGTGCTGGCAGTGGAGCAGCAGGTCGAGGTGACCGGCGACGGGCGCGTCGCGGTCGCCTCGGCCGGGGCCACGGTGGTGGTCCGATGACCGGCGCGGCCCGCATGGGCCGGGACTGTGGTGGTCCGATGACGCGCTCGGAAGGCGGGTGGTGGCCGTGACCGTGGCGATCGTCGGGGCGGCCGAGTCCGACCTCGGGGTGACGAACAAGTCGATCCTGCACCTGCAGGCCCAGGCCGTCACCCGGGCGCTGGCCGACGCCGGGCTGGCCCTTTCGGACGTGGACGGCCTGGCCACCGCGGGGGTCTCCCGCTTCTCGGCCACCCAGGTGGCCGAGTACCTCGGGATCGAGCCCGCCTGGACCGACTCCACGTTCGCCGGGGGTTCGGCGTTCGAGATGTACGTGGCGCGGGCCGTGCAGGCGATCGAGGCCGGGCAGTGCTCGACCGTGCTGATCTCCTACGGCTCCAACCAGCGCAGCGCCCGGTCCCGGTCGCTCGCCGGAGTGCTGGAGACGCACACGCCCGAGGCCCAGTTCGAGACGCCGTACGGCCCACTGTTCCCGCTGTCGTACTACGCGATGGTGGCCCAGCGCTACCTGCACGTGTACGGCGTGGGGCGCGAACACCTGGCCGAGGTCGCGGTCGCCGCGCGCGCGTGGGCGCAGCGCAACCCCGCCGCGTTCCGGTACGGGGCGGGGCCGCTCACCGTGGACGACGTGCTGGCCGCGCCCATGGTGTCGGCGCCGCTGACCGTGGCCGACTGCTGCCTGGTCACCGACGGCGGCGGGGCGATCGTGCTGACGTCGCTGGAACGCGCCCGCGACCTGCGCCGCGATCCGGTCGTGGTGCTCGGCTACGGCGAGTCGACGACCAACACCGGCATGATCGCCGCGGACGACCTGCTGCGGCCCGGCTCGATCGACTCGGGCCGCAGGGCCTTCGCGATGGCAGGGCTCGGCCCTGAGGACGTCGATGTGACCGAGGTGTACGACTCCTTCACCATCAGCGTGCTGATGACCTTGGAGGGGCTCGGCTTCTGCAAGCCGGGAGAGGCGGCCGAGTTCGTGGGCGGCGGCCGTATCAGGCCGGGCGGCGGCTTCCCGCTCAACACCACCGGCGGCGGCCTGTCCTACTGCCATCCCGGGATGTACGGCCTGCTGTTGCTGGTCGAGGCCGTGCGCCAGCTCCGCGACGAGTGCGGCGACCGCCAGGTCCCCGGCGCGGAGGTCGCGCTGGCCCACGGCACCGGCGGCATCTTCTCGACCCACGCGACCGTGCTGCTGGGGGTGGACCGGTGACGATTCCCTTCGACGAGATCACCGAGCCGTGGTGGGCGGCCACCCGCGAGGGCCGGCTGCTGCTCCAGATGTGTACGGCCTGCGGCCACCGCCAGCACTACCCTCGCGCGCTGTGCACCGCCTGCGGGTCGATGGACCTGTCCTGGACCGAGTCGGCCGGAAGAGGCGTGGTCGACTCCTTCACGGTCGTGCACCGGTCACCGTTCCCCGAGTTGACGACGCCCTATGTCGTGGCCCGGGTACGGCTGGCCGAGGGCCCGATCCTGCTGACCAACCTGGTCGGCGCCGCCCCGGATGGCTGGCGCTGCGACGAGTCCGTCCGGCTGGCCTGGCGCCCCCTCGACGACGGCCGCCGCCTTCCCGTGTTCGAAAAGGAGTGACATGGACTTCGAGCTGACCGACGAGCAGCGGGCTTTCCGCGAGACGCTGCGCGCGTTCGTCGACAAGGAGATCGTGCCGGTCGCCTCGGAGTGGGAGCACTCCGGCCGCTACCCAGCCGAGATCGTCGACAAGATGAAGCGGATGGGGCTGTTCGGGCTGACCGTGCCCGAGGCGTATGGCGGCCTTGAGGCGGACAATGTCTCGTTCACCCTGGTCTTCGAGGAGATCGCCCGGGGCTGGATGGGCGTGGCCGGCACGATCGGCTCGCACTCGCTGGCCTGCTGGATGATCGCCAGGCACGGCACCGACGAGCAGAAGAAGGCTTACCTGCCGGACCTGGCCACGGGCGCCCGCCGTACCGGCATCGCGCTCACCGAACCGGGCGCGGGCACCGACCTGCAGGGCATCACCACGACCGCCCGTCGCGAGGGCGACCACTACGTGGTCCGCGGGACCAAGACGTGGATCACCAACGCCCGCCATGCCGACCCGCTGCCTGTGCTGGTCAAGACGTCGCAGACCGCCCCTGCGCACAAGGGCATGTCGGTGCTGCTGGTGGACGCCTCGTCCGAGGGCTTCAGCGTCAGCCGCGACCTGCCCAAGCTCGGCTACAAGGGCACCGAGTCGTGCGAGGTCGTGCTGGACGACGTGCGGGTGCCGGTGGCGAACCTCCTCGGCGGGGTCGAGGGGCGTGGCATGCAGCAGGTCCTGTCAGGCCTGGAAAGCGGCCGGCTCAACGTCGCCGCGCGAGCGCTCGGCATCGCCCAAGCGGCCTACGACGCGGCGCTGGCGTACTCGCAGGAGCGCACCGCCTTCGGGCAGCCGATCGCGGAGTTCCAGGCGATCCAGCTCAAGCTGGCGGATATGGCCACCGAGATCCAGGCCGCCCGGCTGCTCACCTACTGGGCCGCCTCCAGGGCCGACTCGGGCGAGCGGGTCGACATGGAGGCGGGCATGGCCAAGTACTTCGCCTCCGAGGTCGCGATCAAGGCGTCGCTGGAGTCGATGCGGATCCACGGCGGTTACGGCTACTCGCAGGAGTTCGTCGTCGAGCGGCTCTACCGCGACGCGCCACTCATGGCCATCGGTGAGGGCACCAACGACGTGTTGCGCATGGTCATCGCCCGAGCCCTGCTCTCCGGCAAGGGGAAGGTCGGCTGGTGACGTACGGCGCGGCAGATGGATCGGGCACGATGAGGTCGGCCCTCTACGTCCCCGGCGACCAGCCGGACAAGCTGGCCAAGGCCCTCGACCGGGGCGCCGACGCCCTGATCGTCGACCTCGAGGACGCGGTCCCGCCCTCCGCCAAGGAGCGGGCCCGTGGGACGGTCGCCGAGTGGCTGCGCACGCTCTCCGGTGCCGGTCCCGAGGTCTGGGTCCGGATCAACCCCGGAGAACTCGGCCACGAGGACCTGGGAGCGGTGGCGCTGCCCGGGGTGGCCGGAGTGTGCGTGGCCAAGACCGAATCGGCCGCCGAACTGGCCGCCGTTGACGAGGCTCTCGGCGATGCCCCCTGGATCAAGGTGTGCCCGCTGCTGGAGAGCGGGGCCGCCGTGCTGGCCGCCGCCGCGATCGCGCGGGCGCCCAGAGTGGTCCGGCTCCAGCTCGGCGAGGCCGACCTGCGCGCCGACCTCGGCGTGGAGCCCGGGCCCGACGAGCGGGAACTGCTGTGGGCGCGATCCCAGGTGGTGCTGGCGAGTGCGGCGGCGCGGATCGGCCCGCCGCTCGGCCCGGTCAGCGCCGACTTCCGCGACCTGGACCGGTTACGGGAGTCGACAAGGGCGTTGAAGCGGCTCGGCTTCCACGGCCGGGCCTGCATTCACCCCGCCCAGGTCGCGATCGCCAACGAGGTGTTCACCCCGACCGCCGAGGAGATCGAACGGGCGCGGTCGCTGATCGTGCGCTTCGAGGCGTCCGGCTCAGGGGTGGTGCTCGACGACGCGGGCCGCATGGTCGACGAGGCCGTGATCCGCCAGGCCCGCCGGGTCCTCGACGCTGCCTCTCGATAATCTCATGCCGCCTTCGAAGCACCCGGTCGTGGCGACGGGGACCCCGGCTCCGGTCCTCTCCCGGGGTGATGCTCGTGATCCGTCTCGGCGACGACCTGCTGAACCGCGATTTCGCCATCCCAGGCTCGACGGCGCCGGTGCGAATGGCGCGGCTGCACGCCTACCCAGACGGGCGATCGCTCTCGCTGGTGCGCCTGATGGGCGGGTCGGCAATCGGCCCGCTCGCCGTGGAGGTCGCTTACCGTTGGCGGCGGGATGTCGCTGGTCCACTGCCACTCGTCGTGCAGCGAGCGGAACGTTCCTCACAGTGGAACAGAAGGTGTGGCCAAACCGAGGAGGCCTGCGACAGTGTCGGATGCCTCCAGCCGCCGTGCCGCGTCGACCAGTGCCGCGACCCGTTCCTCCGGCAGTGCCCGCCCGGCGTTCGTCCGGAACTTCAGCGCCAACTCTTCCGGCGAGAGCGGGTGCCCGGGGCCGCCCCGCGAGCAGTCCACCCGGTGCTCCGGCGTCGAGCCGTCGCGCAGCCGCAGTCGCAGCACCGCGGCGAACGCCTGGGGGAAGATCTCCGAGGCGCGCTCGTCGGCCACGCACCGCACTTTGGCGGCGAGCGCCAGCCGCACCGGGTCGAGTTCGGCGAAGTCGTCCAGAGCCAGCCCGAGCCCGCCGCCGCCGAGCAGCGCGGCCGCGACCGTGTAAGGCCCCGAGAATTTCGCGTGGTAGGGCGAGCGCGGCCGCGTCTTCTCTTCGTACGGCTCGGCGATGGTGCGCAGCACGGGAGCGGGGACGCCCAGCTCGATCTCCTCGATGTCCGCCGGATCGACCCCGCGCTCCCGCAGGGCCAGCGCGCAGTCGATGGCCGGGTGGGTGAAGTGGTTGGACGGGTAGGGCTTGTAGACCGTGCGCAGCAGCTCCCACCGCTCGCCCAGGCCGGACAGCAGGGCATCGGCGTCATAGCGCCCGTCGATCCACGCCCGGAAGAAGCCGAACCGGCCCTCGAGCACGGTCGGTGGCCCGGTCAACCCCTCCAGCGCTAGGACGGCGGCCGATACGCCCGCGTGGGCCGCCCAGCCGCAGTGCGCCCGCTTGATCGTGCCGCCGGTCCGATTGGCCTCGATCAGGCCGGAGCCCATGCTCGCGGCCACCCCCGCGGCGTGCGCGATCCCCTCGGCGGACAGCCCGTACACCAGCCCGGCGGCGACCGCGGCGCCGATCGTGCCGCAGATGGAGGTGGCGTGCTGGCCCTTCTCGAAGAACAGCGAGTTGCGCGCCTCTGGCAGGTAGGAGGCCATGCCGAGCCGGTTGCACACCTCGATGCCCGCCGCGACGGCGGCCACCAGCATGGCGCCGGGAGCGCCGGTGGCCTCGGCCGCGGCGAGGGCGGCAGGCACCACGGGCGCGCTCGGGTGCAGGACGGACGGCAGATGAGTGTCGTCGAAATCCAGGGCGTGCGCGAGGGTGCCGTTGACCAGCGCGGCCGACGGCGCGGGCAGCCGGTCGCCGCTGCCGATCGCCGTGGCCTCGGGTGTCCCACCCCAGCGGCGCACGGCGCGCAGGACGGCGGGTGCGGCGTCGCCCTCCGGCTCGGCGTAGGCGGCCAGGCAGTTGCCGAGCACGTCGAGCACCCGGCCGGTCACGTCGTCGCGCACCTCGCCGGGCAGACCCTTGTCGCGGCAGCTCGTGGCGAACTCGGCCAGGCGTCGCACATGGGTTGTCATGCGGCTCGTCCTCCAGGAGGGAGAGGGAAGGGGGCGCCGGGCTCAGCCGACGATCGCCAGGGGGCGGACGGGGGCACCGGTGGCCCCGACGATGGGCAGGGGGCCCAGGACGAGCAGGAACTCGCGGGCGCCGAAGTCGAGCAGCTCGGCGAGCCGCATGGTCTCGACGATGTTGACCCCCGCCTCCACCAGCAGGATGCGGTGCACGGGCAGTGTCGCGTGGCCACGGCCGGGGGCGATGTGCTCGAAGGCGATGCTCTCGCCGCCGACCACGCGTGGCCTGCGCTCGGCCAGCCAGCGCCCCGCCTCGGCGCCCGGCCCCGGAACGCCGTCCCGCTGTCCGACGAACGCCTCGCGGTCGTGCCACAGCCGGGACCAGCCGGTGCCGATCAGTACGGCGTCGCCCTCGCGGATCTCCATGGTGCCGGCCGCCTTCTCCAGGTCCTCGGCGGTGATCTCGTGACCGGGAGGAAGCGTCGCCACCTCGTGGGCGGCGGCGACGTCGAGCAGCACGCACCGGCCCACGTAGGGCGCGAAGTCGTCGATGCCGAGCGCGCCGAACCCCTCGTGCGACATGACGTCGGCCGCGCTGCGCCCGCCGTACAGCAGCCCCTCCTGGGAGACGTGGGCCAGCGCGTCCACGTGGGTGCCGACATGCCCGCCGGTCACGATGATCTCGTTGGCCGCCGAGCCGCCGTCCGCGCGGACCATGTCGCCGTGCCGGCGCTCCAGCACCATCCGGAACGGCGGGTGGTTGGGGGACTGCGGCATACCCGTGCGCATCGGCTGCGCGAGGTCGAACACCCGGGCCCCGTCGAGGGCCTTCCACAGGGACAACTCAGATCACGCCCTTCTCGCGCAGCCGCGCGATCTCCTCGGCGCCGAGCCCGTGGGCCCCATCGGGGGCCGGCCCAGCGGATGGAGCCGGGGGTGCGCGCTGGGCGGAACAGCACGTTCTGCATGCGCAGCGGCCCCAGCTCGGTGTCGTCGACTGTGGTGATCGTGTCGAGCGCCCGGTACTGACAGGCCGACACCGTGCTTGGTGTGGCCGTGCTTGCGGGACGGGTCGCCGTGCCGGGGGTGCTCCACCTTGATCACCTCGGCGCCGTAGTCGCCGAGGATCGTCGCGGCCAGGGGGCCGCCACTGAGAGGACCTTCCGCTGTTCCGTTCTCCACAGGCAACTCCGGCTCAAGTGTTCCTATTTGCGGAATGATGTTTCAAACTGTAACTCAACAGTTGGCGGAGCGCCCACCAAAAGGAAACCTCGTCACCTGATGGGAAACGATGCTTGTGATCTATCTCGTCTACCGAATGCGGCTCTCGGGGCGGGCGGCGCGCCGGAACATGAAGGAGTTCTGGACCTGGCTGGAGGACCGGGAGCGCTGGTTCTACCAGGAGCTGCCGATGGTCAGGGAAGTGCGCTGGTACTACAGCGACCGTCGGGCTCCGGCGCGAGTGACGGGCCGCCCGAACCGAAGGAGTCCACGATGACCACCCGCGCCGCATCCGACGTCGGTAGCCAGACCGTCGCCACCGTCGAACGGGCCGCTGACATCCTCGTCCTGTTCGCCGAGTCAGGTGCTCTCACGCTCGGCGTCACCGAGATCGCCGAGAGCCTCGGCATGTCCAAAGCGGCCGTCCACCGCGTGCTGGCGTCGTTCCGCACCCGGGGGCTGGTGGAGCTCGACGAGGAGAGCAGGCGCTACTCTCTCGGACTGACCGCGATGCGGCTCGGGCTGGCATACCTCGACCGCATCGACGTCCGCCGGCTCGCCGGGCCCGAGCTGATCGAACTGAGCCGGCGCACCAACGAGACGGCCACGCTGTCGATCCGCACGGGCGACTCCCGTGTCTACATCGACCAGGTGACCCCGGAACGCGAGGTCATCATGTCCGTCTCGCTGGGCGTGCCCTATCCCCTGCACGCCGGCGGGTCGTCCAAGGCGTTCCTCGCCTTCCTGTCCGACGGCGAGATCGTCGAGTACCTGCGTCAGCCGCTCACGCGGCTGACCGCGTCCACCGTCACCGACCACGACCGCCTGCGCACCGAGCTCGCGCTGATCCGCCGCCGCGGCTACGCGATGTCGATCGCGGAACGGCAGAGCGGTGCTGCCTCCGTCGCCGCCCCGGTCCTCGACCACCACGCCCGGCCCGTCGCCGTGATCAGCGTGTGCGGGCCCGCGGAGCGCTTCGTCGGCGAGGCCGACGCCTGCGCGGCCGCGCTGCTCGAGGTCACCGACCGCCTCTCCGCCCAGCTGGGCAATCGAAAGGAATCCCCCGATGCACCGCTACGACCTGCTCGTCAAGGGCGGGCTGCTCGTCCTTCCCTACCACGGTGAGATCCGCGCCGACCTGGCCGTCTCCGGAGGCCGCGTCGCCGCGACCGCCCAGGACATCCCCCCGGCGGAGGCCGCCGAGGTGGTCGACGCATCCGGGAAGATCGTTCTCCCCGGCGCGATCGACGCCCACTTCCACATCGGCATCTACCGCGACCTGGCGCTCGACGCGTTCGAGGAGACGCGATCCTCGCTGGTCGGCGGGGCCACGACCGTGCTGTCGTACTTCCGGACCGGCCAGCACTACCTGGACAGGACCGGGCCGTACAAGCAGATCTTCCCCGAGGTCCTGGACGCGGTCGCCGGCCGGTGTTTCACCGACTACGGGTTCCATCTGGCGCCGATGACGGTCGAGCAGATCGGCGAGATCCCGCAGCTCGTCGAGGAGCACGGGATCACCTCGTACAAGTACTACATGTTCTACAAGGGTTTCGACCTGGCCGCCAACAGCAGGGACGCCCGGGCCTTCACCATGGGCGACGAGTACGACCTCGGTCATCTGCTTTTGATCATGGAGCAGCTCTCCGCGGTCCAGGCCGCCCGGCCGGACGTCCGGCTGTCGTTGTCGCTGCACTGCGAGCAGTCGGAGCTGATGCGGGTCTTCATCGACCGGGTGCAGCGCAGCGGCGCCCCGCAGAACCTGCGTGCCTACAGCGAGGGCCGGCCGCCGCTCACCGAGCGGGTGGCGATCGCCGAAGCCACCACCCTGGCAAGCCACACCGGCACCAACCTCAACCTGCTCCACCTGTCGAGTGCCGAGGCTCTCGCAGCCGCGACGACCGCCCGCGAGCTGTACGGGCACGTGGACATGCGGTTCGAGACCACGCTGCACCACCTCTGCCTCGACCACGACGAGCTCGACGCGCGCGGCGGACTGGGTGGCAAGGTCAACCCGCCGATCCGGACCAGAGAGCACAACGAGGCGCTCTGGCGCGGCGTGCGCGACGGCGTGGTGGGCTGGGTGGCCTCCGATCACGCCTGCTGCATGGAGGAGCACAAGGGCGACGAGCTGTGGCCGGCCAGGCCGGGCTTCGGCGGCACCGCCCTGCTCTACCCCGTGCTCGTCTCCGAGGGACACCTCAAGCGGGACGTCCCGCTGACCAGGATCGCCGAGGTGGCCTCGGCCAACCCGGCCAAGGCGTACAACCTGTGGGGCCGCAAGGGCAGCCTGGCGGTCGGCTTCGACGCCGACTTCACCGTGGTCGACCCGGAGCTGACGCGGACCGTCACGCCCGACCTGCTGCTGTCGGGCCAGGACCACTGTCCGTTCGAGGGCGTCGAGGTGACCGGCTGGCCGGTGGCCACGGTGGTCGGCGGGCGCGTCGCCTACCGCGACGGCGAGGTGGTCGGGGAACCGCGCGGTTCGTACCTGCGCCGTAGCTGAATCCTCACCTTGAACGTCGAGGACCTGAACATCGAGTTCCGCCGCCTCCGGGGCCTGAGCGCCGGCGGCTGCCGACATCGACCCACCACCAAGCGTGGCCGACTGTCCTATCCCTGGAGGCTCCCGCGTGGAGGGGCCGCCTGTTCGCGTGGGCCGCGTCAACCTCTTCGTGTCAGTGCGAGCCGCACGGGACAGGTGGCCGCCTGCGCTGGGTCACATGCCGTCGCCGTCCCAGCGGCCCCGGGAGCGGCTGCGGACCGGGATGCTGGAGACGATCGGGGCCGGGATCGGGTCGCCGGCCTTCCACGCGCGGCCCTGACCCCGGTTGTGGGCGCCGGCGTCAGTGCGCTCATCGGCGTGTTCCAGCGAGTGCGCGTCGGCGCCCCAGTCGAGCGCCCCGTCGTGGTCGTGGTCGTGGTCGTCGTGGTGGTGGTGATCGTGGTGATGTGCGTCGTCGTGACCGCCCTGCAGGCGGGCGGCGTCCATGGCCTTGGCGATGGCGATCAGACTCCGGTCGGTGCCGCGACCGTGCGGGATGTAGTCGGCGTCGTCGGCGCCCTGCTCGCGCTGGAAGCGTACGGAGGCGGCGAGGTCGGCCAGGTCGCGGTCACTGCGCGGGGTCGAGCCGCGTCCCAGGTCGTGGGTGGACTGGGACCAGCGCATACGGCCGCCGTTCGGTCCGTAGTTGACGGCTTCGCCGCCCCAGCGGACCCATTCGTGCTGGGTGTACCAGTTGTGCAGCTCGCCGTCGGAGCGCAGCAGCCAGGTGGCGCCACCCTCCATGGTGGTGAAGTGGCCGTGCTTGACGCGGGCGGGCCTGAAGAAGTAGGTGCCCAGGTCCAGGGTGCCGAAGTTGTACTCCATGTGGCCCTGGGTGGTGTAGGCCTCCTCGTAGCAGGGGTGGTGGGCCAGCCGGTGGTCGGCCCAGCCTTCCTGGGCGTGCACCAGCCGGGTGTAGAACCCGGTGACCGGGTCGACGTGCAGGTACTTGATGAACAGGCCGGGCATCGGGCCGGCGTTCGGCACGGCGTCCCACCGCATGGCCGCGGAGTCGATGACGATGACGTCCTCGCGCGCGCCGTCCCATCGGGGGACGCTGAGGTTGTCGACGGGGTCGAACCCGGCGTCGCCGTACTCACGGTAGTGAAGAATCTTGGTGCCTTCGGCAAAGGTGATGGCGTCGGCCGGCACGCCCTTGGGGACGTAGACGTAGCCGCCCTTGCCGATCTCACGCCCGCCGTAGGTCATCGAGCCCTCGAGCACGTAGTACTCGGTGTTGGCGTGGTGGATGCCGGGCCCCCGGCCCCAGCGGGTGTGGAAGTCGACGCGCAGCGAGGACGAGCCGTCCTCCTCGTCCACCGACAGCCGCCGCTCGCTGGCCCGGCCCTCCCCGCCGACCAGTTCGGCGGCGTGCCAGATGTAGTCGTTCTCCTGGATCAGCTCGACGTGGGGGCGCATGAAGCTTTCTCCTTCGGTCGCGCGCCCGCAGGTTCCCGTCCGCGACGGTACGAGAGAGGGGACAGACGTCGAGACGATTCGGTGTCCCAGGGGCGCGAAGGTTCTTGTTCCACTTTGAGGAACAAGGTTTCAGGAAACGTCTGAAGTTTACGCCTCCCTTGGATCGCATCTCAAGAGACCGCCCACAGCGGGGCCCGCGACGTCGCGGAGTTCGCGCTTGAGGATCTTGCCCGCGGCGTTGCGCGGGAGGGCGGGGACGAACTCGAGGCGCCGGGGGAGTTTCGGCCCGGCGAGGCGGGCGCGGCAGTGGGCCTCCAGCGCGGCCGGGTCCACCGAGGCTTCGGGCAGGGTGACCACGAAGGCCGCGACCTGCTCGCCCCAGCGGTCGTCGGGCAGCCCCACGACGGCGGCCTCGGCGATGCCGGGAAAGGCGGCAATGACCTCCTCCACCTCGCGCGGCGCGATGTTCACCCCGCCTGAGATGATCATGTCCTTCTTCCTGTCGACGACATAGATGTAGCCCTCCTCATCCCGGACGACGATGTCGCCGCTGGTGAGATAGCTGTCGTCGGTCACGCAGGCCGCGGTGGCCTCCGGGTCGTCCAGGTAGCCGTTCATCAGGTACGGCGAGCGGCTGAACAGCTCACCCCGCTCACCGGGGCCGACGGGATCGCCCTCGTCGTCGAGCACCCGCACCTCGGTCATGAACCACGGCCGGCCGACGGAGCCGACCTTGCGCCGGGCGTCGGCCGGGCGGCAGTTGCTCACGATCCCGGCCTCGGTCGAGCCGTACAGCTCGTGCACACCGACGCCGGGGAAGGCGTCGAGCACCCATTCCTTGAGCGGTCCCGGCAGGGCGGCCGCGTTGAAATAGATCGTGTCCAGGCTGGACAGGTCGTATCCGCGGAGCGCGGCCTCGCCCAGCGCCCGGATCGTGTGGGCGTGGGTGGGCACCAGGAAGATCGACTGTGCCCGCTCCCGGTCGATCATGGCCAGCAGCCGCTCGGGATCCCATGAACGCAGCATGGTGACCGTGCCGCCGGTGTGGACGGGTGCGTAGCCGAAGGCGAAGCCGGCGCCGTGGTACATCGGCGCGACCGCGATCGTACGGCGGCCGGTGCCCAGGCCCCATTCCAGGGCGGAGGCGTAGAAGGTGAGCGCGCGGGACCGGTGGCTGATCACCACGCCCTTGGGCCGGCCGGTGGTGCCGGAGGTGTAGGCGACGCAGAACGGGTCGCGCTCGTCCACGGGAACGCGCGGGTCGGTGCCCGGCACCCCGGCGAGCGCCGCCTCGTAGGAGGGGCCGAGCTCGGTGGCGCCGATCGCCAGCACGGTCTTCGGTGCGCTGTCGGCGACGACCGCGCTGAACGTGCTGTCCAGGATCAGGGCCCTGCTGCCCGAGTGCTCGAGGATGTAGGCCGCCTCGGGCGGCGTCAGACGCGGGTTGAGCGGCACCATGACCAGCCCGGCCTTGGTGATGCCGCAGGCGACCTCGGGGTACTCCATCCGGTTGCCGAGCAGGACGGCCACGTGCTCGCCGGGCCGCAGTCCCGCGGCTAGCAGCGCGTTGGCCAACCGGCTCGACCGGTCGTCGAGGCCGCGGTAGCTCAGCCGCCGGTCGCCGTCGGTCACGGCGACCGCTCCGGGGGTGGCGACGGCGAACTCGCGCACGCCGCCGGCGATGGACAGGGCGGCACCACCGGGCTGCAGCGGCATCGGAACACCTTCCCTTCCAAGCTGTTCCACTATGAGAAACGCTATTTCAATTCCCTCACCGAGGGTGTCGCAGGGGATCGCCGGCGTCAATGGAAAGTCTGACGTTTCCCCTACGATCTCTGATGTGCCTACTCCCGCTTATCAGAGCCTCGCCGCGGACCTGCGTGACCGGATCATGGCCGGGGAGTTCCGCCCCGGTGACCGGCTGCCTGTCGAACCCGAGCTGTCGGCCGCCTACGGTGTGAGCCGCAGCACCGTCAGGGAGGCACTGCGGCTGCTGGCCAGCCAGAACCTCATCGCCACCCTCCGGGGTGTGAGCGGAGGGAGCTTCGTGGTGGCGCCGCGGCCCGAGCAGATCAGCGACTACCTGCGCACCAGCCTCGACCTGCTCGCCGTGGACGCCCGGATCACCGTGGACCAGCTGCTGGAGATACGGGACCTGCTCGAGGTGCCGGCGACCGGCCTCGCCGCACTCCGCCGCAGTGAGTCGGACCTGGCCGACCTGCGGGCGACGCTGTTCGACCCGGCGGCGCTGGAGCCGGAACAGATGTACGAGCCGAACAAGCGCTTCCACGCCGTGCTGCTCCAGGCCTCCGGCAACCCGCTGGTCGAGGTCGTGGCGCGGCCGGTCTTCCAACTGCTGGACGAGCGCTTCCTGCGCGGACGGGCGCCTGGGCGGTTCTGGCACGAGGTCGACCGCGACCACCGGGAGATCCTGGCCTACGTCGAAGCGGGCGACGAGGAGGGGGCACGCGAGGCCGCCCATGCCCACCTGGGGCGCCTGCGTCCCACGTACCTGTCCATCGACCGGACGCGCTGACCGCCTGGCCGTCCGCCGAAGGCGTGGCACCCGGCGTCACCCCCGCAGCCGGGCCACCACGTCGCCCTCCTCCCAGACCTCGCCGTACTTGGCCTGGATGTCGAAGAGATTGGCCTCATGCGGGCGGGGATCGCGGTCGCCCACCGCCTGCCGTACGACGATCGGCACGAAGCCTTGCTGGATCGCGTCGACGGTGGTGGCGCGGACACAGCCGCTGGTGGAGACCCCGGTGACGACGAGTGTGTCCACGCGAAGGGCGTGCAGGGTGGACGCCAGCGTGGTGCCGAAGAACGCGCTGGCGTACTGCTTGACGATCACGAGTTCGCCGGGGCCCGGCGCCACCTCGGGCATCAGTGCGCCAAGCGGGCCGCCGCCGACCAGGTGCCGTAGGGGGGCGACCTTGCGGAAGAACAGACCGCCGTCCACGCCGTCCGGGCCGAAGGCCACCCGGGTGTGGATCACCGGGATGCCCGCCACGCGGGCCGCGGCCAGAACCCGGGCGGCCGACTCCAGGCACGCCCGCGAGCCGATGTACAGCTCGGCGCCCGGCTCGAAGTAGGCGCGCATGAGGTCGACGAGGACCAGCGCCGGGCGCTCCCCGAACGGCAGAGATCGACCGAAGGGGTTCCCGGTCATGCCCGGACCGGCGGCAGCGGGGCGGGCAGCCCCTCGACGGTCACCAGGCCGCGCCGTACCTCCAGACCGACCAGCTCCGGGTCGCGCTCCAGCGGGTCGACCCACCCGCCGCCGCCCCAGGTGACGAAGTGCAGCACGTCGCCGGGGGAGACCGGCACCGAGCCGTCGTCGGCGACCCGCTCGACCGCCTCGACGGTGTCCTCCAGCGCCGCCAGCGGCTCGGGCTTCGGCCAGATGATCCAGCCGGTCAGGCCACCGGGCACGAAGGAACGGGCGATCTTCTCGGTCCCGGCCAGGACGCCGACCGACTGGTCGTGGGGAGTGGAGGGGGCCTTGGCGCGGAAGGTGCGCCCGGTGTCCTGGTCGATGAGGTGGATGTCGGTGAACGTCCCTCCGACGTCCACTCCCAGCCGGT
Organism: Nonomuraea sp. NPDC059194; assembly: GCF_042754765.1. Classification (NCBI taxonomy): domain Bacteria; kingdom Bacillati; phylum Actinomycetota; class Actinomycetes; order Streptosporangiales; family Streptosporangiaceae; genus Nonomuraea; species Nonomuraea sp. NPDC059194. The sequence goes on along the minus strand of NZ_JBHZBH010000004.1, from coordinate 292,091 downwards.
AGCGCATGGTGCTCCTTTCAGAGCGGGGGTGCTTGCGGTAGCCCGTCAGATGACTCCGGCGGCTGCCAGGGCGGTGATCTCCTCGTCGGACAGGCCGAGCAGACCGCGGTAGACCTCACCGTTGTGCTGGCCGAGCTGTGGCCCGGCGCTGCGCACGCTGCCGGGGGTGGCCGACAGTTTGGGCACGACGTTCTGCATGGCCAGCTCGCCGAAGTCGGGGTGCGGGACGCGGACGATCGCCTCGCGGGCGGCGAAGTGGGGGTCGGCGAACATGTTCGCGGCCGTGTAGATGCGGCCGGCGGGGACGCCGCTGTCGTTCAGGTGGGCCAGCAGATCGTCGGCCGGCCGCTGCGCCGTCCATGCGGCGATCAGCTCGTCGAGCTCGGCCATGTGCTCGCCTCGGGCGCTGTGCGTGGCGTAACGCGGGTCGTCGGCCAGCGCGGGCGCGCCCATCGCGACGGCCAGCCGGCGGAAGACGCTGTCCTGGTTGGCGGCGATGAGCAGGGAGTCGCCGTCCTTGGTGGGATAGACGTTGCTCGGCGAGACGTTGGGCAGCACGGGCCCGGTGCGCTCACGCTGGTAGGACGCCTGCTGCCATTCGGGCAGCAGCGACTCCATCATCGCCAGCACGGCCTCGTAGATCGCCGAGTCGACGACCTGGCCCTTGCCGCTGCGCTCCCGCTCGTGCAGCGCGACCAGCGTGCCGACGCAGGCATGGGTGGCGGCCAGCGAGTCGCCCAGGGAGATCCCTGTACGCGACGGCGGCCGGTCGGGATCGCCGGTGACGTGGCGCAGGCCGCCCATCGCCTCCCCGATCGAGCCGTAGCCCGCCCGGGGCGCGTACGGTCCCGTCTGCCCGAAGCCGGTGACCCTGGTGATCACCAGCCGGGGGTTGATCGCGTGCAGTTCCTCCGGTGACAGTCCCCAGCGCTCCAGCGTGCCCGGCCGGAAGTTCTCCAGCAGCACGTCGGACGTGGCCACCAGCCGCCGGACGAGGTCCTGGCCCTGGGGAGTGCGCAGGTCGCAGGTGACCGACTTCTTGTTGCGGGCCACGACCGGCCACCACAGCGACTTTCCGTACGGCTTCTCCCGCCCCCACTGCCGCATCGGATCGCCCTTGCCGGGGTCCTCCACCTTGATGACCTCGGCGCCGAAGTCGCCGAGGAGCTGTCCGCAGAACGGCCCGGCGAGCAGCTGCCCGAGCTCGATGACCCGGATGTCGCCGAGGGGAAGGCCTCTCATCTGTTCTCCTGGTTGCGGGGACCCAGCAGCGACGCCCTGGCGGAGAACAGGTGGGCCCGCATGACCGCCTCTGCCCAGTCCGGATCTCCGGCGTGTACGGCTGCCGCGATCTCGATGTGGTGGTTGACGCTGCGCCGCATGGCCTCGTCGTCGAAGGAGCTGTACGTGCGCAGCAGGACGGGCGAGTGGATCAGCGAGCTGATCGACTGGGCGAGGACCGTACTGCCGCCCAGCCGTACCAGAGCCTGGTGGAATTCGGCGTTGAGCCGGTAGACCTCGTCGAGGTCGCGCCGCTCGGCGTGATCCCTGATCGAGACGGCGACCTGGTGCAGGTGGGCCGCATCCTCGGGGGTCGCGGCGGCGGCCGCCTGACGGGCGGCCAGCCCCTCGATCCGCGCGCGCAGCTCGAAGATCGTCTCCAGGTCCTCGCCGGGATACTCCACCACCCGCGCCCCCCGGTTGGCGACGACCTCGACGAGCCCCTCGGCCTGCAGACGCCGCAGCGCCTCGCGGACCGGGGTCCTGCTGACGCCGAGCATCTCGGCGAGCTCGACCTCGCCGAGCCTGCTCCCGGGGGCGTACTGGCCGCCAAGGATCAGGTTTCTGAGATCGTCGACAACTGGCATGTGTACATTCCTTCGGTTGAGCTGTCACCATGATGGGGAAACACCTGCTTTATGACAAGAGGTTGTATGCAATCCATCGATGTCGAGGTGATCGAGGTAGGCCCGCGCGACGGCCTGCAGAACGAGCCGGTGATCGTGCCCACCGCCGCCAAAGTGGCCTACATCGAGGCGCTCGTCACGGCCGGGCTGCGGCGTGTCGAAGCGGTCAGCTTCGTCCATCCGCGCCGGGTGCCGCAGATGGCCGACGCGGAGGAGGTCATGGCGCGCGTGCCGCGGGTCTCCGGGGTGCGCTACGCGGGCCTGGTGCTGAACGAGCGGGGCCTGGACCGGGCGCTGGCGGCAGGAGTGGACGAGGTCAACGTCGTGGTGGTGGCCACCGAGACCTTCTCGCGGCGCAACCAGGGCATGTCCGTGGACGACGCGGTCCGGAGCTTCGGCGTGATCGCCGAGCGGGCGAGCAGGGCCGGGCTCGGCGTGACACTCACTGTGGCGGCGAGCTTCGGCTGCCCGTTCGAGGGTGAGGTGGAACCGGCCCGGGTCGCCGAACTGGTCCGGCGCTGCCCCGGCGCCGATGAGGTGGCGCTGGCCGACACGATCGGCGTCGGCGTCCCCGCGGACGTGCGCCGCCTGGCCGCGGCGGTCGGCGAGGCGACCGCCGCGCCGCTGCGCTTCCACTTCCACAACACCCGCAACACCGGCTACGCCAACGCGGTCGCCGCGCTGGAGTCGGGCGCCGCGGCTCTGGACGCCAGCGCGGGCGGCATCGGCGGCTGCCCCTTCGCGCCCGCCGCGACCGGCAACATCGCCACCGAGGACCTGCTCTACCTGCTGCATCGCTCCGGCGTGCGAACCGGGGCCGACCTGCCCGCGACCCTCGCCGCCGCGGCCCTCATCGAAAAGCAGCTCGGCGCGGCGGTCCCCGCGCAGCTCGGCCGCGCCGGAATGTGGCCCGAGGCCGTCAGTTGAGGTTGGTTGCGTCCACAGAAGAGGAGGCGGGCGTGCTCACCCACGTCGTGCTGATGAAGTTCACCGATCCGGGCGATGCTTCTCACGCCGAGCACCTGCTCGCGGGCTTACGCGGCAGGATTCCGGAAATCAGTGCTCTCACTGTGAAGCTGGACGAGCTGCGAACGCCCGTCTCCTACGACCTGTGCCTGATCACCGAGCACGACACGGCCGAGCACCTGCGGGCCTACCAGGAGCACCACGCTCACCTGGAGGTGGCGCGATGGCTGCGTCCGCGTCTGGCCGCCCGCGCCGTCGTGGACTTCCAGACATGATCTCCCTGCTCTACGGCCTCTTGGCCGTGGTTCAGGCCGGTCTGGCGGTACGGCTGGCCGCGCAGAAGCTGGCCCTGCCGGCGATCGTGGCGGTGGGAGTCTCCGCCGACTCGGCCATCGTGGGCGTGGGTTCCCTCCTCGGAGTGGGTGAGCCGCTGGAAACGCTCACGCTTGCCCGGTTCGCCGCCCACGCCGTACTGACGCCACTGCTGATCGTCTACGCGGCCGGCGGAACCCGGCTTGTGCCAGGAGCGTGGCTGCTGGCGGCCGCCCTGATCGTCCCGGGCACGGTGGCCCTCTGGGGTCTGCGTTTCGAGCCGCGCCGCTGGGCCGGCACGCTCCGCTACGTGGACGCCGAATCAGGCCCTCCGGTCGCGGCGCTGATCACGACCGTCGCACTGCTCGTGGCGGGAATCTTCGCGTGGGTACGGCATCGCCGTCCGTGGTTGTTGCTTGGTGGAGTGACGCTCCTGGTCGCCTCGGCCGCCGCGGTGGCGGTTCCGATCCTGGGAAACGCGGGGGAGGCGGTGTTACTCGCGGCGATCTCGGTCCCCGGCCCGCCGGATGCCGCGTCGAGGTGACGATGTTTCCCGTGGGGAAATACACTGAGCCCCGTGACAGTTCAGGCGGACTCCGAGAACCAGAGCCGGTCGATCGCCGCGGTGGAGCGTGCGATGGACGTCTTGCTGCTGTTCGGGCGCAGCTCCCGGCCCGACCTGGGGGTGACCGAGATCGCCACCGAGCTGGACCTCACCAAGGCGGCCGTCCACCGCATCCTCACCGCCCTGCGCAGCAGGGAGCTCATCGCGCTGGACCCGGTGAGCAGGCGCTACTCCCTCGGACACGCGGCCATCGCGCTCGGCCGGGCGTACCTGGCCCGCACCGACCTGCGGGCGATGGCCGGTCCCGAGCTGCGCCGACTCTCCGCCCGCGCCGGGGAGACGGCGACGCTGTCGGTACGACGCGGCGACACCCGCCTGTACGTGGACCAGGTGGTCCCGGACCAGGAGTTGCGGATGGAGGTGTCTCTGGGCATCCCCTACCCCCTGCACGCGGGCAGCTCCTCCAAGGCCATCCTTGCCTTCCTGCGGGAGGAGGAGGTCGAGGGCTACCTGGTCAGGCACAAGCTCGACGCGCTGACCGCCAAGACCATCACGGACCCGGACAAACTGCGCGCCGAGCTGGCAGCCATCCGCAAGAAGGGCTACGCCACCTCCCTTGGCGAGCGCCAGGAAGGCGCCGCGTCGGTGGCCGCGCCGGTGCTGGACCATGACGGGCTGGTGATCGCCGCCGTCAGCGTCTCCGGCCCGAGCGCCCGCTTCAAACCCCACATGCAAGGGCTCGCCCCTGCCGTCGTCGAGGCGGCAAGCAGGCTGTCGGCTCAGCTCGGCTACGGCGGCTGAGCCCCGCCACTTCGCGCGCCACCGCCTGGAGCTCCCGGTCCTGGCGTGGGAGCCCGTCTACAGGGTCGCACCTGGTTTGAGCACACCCAGGATGGCGGCGGCCAGAACGCTGCCCCAGATCGTCCAGACGTACGGCAGGCAGCCGTCGACCGAGCGCCGCAACCTCAGCTCCACCTCGGACGTCGATCCCGAAGCGTGCAGCATGGCGAAAGCGGGCCCGAAGGAGCGAAGGGTGAGCCGGATGCCCAGCCCGGCGACGATCGCGACGGCGTACAGGGCCAGCTTCGCGCCGAGCCAGCGCGGGTTGGTCTCCACGCCGAAGGGCTCGGCCGCGGTCAGGGTGTAGAGCGCCGCAACGCCGATGGCCGCGACGAGCCCGACTCTGATCGCCCAGTCCGCCCGCTTGACCAGCAAGGTCGGATTGGTGTGCGCCACAACCGTGAGCGCGAGCCAGCCAAGCGCGAAGGCCCACACCAGGATCACAGACCACAGCGGGAACAGGGGGACGCCGAACAACGTCGCGCCGTGCGGATCGAGCGCCATCAGGGTCACGCCACTGGGCAGAAAGAGCACCAGACAGATCTTGGGCGCCAGATCGAGCCCGCTCATGATTTTCAAGGCTGTGGTCCTGGCCTCCACGCTCAGTGATTCGCGCAGCACGTACCGGCTGGAGTAGAAGACTCCGAGGTCGCCACCGAGCCAGAAGACGAACAGCGCGAGGTGCAGGATGATCCACCAGCCGTGCGAATGAGCTGCCATGTATCCCTCCGGCCGACGTGAGGGAAACAACGTTACACTGTGTGAAACGAGGACGGAATGGGGTGCGCTCCCTCAAGCCACATGGGCTGGTCGCGGCCTGACAGGGACCGCGGAGGCCGCCGGTACGGCTCGCGCGGCGGTGACGGTGGTCGCGCCAGAGGATGCCCTGCAGCCCGGGCCCTATCACCGCCGCTGGAGCTCCTGGTCGGCACGTGGAAGGCCACCAAGACCAACTACGTGATCGGCAAGGACGGCAGGCCCGTCGTCTCGGGCGACATCACGGTCAAGGTGCGCTGGCTCACCAAGACGGGCAACCGCTACCTGCAGGAGACGACCGCAAGGCTCGGCGGCAGGCCGTACCACCGGATCGGCGTGCTGGGCTTCTCCAACATCGACAAGCGCCACGAGTGGACCACGTTCGACAACGTCACCCCGCAGGCGATGACCTACCGGGGCGAGGCGGTGGAAGGCCACCCGAAGGTGCTGTCGATCCCCGGCCAATTCACCGACCCGGGCATGCTGGGACCCGAGTACGTCGGCAAGGCCATCCCGATGCGAACGGTGATCACCATCAGCCCGAAGGGCCGACACACCCTCGACATGTACTTCACACCGCCGGGACAGCAGGAACGCCTGGCGGACAGAGTGGTCTACACGCGTCGGACCGACTGACACCCACCTTGGCCCTCGGCGGTGGCTGAGCACCGCACGAGGGCCGGGGCGCTCGCCGTTGCCCAGCCGGCCGCAGGTCGTGCGGCGATCTGGGTCAGCAGGGGCAAGCCGGCGGCTCCGAGCCGGTGGTCCCCGTGGTGGCTCGTTCTACAGTCCGACCGTCATGCCCCGCCTCTCTCGTGGACGACGGTGACCCGGTGATCGGCGGAGTCGCCGAAGCCGTAGACGTAGGCCTCGGCCAGCTTGTCGCCCAACGAGGCACGCAGGAACAGGGCGCTCCATTTGGCGGCGGTATCGATGCTGTCATCCTGGGAGATGGTCTGCTGCGACGGGTCCGGGCGGGCGCCCGGCGGGTTCTGGGTGTCGGTCAGGCCGTAATGGTTGGCGCCATGGATGGTCACGTAGGCCTTCGGCGGAGAGGCGAGCCCATCGTAGGTGGCGCGTGCGGCCGCCGGAACGTTCGAGCCGTCCGCGTCACCTTGCACGAGGGCCACGGGCACGCCGCCGTTGGCGATGGGCGCACCCGTGCTCGCGCCGTAGAAGGCGGCCGCGCGCAGGGTTGCCGGCCGTTGGTAGACGGGTCCGAAGCAGAACGGCGGGGTGCAGGTGTTGCCGATCGAGAACAGGCCGGCCGCGGCGCCGAAGGAGTGGCCGAGCAGCACGAGGCGGCCATGGTCCACCCGTCCCGCGAGCGGTGAATCGGCGCGGCCGTTCTCCTCGGCCGCCCATTGTGCTGCGGCGTTGATCTGCAGGCTCTCCGGGAAGAGCCCGGCCACCGGCCCGACGGCCCGCCGGTGGTCGGGCACCGCGACGGCGAAGCCGAACCCGGCGACGGTCCTGGCGAAACGGCTGTAGCTCTCCTTCGGCACGTTTCCGCCCTGAAGCAGCAGCGCGACCGGGAGGGGGCCATGGCCGGGAGGGAAGTAGACGGTCGCCGGATCGGCGCCGATCTGGGTTTCGTACTGGCTCACCCAGTTGGGTGTCGACGCGTGCGCGGGCGTCGCTGACAGCACGGCGATCGCGGCGAAGGCGACGGCGCACATGCGCCTCATCATGGTAAGGATGATCTTTCTCCTTTCGGAAACGGTGAAAGTGGTCCCTGCCTGATCAACGAATCCGCTCGCGCTCCTTCGCCAGCCGCCAGACCGCCACGGCGAACGCGGCCCAGACGAGCGTGTTGAGCGACTCCTCCACCCACTGCACCGCGATCGTCTGATCGGGACGAGCGGCCAGCATCCCCATCGCGTAGGTGCCCAGGAGGTTGAACCCGAACAGGAATCGCTCGGCTGGATGGCGCGAAAGCAGGAGTAGCCGGATGGACAGGAGCGTCGCGCAGACAGTCGAGATCAACAGCAGCGGCCAGGTGGCCCCGATCGCGACGGCGGCGACGAGTCCAGCGATGGCGAACGAGACGAACGCCCACAGCGGTGCCGTGGCGCTCAGCACCGCCCACGCCAGGAGTGCGAAGCCGGGCGCGAACAGGAAGAACTGGACCTTGGCCAGGACGACGATGTCGGGGCCACCGGCCGCCACCAGCAGCTTCCACGTCGCCTTCAGGCCGCCGCCGAGTACGACGATCGCGCCGCCCGCACCCGCGACGCGCCCGACGGCCGGCCCGGCGGTTCTGGTGAGGTACGGCACGAGCAGGGTGATGCCTGCCGCCATTGCGAGGACCGGTAGGAAATCGACGAGCGCCAGAGCGAGCGGATAGTCCATCAAGCCCCCAGTGCTGGAAACGTTGTTTCCAAACTAGAGGGCAACCCGTTGACGGGAAACGGCGTTTCCATAACGATGTGCCGCATGAGCGCGGATCCGCCCGACGGGAGCCGGTTGCTCGCCTCGCGGTCGGTCCCGTCGCAGTAGCCGAGGAGAGCACATGAGCGCTGACGAGTACGTCGACATCCAGATGGCGGGACGATCAACCTTGCGGGTACGGCTCGACTCCGCCGCTCCCTTCGGCTGGTGGCCCGCGATCTGCATCGCCCTGGTCGCCTTCGTGGACCGGGTGGAGTTCAATCTCATGGCGGGGGCGCTTCCCGTCATCCAGAAGGAGCTCGGCTTCGGCGACACCGCAGGCGGCGCCATCGCCTCCGCCGCGGCCCTGGCCGGGATCATCCTGCTCATCCCCGCGGGACGCCTGGCCGACAGAGGCCGGAGAACGTGGATCGTGGCCACCGTCGTGGCCGTCTGGTCGCTGCTGACACTCGGCAGCGGCCTGGTCACTTCCTACGCGCTGCTGTTCATCGTCAGAGTCCTGCTCGGCGGCGCCGGGCTGCTCTACAACCCGGCGGGCTCCAGCCTGCTCGCCGACTACTTCCCTGGCAGCAGCAGGGCACGGGCCTACGCGATGGAAAGGTTCGGCTACTTCGCCGGTCCGGCCGTCGGCGTCATCGCGGGCGGGCCCTGACCGGTCTGTACGGCTGGCGCACGATGTTCTTCCTCATCGCCGTTCCCGGTCTGGTCATCGCCCTGCTCTGCCTCACCCTGCGCGAACCGGCGAGGGGCACCGGTGACCGCATCGAGCTGCTCCGCACGGGGCAGCGACCCGCACAGCAGAGCCTGGCGCCGCGTGGCTCCACCCTGCGGGCGATGCGTGACCTGCTTTCCATCAGGACGCTGCGCGCCATCGTCATCGGTCTGAGCACACTCTTCTTCGGCCTCGGCGGCCTGATGTTCTGGCTGCCCACCTTCTACGCGCGCAACTTCGGCCTGCCCAGTGGCACCGCCTCCGCCATGGCTGGTGGAGTCGGGCTGGCCGGCATGATCGTCGGCGCGCTGGCCGGCGCCCGTCTGGGAGACAAGTGGTCCCACAGGCGCGTGCTGCTGGGCGCCGCCGGCCTGCTGGTCGGCGCGGTGAGCCTGGCCTGTTCCGTGAGCGTGCTCGTGCTGCCCGTCCAGCTCGCCTGCCTGGCGGTGGCGAACGCCGGCATCATGCTGGCCATTCCCGCCCTCACCGCCGCCACGGCCGATGTGGTGCCGGCGGCGCGCAGGGGGTTGGGCTTCGCCCTCCTGCAGTTCATCGTCTCGTTGGCAGGCGCCTTCGGCCCGCTGCTCGTGGGAGCCGCCTCTGAGGCGACCGGCTCGCTACGGGTGGCCTATGCCCTGCTCGCCGTTCCATTGGTGCTCGGCGCGCTGCTGACGCTGAGGGGGCGGTCAAGCCTGGAAGGAGACAGGCGGGCCGCGCTGTCAGGCCTTCAATGATGTCAGTGCTCTCTTAGCAGGCTGCCCGCGCCGTACACCTGGTCATGGATGCCGTTGGCGCGCAGCGCCATCCACCAGGTGGCGGCGTTGATGGCGATGACCGGCAGGCCGAGCCAGCGCTCCGCCTCGTCGGCCAGCCCCACCATGGACAGGTTGGTGCCGCACTGGACGATCGCGTCCACGCCTGGCGCGACCTCCACCAAGGCCTCTCGGAGCGCGCCCTCTGTGACGTGCGCGATCGAGACCGCTGTCGGGCACGTCAGCCCCTTGATGGCGGTCACCTCGAAGCCGATCTCGGAGAAGAACCTGACCACGTTCTCGTCACCGACAGGCTGATAGGGGGTGACGACGCCGATGCGGCGCGCCCCGTACAGCGTCAGCGCCTGCTCGCAGGCCTCGGCGCCGGTGGCGACCTGGAGGCCGGTGAGGTCGTGGATCTGCTTGACGAACTGGCGGTTGCCCTCGACGCCGCCCCAGAACGTCTCGGCGGACATGCCCATCACCATGTAGTCCGGCTCGCACGTCATGACCCGCTCGCACGCGGCGCCGATCTCCTCGCGGATCTGGTCGAGGAGGCGTTCCATGCCGACGTTCCCCGCCATGTTGCCGTCGCGGATATGGATGCGGCTGAAGTGCGCCGTCACTCCAGGGACGGTCATGCGGTAGAAATCAGGCTCGACGATCGTGTTGGTGGAAGGGGCGATCACGCCGAACTTCCGGCGCCACCCGAGCGCGTCGGTCATGGAACCACCTTTCGCTTGGTGAAGGGGGCCGTGGCGAACCGGGCGATGACCTTGCTTGTCGTCAGCCACCTGACATGCGCGCCGTTGGCCGCTTTCGCGATCGCCTGCTCGGCCAGCCAGGGGGTCACGGTCTCCACCCGGTCGGCCAGGATGTCGTACACCTTCCTGGTTCGCGGGGTCAGGTCGCTCAGCAGCAGGTCGGTGATGACCATGCCAGGGCTGAGCAGCCCGACGGAAACGCCCTTGGGCACCTCCTTGGCCAGCGCCCTGGTGAGATATGTCAGCGCTCGTTTGGTCGCGCCGTACACGGCGAGTCCCGCTACCGCGCGCCCGTCGCTGCCGAGCCCCTCCATGTTCCACACATGGCCGTGCCCCTGCACCGTCATACCGCTGAGCGCGACCGAGCAGCCGTTGATCACGCCCAGGAGGTTGACGTCGACGACCCTCTCGGCCTCGTCGGCAGAAAGCTCCCACAGCGGCAGGCGGGACTGGGTGATCCCGGCGTTGTTGATCCACATGTCCACACGGCCGTGGCGCCGCACCGCCGCGTCCCACACGGCCTGGACCTGCCGGCGATCGCTCACGTCACCGTCCTTGGACCCGCAGACCACGACCTGGTGGCCTTGCCCGGTGAAGTGTTCGGCGAGCCCGCGGCCGATGCCGCGGGTGCCGCCCGTCACGACGATGACCACGTCAGCACCCCGTGAACCACCGCCGCCGGCGCGCCGCCCTCGAACAGTTCGTAGGCGACCGCGAGGGTCTTACCCGCACCCATCCCTTGCGTGGCGTCCACCATGAACTCCCGGCCCTTGAGCTTCCACACGTCCGTGAAGTGCAGGCTGGGATAGCTCGCTCTGCCGTACGCCTGCGCGTTGCCCCAGGCGTCCGGGCCCTCGTAGAAGGAGCGGAAGCCGTCCCTGCGGACTTCGACGGTGTAGCGGCGATCGAGCGCACCCGCCCAGGTGACATGGTGGCGGGTTCGGAGCAGGTTGATGGGATCGAGTTCGACCGTGACGTTCACGGTGCCGCCCGGCTTCTGGTCGGCGCCGTACAGCTCGCACGTGCCGCTGTAGGCTCCCGCGTTCTTGGTGGGCAGGATGTACGACGCGGGGCCGTTGGCGCTCTCGTCGGCTGTCCAGCGTTCGACCTTGGCCGGGTCACGGGTGTACAGGCCGTTGAAGCAGGCCACGATCGACGGTCCCTGATACATCAGCGACGAGTAGACCTGCATGTCATCGATCGTCTGGTTCCAGGTGTTGAGGTCCACCTGCCAGCCGGGGCTGTAGTAATGGGCGTCCACGAATCCGCCGTACGGCTGGCCCGTGCCGTAGAAGTCGGGCCCGGTGTAGACGCGGTTGACGTCGGAGTCGTCCACGCCGAACTCGAACGGCGCGCCGAGCCTGAAGCGACCCGCCAGGGGGCCGCCGGCCTCGAGGCCGCCGTCCATGTAATAGGTGGTCACGCCGTCTTCGAAGACCGAGGAACGGCTGACCTGCTCGTAGCCCACCCAGGTGCCCGAAGCGTCGAACAGGGAGGGCTTGCCGTGCCACTCGCCCTGGATACGGCGTTGCCACGCGCTTGGCTCACTCATCGACCAGTTCCTTTCTGACGCGCTCTGCCTGCTCCTCGCCCAGGAGCTTGGTCACCTGGTGCCAGACGGGGTCCACGTCGGGGCTGAACAGATTCGCCCTGTTGGCCTGGTCGCGCGCGGCCAGATCGCCGGTCGTCGGTGGGACGCCCCGGATGACGAGGGTCAACCAGTGCTCCAGGTAGGTCTCCACCGTGGGGCCCAGCTTGGCGAAGGCTTCATCGGTGGCGCGGCAGACCAGCATCCAGGGCGACATCATCGCCCGCTGACGGGGTCCGACGGCCGCGGGTGAAAGGCCGTCGATCTGCCACGCGCGCTCCAGCGGCTCGGTCAGCGGCAGGAAGCAGGCGTCCAGGTAGGCCAGGTGGGTGGCCAGTTCCACGCGCGGGACAAGGTCCAGGTGCATCGCGTGGTAGCCGGCCGACGCCACCGAGTCCAGCGTGAAGTGCGGGATCGCCGATCCTGGCCGCGTGAAAGCGAAGATCATGTGACTGTCCAGCCCGATCGCCGGCACCACCAGGCTGACCGTCACCACTTTGGCCACCTGCGTGCTGCCGGGGCGCAGGACGCGGAGGCGGCCGACAGGTGTGGGGGACATCGTCGAGACGAGCGGTACATCCTCGGCGACGTCAAGTGCCAGGGCCGCGGTGAGCCGGTCGAGGGTGCGGTCACTCAGTGTCGCCGGCAGGCTCATCGCCGCCTCCTCTGGTCTTGTGGACCCACGCGCGGGCCAGTTCCGGGTTGTCGCGCCGGGCGGGCGAAGGGATCACGGTGGCCCGACGGCGGGGGACGTCACCGGTCACGACGTCATCGTCGCCGACCCACCAGCCCCGCTCGATGAGTTCTCGGCGGCGCCGCCGGTAGGCGACCTGCAGGGCGTCACTACGGATGTGCAGCTCGGCTGACAGGTCGAAGGGCAGCAACTCCGGCCGTTGCGCCTCCACCACGACCCGGTCCTGCTCCAAGATCTTGCTGATCCGCTGGACGGCGTTCTTGTCGGCCCACTTGCTGGTGAGGAAGTTGCGGTAGCCGATGATCTTGATGAGCGTGCGGTCCTGTGTCAGCGGGATGTTGAAGTCGTACAGCAGCATGTCGCCGAAGGGCAGGCGCACGTGCAGCTTGACGACGTTCGGGAGGTACCAGCCGTTGGTCACGACGACCTGCTCGGGCTTGTCCTTGTAGAGCCGCTTCCACCGGCCCTTCGCCGGTGGCGGGCTCATCAGGATGTCGGCTTCGCACCGCCACTCATCCTGGCTGAGCTCGAAGTCGGGAATCTGGGGCTTGTCCGGGTTGCCGAAGGCGGTGCCGTGCACGAACGGCGCGTGGGCCGCGTCCACGACGTTCTCCATCGTGCGCTCGTAGTTCGCCTCGATCGTCGTCTCGAAGTAGACCGCCCGGTAGGAAGGATCGTCGTGCTCGGGGATGTGCGGGATCGGCGGCCGCTGCTCCTCGGGCAGATCGCCGAGGAACGCCCACACCATGCCGTACCGCTCGATGACCGGATAGGCGTCCACCCGCGCCTTCTTGGGTATGCCGCGATCGACGGGGTTGGCGGGGATCTTGACGCAGGTGCCGTCCGGCTCGTACTCCCAGCCGTGGTAGGGGCAGGCGATCCGGTCGTCGCCGACCAGCTTGCCCATCGACAGCGCACCGCCCCTGTGCACGCACAGGTCCGACAGCACGGCCACCTCGCCGTTGCGCCGCCGCCACACCACGAAGTCCTGGCCGAGACAGGTGATCTTGCGTGGCTGCCGTTGTACGGCGTGGCTGAACTCGACGGCGTACCAGAAGTTCTTAAGCATCGCTCCTCCTGAGATCCATGCCGTCCAGTACGGCTCGCGCCTCCGCATCACCGTGCAGGTGGGTGCGCAGGAACGAGGTGACCAGCCGGGCCAGCTCCGGACGCGGGTGTGAGGTGGCCGGCAGGTCCAGGAAGGCGCGGGCCGCTGTGTGGTCGACCGGGTCGGCGACGGCGAAGTGATTGGCGCCGTCGAAGACGGCCAGCAGGTGCTCGCCCTTGCCGAGAGCCTCTTCGAAGGTGCGGGTGACCGGGTCGTTGACGTGTTTCTCCTGGCCGTAGCGGTCGGAGCTGCCCATGATCACGCCGTCGCGGGTGCCGACGGACAACAGGACAGGGCAGTCGACGCGCGCTGGGACGACCGTTCCCGCCGGCCAGCCGAGCATGGTCGCCACCATGGTGTGCGCGCCGTAGGCGAAGACCGCCTTGACGTTGGGGAAGTGGCCGGCGGACTGGAGGACGACCGAGCCGCCGGCCGAGTGGCCGCCGAGCGCCACCCTGTCCAGGTCGATGGCGCCCTTGAGCAGGTCGATCTCCTGCAGCGAGGCCAGGATCCGGCCGATGGCCGGGCACGTCGGGCGCGAGCCGTACGCACCTGGCCGGGCCGCGTCGAGGTCCACGCCGGGTGTGAGCCCGTACTCGCCGCCGAACAGCTCACCCACCCGGTCGAACGTCACGCAGACGAAGCCGGCCGCGGCGATCTCGACGGCCAGCCAGCGGTAGGCGTCCTGGCCGACGTTGATCCCCGAGACGAACAGCACCACCGGGTAGGGGCCGCCTTCGGGAGCGAAGCGGCCCGTCATCCGGTCACCCTCTGCCGCGGCCGGGTAGTAGATCTTCAGATGGGCGGTGTCGAAGGGCGGCTCGCCATCGGTCTTGGCCGCCCACCAGAGGGAACGGATCATGACGGTCTCGGCAGTGTGCGGTCGCCGCCCCAAAGCCCTCTGACCAGGCGCTCGGTCTGCTCCGAGCCGAAGTAGCGCACGCCCATCACGTTGGCGGGGTCGCGTTCGGCGATGTTGCGTCGCATGGCGAGATCGGCCTCCGCCAGGAGCGGCTGCTCGTCCGCGGGTACCGGCTCAGCCTCGTCCACCCACTCCAGCCAGCGATCGACGCGGTCGTGCAGCACGTCGCGCACGGTGTCGAGGTGCTGCTGGGCGCGGGGGAAGGAGTAGCAGAAGGCGTTGGGCGACAGGCTGGCGCGGATGAAGGAGGTGCGGCTGGTGAACCACACGAAGTCCGCGTTCTTCTCTCTGAACGACAGCCAATCGGCTTCGAGTGGGGTGTAGTAGCTGTCGAAGTAGTCGCCGTCCCGGGGGAGGCTCGTCCGGGGCATGTAGTCCTGGTAGAACCACCCCTCCGGCCATACCAGCAGCGCGATGCCCAGATGCGGCACCCGGATGTGCGGCCCGAGCCATACGGTCAGGTGCAGGTTGGCGAAGCTCGCGGTGGGGTTGCCGAGCCAGGAGTGGACCATCCAGTCGACCTCCGGCCCCGCGTAGGCGTCCAGCCGTCCGCCTGGGCCCTGGGGATGCGTACCGTAGTCGCCGGGCGAGGCGGGATCGCGGGTGAGCTCGAACCTGGCGTCGATCTTTGCCTTCAGCTCGGTGAGGATGCCTTTCATCCGCTCGAACGTCTCGGTGACGTCGATCACCGGCGACTCGTCGAGCATCTGCTCCACGTGCTGCAGCGTTTCCTTCACTGACGGGGTCCTTCCAGGAGTGCTTCCGCCAGCCGCCACGGTCGTCCGCCCACCAGATCGGTGTTGCGGGAGACGAGCCGGTTGACGCTCTGGGCGGGGGAGAGGGTGCCCTGCACGAGCAGGTCGGTGTTCTTGACGTGGGTGACGACGGGGTGACTGATCTGCCCGGTGAACGGTCCCTGCCATGCGGTCCACAGAGTGAAGTCGGGCGAGAGGTCGAGGATCGCCCCCGCCAGCCCGTCCGGGCCATCCTGCCCGGCGGCGACGATGTTCAGCCGGTTCTCCGCCGCCCGCTCCAGCAGGCCGAGGCGCAGTTCCCATGGTTCGCGCGGGGTGAACGGCACGGCCACCACATCGGCGTCGGCCAGCGCGGCCAGCCTGAACTCCTCGGGGTGCCGCGCCGCCTCACCTACGATGACCTTCAGCCGCCCCCACGGCAGGCGGTAGATCTCTGCGGCTGCTATCCGTCCGTCACGCCCGACGAGGGTTCCGTTGCCGGTCACGACGTGGGCCGCTGATTCCCGTACGGCTTCGGCGGCCTCCTCCACGGTGACCGGGCAATCTTCGGGAAGCACGATGAGCAGGGCGCCTTCCGCAGCGGCCTGCCGTACCAGCGGAGCGGCGCCCCGTACCACCGCGACCGGAAGGGTCGGCGCACCGGCGGGTGCCGCGCGGCCGAGAGAAGGCGCGGCGATGGGGCCGTAGCGGGAGGGGCGACGGGTGGCGAGGTGCCGGGCCCGCTCGGCATCAGCAGCCGCGGGGTCGATGTCAGCCACCACAACCGCCTCGCCGGTGCGGGGAGCGCGGGCGACCACGCTGCCGTCGGGGGCGACGATCTGGCTCTCACCGGCTCCGTGCAGCCACTCGGGCGGCACGCCGAGCCTCTTGCTGACCGAGGCCTGCTGGTCGGTGGGGATGAGCGGCCCGACCTTGTTGGCGGCGACGACCCAGACCTTGTTCTCCGCGGCGCGGACCGGGATGTGCAGGCCGGCTTCGTCGGTGGCGAAGGAGTTGAGGCTGTTGAGCAGCACCTGCGCCCCGCGCAGCGCAAGCCCGCGCGTGACCTCGCAGATCACGCCCTCCATGCACGCGTACATGCCGAGGCGGCCCACCGGAGTCGCGATGATCGGGCCGACAGCGGTGCCGGGGGAGAGGTGATCGTTCTCCGCGCCCATCAGCACCTGCTTGTCGGCCTCGCCGAGCAGCTCGCCGGTGGGGCCGTAGAGGAGAGAGGTGCCCGTGGTGCGGTCGCTGGTGCGGGCGAGGGTGATTCCGATCTTGACGTGGACGCCATGCGTGGCGGCTCGCGCGGCGATCGCGGTCAGGAAGGGGTCGCCGTGGCGGCAGGCCAGCCTGTGGGCCCGTTCGGGGCTCTCGTACCAGGACAGGTGGTTGCAGAACTCGGGCAGCACGATCAGCGCGGCGCCCTCCGCGGCGGCTGAGTCGATCATGCGCAGGCTGGTGGCGAGGTTGGCGGCGACATCTGTACCCACCTCGTACTGCACAGCGGCGACGCGTACCACGCAGACCTCCTGTTACGTATAGAGAAACGCCGTTTCCAATAGTCAGAATCTCGCGAAACCCTGGGCAATGTCCAGAGGGGTCGGCTCGGTCGCCGGCAAGTCAGCCGGGTAGGCGTTGGCCGCCATGCCGGCGCCGCCGGGCCGGAAGGCGGCCGGGGCGTGCACCACGGTGCTCTGGACGTACTCCAGCAGGCCCTCCTCGCCGTATTCACGGCCGTAGCCGCTCCGTTTGACCCCGCCGAAGGGGGCGCGCAGCGACATGCCGGTGCGGTTGTGGGTGTTGACGAAGACGAACCCCGCTTCGAGCCGGTCGGCCACGGCGAAGGCGCGCTCCTCGTCGGCCGACCAGACGGAGGCCGCCAGCCCGAGTTCGCTGTCGTTGGCTCTGGTGACCGCCTCGTCCTCCGTGTCGTACAGGAGCAGCGGCACGGCGGGGCCGAACTGCTCCTCGGCCACCAGCGGCGCGTCATCCGGCAGGTCCGTCGCAAGGACGGGGGTCACGAAGTGTCCGGTGCCGAGGTCCCCGGTGGACCGGCCGAGCGGCACCGCCGTATCAGGGATGAGCGCTCTCATCCGGTCGACGGATGCTGCGGAGATGACGGGTCCCATGGTCACGCCGGGGGTCAAGGGGTCGCCGACGAGGAGGACCCTCTCGGCCGCTCGGACGTAGGCCGCGATGAACTCGTCGGCCCTGCTACGCGGGACATACAGGCGTTTGGCGGCCATGCACACCTGGCCGCTGGTGGCGAACGACGCCATGACCAGGCGCTCGTAGTCGCTTTCCGTCAGGGAGAAGTCGGGCAGCAGCAGAGCGGGATCGTTGCCGCCCAACTCCATGACCGTGGGCGTGAGCATCGCCCCAGCGGCCGCCGCGATCTGCCTGCCTGCCGAGTCGCCGCCGGTGAAGGCCACCTTGCGGACCAGGGGATGGCTGACGAGCGCCTGCCCCGCGGTCGCACCGCCGTGAACGACCTCGACACAGGGCAGCGTGGCGGCCACCTCGCTCACCGCCAGCGGGGCGAGGGGCGAGGGCTTGAGCACGCAGGTGTTGCCCGCCACCAGGGCGGGGGCGAGTTTGAGCATCGCCAGGATGATCGGTGCGTTCCAGGGTGTCAGACAGACCACGACGCCGTACGGCCTGCGCCGGATGACCAGCCTCCCGGCGCTGTCGTCGAACCTGCTGTCGTCGAGCAGCCGGGGAGCGTGGTCGCAGACCCACCGCAGGTAGGCCAGCGCGAACATGATCTCGCCCCGGCAGTCGGCAAGGGGCTTGCCCGACTCCCTGGCCAACAGGACGGCCAGTTCCTCGACCCGCGTTCCCACCGTGTGGGCGCTCTGGCGAAGGGCGGCGATCCGCTCGGTCAAGGCCAGCGCCGACCAGTCTCGGCCGGCGACCTCGGCTCGACGGACGGCGGCATCAGGGTCGGTCACGGGGACGCTGCCCACCACCTCCGTGATCCGCGCCGGGTTCTCTCGGTTGATCATCCCGGCTCCCTGAGCGAGGAGATCAGGCAGGCGCGCAGCAGGTACGCCCGGGCCGCCTCCCCGTCAGCCGCCAGCGCCCGCAGCTCGTCGTGGCGGTCGGGGGAACGCATCCTCTCCCAGTTGCCATGACTGATCATTTGTACGTGCCCCAGCGCCACCTCCCTCCGCTTCTCGGCCACTTCCGCGAGCGAGGCCTCGCCCAGCAGCGCACCGGCCATCAGGACGGCGTCGTGGATGCCGCTGTTCATGCCGAGCCCGCCGAGCGGATTGTTCACATGTGCCGCGTCCCCCGCCAGCAGCACCCGGTCATGCAGGAAGCGCGCCGCCACCCGCTGATGTACCCGGTAGAGCGTGGTGTGCCGTACCTTCCAGTCCCGCCCAGGATCGGCGACGGCGCGCAACCGGTCCTGCAGCTCACCCGGGCCCGCAGGCAGCAGTACCCGCCAGTGGTCGGGGGTGCGCAGCAACACCAGCCACTCCTCGGGATCGAAGACGTAGTTGATCGGGGCGATGCCGGGCAGCAGCGCTTCCAGGTCTTCGTCGACCGACGCCACGAGAAAGCTCTCCGGATAGGTCATGCCCTCGAAGGGAATGCCGAGCGCCTGCCGTACCGCCGAATGGGCGCCGTCGGCCGCGATCAGCCAGTCACCCGTGAAGCGAGTGCCGGCGGCGGTCGTCACCACGCGATCCTCGACCTCGCGTACCTCCTGGCCGAAAAGGACCTTACCCCCGTGCCGTCGCACGTGCTCCAGCAGGATCGGGGTGAGCTTGCTCTGCTCACACTGCACGCGAAAGGGGTACGGCGTGTCGCCCGCGAGCACGCCCAGATCAAGCGTGGCGATCGGGCCGCCACGGCGATCGCGGTACTGGAAGGTCCTGGCGAGCAGGCCCCGCTCCATGAGCTCGTCCGCGACTCCGAGCGTGGCGAGCATCTCCAGCGTCGGCGGGTGAAAGGTGGAGGCCCGCGAGTCGGCGGACAGTCCTGCTCCCGCCTCCAGCACGGTGACCGGCACACCGCCCCGCGCCAGCGTCAGCGCGGCGGTCAGCCCCACGGGCCCCGCTCCGG
This sequence comes from Nonomuraea sp. NPDC059194, assembly GCF_042754765.1. Lineage (NCBI taxonomy): Bacteria > Bacillati > Actinomycetota > Actinomycetes > Streptosporangiales > Streptosporangiaceae > Nonomuraea > Nonomuraea sp. NPDC059194. The sequence goes on along the minus strand of NZ_JBHZBH010000004.1, from coordinate 273,003 downwards.
CCACGATCACCCTGGTCATGCTCTGCCCTCGACGCCGACCACCCTGGCCCCGGTGAAGAACAGGATGGTCTCAGCCGTTCCCTCCTCGCCCAGACCTGACAGGCCCCAGGCCGGACGCGGAGTGAACAGGTGCAGGCTCATCACGCTGGAACCGTTGACCTTGACCTCGCCCGCCCGCACCTGACGAGCGACCGCGAGCGCACGCTCCTCGTCACCGCCGACCACATATCCCTCCAGTCCGTACTGCGTGGCATTGGCCAGCGCGACGGCCTCCTCGACCGTGTCGTACGGCACGACGGCGGCGACGGGCCCGAAGATTTCGTCGGCAAGATCGGTCCCGTTGATCAGTGTGGGAGCCAGGAAGCTTCCCTTGTCTGGAACGTGGCCATATGGGGCCGCCTGGCCGCCGGCCTCGGTGATAGCCGTCAGGACGCGGCTCAGGTGAGCCGAGTGGACGAGCGGACCGTACTCTGTCTCCTCGACGAGCGGGTCGCCCACGCGGAGCGCGGCGAGCCTGCGTCCTGTCGCCTCCACGATGTCACCGAGGAGGGTGCGGGGCACGATGAGCCTGCCGAGCGCCCTGCACCACTGACCGTTGAGGGCGGTCAGCAACTCGGCTGCGGCGTCGGCGGCGGCAGTGACGTCGGCGTCGGGCATGACCACGAGCGGGTTGTTCCCACCCAGCTCCAGCTGTGCCGGCCGCAGGTGGGTTGCGGAGAGGACGGCCACCGATCGGCCGCCCGCGAGGCCACCGGTGAAGGAGACCGCCCTGATCCGCGCATCCTCTGCCAACTGCGCGCCGGTGCGTGCCCCGCCATGGACCAGCTGGAAAACGCCTGGCGGTAGCACCTCATCCAGCACCTCGGCGAGCGCCTGGGTCCCGTAGGGCGCGTACTCGCTCACCTTGAGGATCACCGGGCAGCCCGCCGCCAGCGCGCTGGCGGCCTTGTGGGCGGCCATCGGCGCGGGCGCGTTCCACGGCACCAGGCAGAGCGCGGGGCCCCACGGCCTCCGGCGCACCTCGACGCCGTCCCGAGTGGAGGCCAGCAGGCCCGCTCGCACCTGGGCGGCGGCCAGGGCGAAGGCGCCGTGGACGATCGCCGAGAGCGAGGTGGTCTGTCTGATCGGCACGCCTGTCGCGAATGCCTCCAACGCGGCGATCCGCTCCACCCGCGTCGTTGTCTTTCCCGGTTCGATGGGCTGGACCAGCTCGGCGGAGACCCTCTCCAGCAGCGTGGCCCGCTCCTCCGCCGAGGTGGCCGCCCATGATGCGGCCACCCGGTCGGCGGTCGCGAGCGCCGCCTCCACTCGCGTGTCGGAGGAGCCGAGCGCCCTGGCGAAGGACTCACCCGTGGCCGGGTTCTCCAGGTCGAACCCGAGGTCCTCGGTACAGGGCGCCCACTCGCCGCCGACCAGGTCGGCGGGCCTCATCACCGCTCCGCCGTGGCGAAGAGCTCGTTCTCCTTGGCCTGCGTGACCATCTGCGCGGCCTCCAGCCGCCCACGCTCGGCGGGAAAGGTCATCACCAGCCCCATGGCCAGATCCCGCAGCGCCCGCCCGACGACTCCGCCCATCATCGCCCCCGACGTTCCGGACGCTTTGAAGGCTCCGAGCGCCACCTGGTAGCAGGCCTCGGTGACCGCTCCCTTGCCCAGCCGCCACTGCCGGAACACCTCTGCCTTGGGGCGAAGCGGAGGTTCGGAGGTCTCCAGCAGCAGCTGCCTGCGCAGCCACAGGTAGGCCGTCTCCAGGTTCGCGGTCATGTCGCCGATGAGCTGCTGGTGCATGGGGGAGGAGGCGATCGGCCGCCCGGTGTCGGCGAAGGTCTTGCGCGTGAGCTGTTCGATCACGACGTCGTAGACGTTCTGCGCGCACCCGGCGTAGACGGCGGCGATAGCCAGTTGGTTGCCGACGAAGCTGCCCCGGCTCATCTGCAACATGCGCGTGAACGCCCCCGGGATGGCCAGGCCCTCGTCGTCGGAAACGAACACTCCGTCCAGTCTGATGCCGTTGTTGGCGGTGGCCCGCATCCCCAGCCCGTCCCAGGGCGCCCGGGTGGAGACACCCGGTGCGTCACGTGGCACGAAGAAGGTCACCAGTCCCTCGGCGGTCTGCGAGCCCTCGAGTTTGGCCGTGGTCAGGTAGTAGTCGGCGACCCCTGTCGCGCATCCGAAGGACTTCTCGCCGTCCAGCGTCCATCCTCCGGCGCTTCGGCGGGCCGTGGTGGCGATGGTGATGTTGGCGCTCGAGCTCTTGACCGACTCGGAGGCGAAGTTGGCCAGCCATGCCCCCGACGCCATCCTGGTCAGCACCTTCTCGGCGAAAGCACGCACCACCGGAATCTCATCGCCGGAAAACAGCCCCGCCTCGATCGCCTCCAGAGGAAGCAGCCCCCGCGAGGCGCTGGTGTTGTGGAAGAAGTAGGCCAGCGCGGTCGACGGGCACGCAGTGCCCAGGGCGAAGGTCGCCGCGGCCAGGTCACGCAGTGTCCCGCCGAGCCCGCCGTACTCCTCCGGCACGACCAGCCCGAGCAGCCCCGCATCCCGCAGCATCGTGACGTGCTCGGCGGGGAAACGAGCCTCCTCGTCGGCCTTGGCCGCGGCGGCGCGCAGTGCGGGCAGTACCGATTCCACCCGCTCGGCACGGGCACGTTCGGCGCCGCTCATGTCGTCGACGAGCCGTTCACCCGTCAGTCTGTCGTTCACGCCTGTCCCCTTCAGCATGTTCAGCATGTGAATCGATAGGTTCGTCCGGGCAGGACAGAGCCCCACGAGCTCTCCAGCTCCGTGGCGCTGGCGATCAGGGCGGCGCGGTCGACGGAGCTGTCGACCTCGAGCTGGCCGGCCAGGAACAGGATGTCCTCGGCGGGCAGAGCGCCGTCCACACCGCCCAGGGTGGTGTCGAACCGCCAAACACCGCTCTTCATCGCCACCAGTGCGTTCACCAGGCCGATGCCGTGCCGTTCCCGCAGCCCGACACGGAGGGCCGCCCCGTCTGCGGCGGCCGCGGCGTCCTGGAGGAGGCGGCGGACCCCGACCGGGGTGGCGGGCGAGCCGCCTTCCTCAAGGGTGATCTCGTCACAGCCGAGCGACGCGAGCCGCGCGACCATCGAGACCACCCGATCCGGCTCGGCGAACGCGTCAGGGAGATGCGCCACCGTGGCCAGCCCCGACCTCTGTGCCTCCACCACGATGCGGTCCTGCGAACCCGCCATGAACTCCACGACACCGACCCCGGCTCTGACCACGCCCGCGACCTGGTCGGCCCGGGCGATCAGGGCGGAGGCGGTGGCCGGATCGAGCTCGTCGCGCGGCGGCGCCTCGCCGTGCAGGTCCGCCAGGCGCACACGCATGCCCGCTGCTCGCAGTGTCCGCGCGAGCCGCGTCACCTCGAATCCCCGAGCACGGAGTACGGCGAGCAAGCCTGTGTCCGCCACGGCGATGTGATCGGGCAGCGGGTCGGCCAACTGGCTCCAGGTCCGCGAGTGGAACAGCACCGGCGCCACCCGCCGTGGCGTGGCGGCGGCGAGCACCTCGCCGACGAAGATCGTGTGGTCGCCGCCCGGGTAGGCGTGCGCGACCCGGCAGTCGAGCCACCCGACGGAGTCCATCAGCACCGGTGATCCGGTCGGTCCTGCCGCCCAGGCGTTGCCGGAGAAGCGGTCGGGCTCGTGCCCGGCGAACCGGCGGCCGAGCGCGGCCTGGTCCTTGCCGAGGATGCTGACCGCGAAGCTCCCGCGTTCCGTGACGAGGTGGTGGGTTCTGGTGCCGCGGGCCAGGCAGACCAGCACCATGGGAGGGTCCAGGCTGACACTGGAGAAGGCGCTGGCCGTCATGCCGTGCCAGTGTCCTGCGTCCCCCGTCGTCACGATCACCACGCCACTTGGCCACTGTGCCATGACCGCCCGGAAGTCCGTTTCCACAGCACCTCACTGTTTCTTCAATGGAAACGCTGTAACGCTGAAGGTAACAATTTGCCATTTCTCTGTCAACGTGACGACGTTTCCATCAGAGAAACTTTCGCCTTGCGTGCCACCGTCCGGCAACCCGCTCGCCCTTGGGGTCGCCGTCAGGCAAGGCGGCCGGCTGGCTGAAACGGTGCCGGGCGGCGGCGCCGCCTCCCGGCACCGCCGGATCAGCTGAGCGTCTGGATGACGCCGGCGCCGCGCAGTCCTTCGTAGTAGGCGCCGCCAGGGTAGAGGCCGGGGTCGGGAGAGCCGGAGACGTACCCGCCGGCCCATCCGGTGGCCAGCGTCTGGAGGGCGGCGACGTTCTGGGGCTGGGGCGTGCCGCAGGTCACCTTGCCGATGCCGTCGGCGCTCTCGCCCTCGGCGTCGGTGTGCGCCCCGGTGGTCAGTCGCACGCCGACGAACGGTTTGTGGATCTGCTCGATCAGCTCCGCGGTGCCGCTGGCGTTGCTGTTGCAGCTGTACGGCGGTGAGGAGATGGCCTGGATCGGGAGCTGTGTGTTGTCGAGGTGGTTCAGGGCGCTGCTCAGGTTGTTGCCTACCGGCGACTTCACCGGGTCGAGCAGCACCAGCCCGGCCAGCTTCGGCCAGGCGGACGGGTAGCCGCTCCGCAGTTCCTGCGCCACGTAGCTGACCGCCTCGCCGCCCGCCGAGTGTCCGACGAACACGAATTTCTCCGGCAGGTTCAGCTCGGGGCGCCCGGCCTTCGTCTTGGCGTCGGCGAAACTGCGCCCGAGCTTGTCGCGGGAGTCGGCGGCCTTGCCGAACAGGTCGGCGACGTTGTGCAGGAAGTCGGTGTTGTTGCCGATGTTGTTCACCGTGCAGCCGAACATGCTGGCCGAGGGCAGGGTCGGGGCGAAGACGAGGAAGCCCGCCGCGGCGTATTCGCCGGCCAGGTCGTTGAGGTGATCGTTGGCCCGGCTGAAGCCGTGCTGGAGCCAGACCAGACCCTTGGGGGTTCCGCTGGGGAAGTACCAATCACTGCTCTGCCGGTAGGTCAGGAAGGCGCAGCGGACCTCCACGGTGTTCTCGATCTTGGTGGTGGCGGCGTGTGCGGGAGGAGGGGTCAGTACGGCTGCAGCCATGGTGGCGGCGATCAGAGCGGAGGTGGAGCGGGGGGTGCGCATTCGGCGCCTCCGTTGCCCTGCTGTTTCGCACAATGAAACAGCGTTACCAGTCGGTCAACGCACAATGTGCACCAGGACGAGGCAGGAGTCAATGGCGGTCGCGAACCACGGCACCGTCTGCTCAGAACAGGGGGGCGGGGTAGGCGCGGACCGGCCGGTCGGCCTGCCACGGCTCATGGACGAGGGATGGCGGGGCGTCGGCGAGTTCGGGCACGTACCTGCGCACGTAGTCGCCGTCGGGGTCGAAGCGCCTGGCCTGGCGGATCGGGTTGAAGGCGCGGTTGGGGCGGGTGTCGTTGCCGGTGCCGGCGACCCACTGCCAGTTGCCCGAGTTGTTGGCCACGTCGCCGTCGAGAAGGTGCTCGAAGAAGTGGCGTGCGCCTTCCCGCCAGTCGATCCGCAGGTGTTTGACCAGGTAGGCGGCGGTGATCAGGCGGGCGCGGTTGTGCATCCAGCCCTCGGCGAGCAGCTGGCGCATGCCCGCGTCCACGATCGGAACGCCGGTCATGCCCGCGGCCCAGGCCTGGAGAGCGTCGGGGTCGTCGCGCCAGTGAAGGTTCCGCGGCCGGTAGTCGTCCCGCCCGATGCGGGAGAAGGCGTAGGTGACCTGGTGGTGGAAGTCGCGCCAGCACAGCTGCCTGGTGAACGCCGCGTTGCCGTGCGCGGCCAGTTCCAGGGGCGACAGGCAGCCGAAGCGCAGGTAGGGGCTGAGCCTGGAGGTACGGTCGCCGGCCAGGTCGTCGTGTCCGTCGGCGTAGCCGTCCAGGCAGTGCCGGGTCCACGAGCGCATGCGGGCGCGGGCGAGAGTCTCGCCGCCGCGCAGGTGGCTCCGCGGTGGTCCGTCGGGAAGGGCGCCGGGTTCCAGCACGCCGGGTGTGGTTACCGTGGCGGGAGCGGGTGCCCGATCTCGCCACGGCGTCTGGGTCCAGGCTCGCCAGTACGGCGTGAAGACCTTGTAGTGGTCGCTGCCGGCGGGCCGCAACTGGCCGGGCGGGACGACGGTGAGGCCCGGGAAACGACGCAGGTCGATGGGCTCGGCGGAAAGTCGCTGCTCCCTGCCGCGGGCCAGCGCGCTCACGTCGGCGCTGGTGTAGACCGCTTGAGCGCCGAGGTCGCGGGCCAGGCGCATGGTCTGGGTGACGGTGTCGCCGTGCCGTACGAACAGCTCGCCACCTCGGGCGCGCAGCGAGGCGCGCAGATCCGCCAGGCAGTCGAGCAGGAACCCCGTGCGGCAGCCGGCGGGTATCGCGGGGTCCAGCACGAACAGAGGGACGACATGCCTGGCCGCGGCGCACGCGGCGGCCAGCGCGGGGTGGTCGTGGACGCGCAGGTCCCGGTTGAACAGTACGATCACGGTCTCCATCACCGAGGTATTCGTGGCGGAGGCACCGCCGGTTGCAACCGCGGGGGGTCCGGCGTCCGAAAGAATGGCCGGGAGCGATGGCTGATCAGCGGGAGACGGCAGGGCAGGCGGGATACGGCATCGGTGCTGTGGCCCGGCGGCTCGGCGTGCCCGCGCCCACGCTGCGCACCTGGAACCTGCGCTACGGCATCGGCCCGAGCGGCCGCAGCCCCGGTGGTCACCGTCGTTACGACGAGGCGGATCTGCGCCGGTTGGAGGAGATGAACCGGCTGATTCACCAGGGGGTGGCGCCGGCGGACGCCGCGCGGGCGGCGCTTCGGCTGCGGCTGGAGGAGGTGGCGCGGCCGGCTGTCGCAGGAGCCGATGACTCGGGTGCGGTGTCGGCGGGTGCACCGGTGCCGTCGGCGGCGATGCTGGTCAGGGCGGCGACGGTGCTCGATGCCGGGGTGGTCGACGCGGGCGTCGCGGCGGCGATCGCGCGTCATGGCGTGGCGTGGACGTGGCAGCGGCTGGTGCTTCCGGTCTTCGAGGCGATCAGCGCGCGTCAGGCGCGCACCGGCGTGGGCGTCGAGGTCGAGCACGTGTTCTCCGACCGGGTCCTGGCGGCGCTGCATCCCCTGGTCGAGCGTCCTGCCGCGCCGGTCAACGGCCGTCCCGTGCTGCTGGCCTGCGCGGAGGACGAGCAGCACAGCCTGCCCGTGTACGCGCTGGGGGCGGTGCTGGCCGGGCCGATGGGGGTGGAGGTGCGGGTGCTGGGGGCGCGCACCCCGTACGTCGCGCTGGCCGACGCGATGCGGCGGCTGGGGCCGTGTGCGGTCTTCGTGTGGTCGCAGCAGGAGGTGACGGGCGATCCGGCCCCGTTGGGCGAGCTGCCGTCGTCGCGGCCGCCCTGCCGGGTGGTGGTGGGCGGGCCGGGCTGGTGGAGCGGCCTGCCGCGCGGGGTGGTCAGGGTGAGCTCACTGGACGAGGCGGTGAGGTGTCTGCTCGCCGCGACGAGCTGAGGCCGCGGCGAGCACGTTCCGCGGCATGCGTCCGAAGATCAGCCCGTGGAAGGGTGCCAAGGCCCACCAGTAGAGGTGGCCGAGCAAGCCGTGCGGATGGAAGATCGAGCGCTGGACGTAGACGGTGCGGCCGTGCCGCTCCCGGACGCCGAGCTCCAGCCAGGCCAGCCCGGGCAGCAGCATCTCGGCGCGCAGGCGCAGCAGGCGTCCCGGTTCGACCTCCTCCACGCGCCAGAAGTCGATGGAGTCGCCGACCCTGAGCCGGCGCGGGTCCCGCCGACCCCGGCGCAGGCCCACACCGCCGGCGATCCGGTCGAGCACGCCGCGTGCCTGCCAGGCGACGGGAAGCGAGTACCAGCCGTTGTCTCCGCCGATGCCCTCGATGATCTTCCACACCGCTTCCGGTGGAAGGTCGCAGGTCAGGGTGCGCCGGTCGATGTACAGGCTGCCGCCGGCCCAGTCGGGGTCGGTGGGCAGCGGGTCGCTGGGCGCACCCGGTGTGGAGGCCGAGGACCAGCGCGTCGCGACGTCGGCCTCCTTGATCTTCTGCAGGGCCAGGGTCAGCGCAACCCGGAAGCCGGTCAGGCCGTCCGGCGGGTCGGCGACGTAGGCCGCGATGTCGTGCTCACGGCACACGGCCTCGTTGCGCAGCGACTCCACCAGGGGGCGCGCGATGTTCGCGGGCACCGGGGTGACGAGTCCGACCCAGTGGCTGGACAGCCAGGGGCTCAGCAGTGGCACCGGGATGATCAGGCGGGGCGGCAGCCCGGCGGCCGCGGCGTACCCGTGCATCATGTCGGCGTAGGTCAGCACGTCCGGGCCGCCGATGTCGAAGGCGCGGTCGACCTCGCCGGGAGTGGATGCCCAGGCGCGCAGATAGTGCAGTACGTCGCGAACCGCGATGGGCTGGGTACGGCTGCGCACCCAGCGCGGCGTCGTCATCACCGGCAGCCGCTCGGTCAGGTGGCGCAGCATCTCGAAGGAGGCCGAGCCCGAGCCGATGATCACCGCGGCGCGCAGCACGACGGCGGGCACCGGGCCCTGGAGGAAGATCCGGGCCACCTCGGAGCGGGACCGCAGGTGCGGCGACAGCTCCTCGCCGGCGGTGAGCCCGCCCAGGTAGACGATCCTGCGGACGCCCGCCGCCGCCGCCGCGGCCGCGAACACCCGGGCCGCCCGGCGGTCGGACTCCGCGAAACCCCTGCCGCCGACCGGCGGCGAGCAACTCGGGGACCAGGCGTCCGCCGATGTAGCCCGTCGCTCCCGTCACCAGGCACGATGCCATCGTTCACGCTCTTCTGTCCGCGACGGCGGGGACATGATTACGCAGGCGGAGCGCGTCGGGATAGGGGGAGAAATAGCTCTGCTCCCGCACGTAGGAGGCGTCCTGGCCGCGCGCGTGGTGGCGGATCAACGTGGCCGGGACGCTGAGCGGCACCAGGCCCGCCTTGTAGGAGTCGATGACGGCCAGCAGATCGGCGCGGTGTGCGGGGTCGAGAAAGAGCATGCCCAGGCAGTGGTGAAGCACGTTGACGTTCCGGCCCGGGCTGGCCTTGGTGGCCAGGGCGCGCTGGAAGGTCAGCGCGTACTCGGCGGCCAGTTCGGCGCGCGGGCGGGAGCCCGCGCCGGCCACGATCCGGCCGGCCTGGCCGTAGAGCTCGGGGTTGTGGGCGAGGAGCTGCATCTTGTGCCGGGCGTGGAAGGCCACCAGGTCGCGGGGCCGCCAGTCGCCGTGCAGGAGCTCGCGCAGCCGGGCGTGGGCGAAGACGCGTTCGACGAAGGACTCGCGCAGCAGTGCGTCGTTGAGGCGCCCCTCGTCCTCGACGGGCAGCAGCGGATGCGCGGCGATGACGACGCCTGCGAACAGGCCGCGGTTGCGGCGGTCGAGCGGCGGGCCCTCCGCCCGGTAGAGAGGGACGCCATGGATGCCGCAGCTCGGGCTTCTGGCCTTGAACACGTACCCGTCCACCCGCAGGGCGGCGGCCCGCTCGTGCGCGAGTGCGCTCATGCGGTCGGTGAGGTCGGCGTGGGTCGTGCGCGTCATCAGGCGCGGGCCGCCGGGGGAGCTCTCCAAGCGCAGCGTCTCGCGGGGCGTGCCCAGCCCGGCCTCCATCTCCGGGCAGATGGGCACCCATTCGACGTAGGGGTCCAGCTGTCCGGTGAGGAAGCGGTCGCGGCTGTGGCCGCCGTTGAACCTCACGGGCTCGCCGAGCAGGCAGCTGGACACCGCGATCCTGGGCCGGGTCATGCCGCCGCCAGCAGCGTGTGCAGGCGGTGCAGGCCGCGGGCGGTCCTGGCCTTGACCGTGCCGATCGGCACGCGCAGGCGCTCGGCGATCTCGCGCTGGCTGAGCTCGCCCCAGTAGGCCAGCTCGATCGCCTGGCGCTGGACGGCGGGCAGCTCGGCCATGGCCCGGCCGAGCAGGTCGCGGTCGGCCAAGTCGTCGCTGTCGCGGCGGCCGTCGTGACCGGGCGGGTCGGCGACCGAGTCCAGCGACACCGTGGCCAGACGGCGGACCCGCAGGTGATCGACGGCGCGTCTGTGCGCGATGGCCAACACCCAGGCCTCCAGACTCCTGGCCGGGTCGAAGCGGTCCCTGCAGCGCCAGACCTCCGTGAAGACGACCTGGGTCACGTCGTCGAGGTCCTGCGGCGGAATCAGCCGGCGCAGGTAGGACCGGACCAGCGGCGCGTGCGTGCGGTAGCAGTCAGCGAGTATGTCCATCGTCATTTCCCCGAGCAAGATAACCTATTCAAAACTTATTCAACCTCGATGTTCGGGGACCGGACAACCAAACGCATGAAGATTCCCGGGCTCGGCCAAGCCTTCTCGAAGACGCGTGAGCCGGGGGCTCCCCTTCCTGGAGCCCCCGGCTCGGGTGAGCGCTATTCGGGCATGAGGACCTTGTCGATGATGTAGACCGTGGCGTTGGCGGTGGGCACGTTGCCGCAGACGACCTTGGCGCCGTTGACGGTGTAGTCCTCCCCGGAGCCTGTGACCGTCAGTTCGCCGCCCTGCAGGGTGACGAGCTTGGCGTCGGCCAGGTCGGCGGGTGCCTTCTTGCCCTTGACCACGTGGTAGGTAAGGATCTTGGTGAGCGCGGCCTTGTCGGCTAGCACCTTGTCCAGGGTCTCCTTCGGAATGGCGGCGAAGGCGTCGTTGGTGGGCGCGAAGACGGTGACGTCCTCGGCCGAGTTGAGCGTGTCCACCAGTCCGGCCTTCTTGACGGCGGTGACCAGGGTGGCCAGGGCCGGGTTGTGGCCGGCCGCGGTGGCGACCGGATCGTCGGCCATACCGGTGAAGCTGCCCTCACCCTGCGCCGGTACCGCCGAGCACGCTGGGCCGAACGGACCGTCGGCCATGCCGGCGGTGGTGGCCGGGGCGGGCTGGCTGGTGGTAGGGGCGGCACCGGTCATGGCCATGCCGGCGGTGGAGCCGGAGCCGCATCCGGTGACCAGGATCAGCGTGGTGACGGAAATGGCGAGGACGCCTGCGTACCTCATGGGATCTCCTTGATCGTGGTGACAGTGCTGGTCACACGACGGTGACCACGACCGAGTGCCAGCCGGTCGCCCCATCGGGGAACGGCGGGACCCGGGTCGGCGGTTGGGCGCGGCCGGTGCCGTCGGTCGCGCGGACTTCGAGGGTGTGAGTGCCGGGTACGGCCTGCCAGGTCCAGGCCCACTGGACCCAGGTGTCAGCGCTGGGGACGTCGGCGAGCCGTACCGGATGCCAGGGGCCTTGGTCGACGCGGACCTCGACCGCGGCGACACCGCGGTGCTGAGCCCACGCGAGGCCGGCCACGACGACCCGGCCGGGCTTCAGCTTGGCCAGTGCGGCCGGCACGTCGATCCTGGACATCGTCTTGATCGGAGCGTTGGTCGCCCAGCCGCGCTCGGTCCAGTACGCCCGCTCGGCTGCGTAGCGCGTCAGGCGCAGGTCGACAACCCATTTGGTGGCCGAGACGTAGCCGTACAATCCGGGGACCACCAAGCGGGCCGGATGGCCGTGCTCTGGCGGCAGCGGCTCGCCGTTCATGCCGATGGCCAGCATGGCGTCGCGGCCGTCCATGACGATGTCGAGCGGCGTGCCGGCGGTCCAGCCATCGGCCGATCTGCTGAACAGCTGGTCCGCGCCGACCGGGATGCCCGCCTCGCGCAGCAGGGCGGCGAGGGGGAGGCCGAGCCAGCGAGCGTGGCCCGCGTACGGGCCGCCTACCTCGTTGGAGACGCAGGTCAGGGTGATGTCGCGCTCGATCAGGCCGCGCTGGAGCACGTCGGCCATGGTGAGCTCGAGCGTGCGGACGCCGTGCACGCGCAGGGTCCAACGCGCCGCGTCGATTCTGGGGACTGACAGGGCGGTGTCGACGCGGTAGAAGTCAGCGTTCGGGGTGGTGAAAGGTGACAGGCCGGGAATGCGAAGGTCAGTGCCGACCGGAAGGGGTTTGGCCGGACTCGACGGCACGGGCAGCATGAACCTCGTCCCTGGCGATGCGGCGGGCAGCAACCGGGCGGCCAGCCCGCCCAGGCTCGCGAGCGCGACGACACCCAAGCCCATGCGCAGCACGATCCTGCGGTCCCGCATGGGCGCTTCCGCCGTGCGAGCCCCGGCCAGGCAGGTGAGCGCGGTGAGGGTGAAGGCGGCGGTGAGCGCGGCCACGAAGGCGGGCAACACATCCGACGGCACCGCTGCGGGCCTGCTCACGGCCGCCAGCGACGACACAACCCCGAGCGCGGCCACTCCTGCCAGCGCGAGCGCACGGTGGCGGACCGCGAGCACCCCGAGCCCGGCCGCAACGACCAGCAACGCCGACACGATGCCGCCGACGAGCACGGCCTTGTCCGCTGTGCCGAACGTCCGGACCGCGAACTCCTTGACCGGTTGCGGCGCCAGATCGATCGCGACGCCGCCGACCGTCACCACCGGTGAACTCTGTCCGCCGGTGTAGCGCGCGAGGAGTTCCGCGACCGCCAATGCGGCGGCCACGCTCAGCAGCCCTGTACAGGCTGCACCGATGGAGTGGTGTCGTGCTCGTCTCACACTCGGTATTTCGGAGCCCGGCGCCGTCCGGTTTGGTCGTGCGGCATGTGAGGGCGTCCCGCCGTCCGATACCTGCCGGGACCCTGAGCTGCGACATTCAGCTGCGCAAGGGTCGCCCGACGATCTTCTGGATCTGGCGGGCCGGGGGGATCAGCAAGCGTTCGCGCGCCTGTACGACCGGGTCGCCGGTTCGCTCTACGGCCTCGTGCTGCGGGTCGTGCGCGATCCCGGCCAGGCCGAAGAGGTCGCGCAGGACGCGTTGCCGGAGATCTGACGGGCCGCGCCCCGGTACGAGCTCGGCGCGGCACAGATCGCCGAGAAGCTGAACGCCACGACGTCACGTGACGAGCTGATCGTGTTGTGGTCGGCGATAGGTGAGGCGTGGGCAGCTCGCTGCCGACCCGATCCGAAACGGTTGACGCCCGCGGTCGAAGCCGCCGTCGGCTCGGTCGAAGGAGAGGTCGTGCCGCTCAACCGGTACACGAAGGACCGTGCCTACCGGAGTGAGCAACTCGACCTCGACCACCTGTCGCCGCCTAAGCCGATGTAAGGGCGGCTTCAGAACAGGGTCCCGTCGGGAGGGAGAGGCCATCCTGGAACGGCTCTGAATCGCGTCCGGCTCCCTGCTTCCGCGCGACCCTGCTGCGTCAACGACTTGCTCCGCTTGTTAGGAGTTGGATGGCTGCTCGGAGTGAAGGCGAGGGTCAGTGCTGATAGCTGCTGCACATTTGTGAAGGCGCGGGATTTCGTGTCGGTGGCTGCCGCCGAACCGGCGTGTGACTTCCGTCGTAGGCTGACTCCCGCACGTGACGGACAGGAGGCTGAGGTGGCCGAGACGACGCTGACCGAGACGATGGTGGCCGAGGTGATGGCCGAGCTGGCCGAGCTCGAGGACCCGAAGGCACGCGAGGTGAACGAGAAACACGGTGACGATCACGGTGTGAACCTCAGCAGGCTGCGCGCACTCGCCAAGCGGCTGAAGACGCAGTAGGAACTCGCGTGCCGGCTCTGGGAGACGGATGACACCGCGGCGAGGCTGCTGGCGATTCTGATCTGCCGCCCGAAGGCGTTCGAGCGTGACGCGTTGGACGTCATGGTGCGCCAGGCTCGCACACCCAAGGTGCACGACTGGCTCGTGAACTACGTGGTGAAGAAGAATCCGCACGCCGAACAGCTGCGCCTGGCCTGGTCCGCCGATCCGGATCCAGTGGTCGCGAGTGCCGGCTGGGCGCTGACCACCGAACGCGTGACGAAGCAGCCCGAGGGCCTTGACCTCGCAGGACTGCTCGACGTCATCGAGGCGGACCCGTCCTGCGGCGCCGGGTGTCGTTGTGCTGGACGGTGATCTCGTCCCGACCTGGAAGCCGGAGGACCACCACTTCTTCAGCACCGGCACCGCCTGGGGCACCTTCCCCCAGAAGCGGGCGGGCGTCACCCAGGATGACCGGCTCACTGTGAAGCAGGGCGCCGCCACCCTGAAGACGGTCGGCCTCGCCCTGCCCCAGGCGGGGAACCCCGAGCACATCAAGGTCTACCTGGACGGCAAGAAGATCGCGGGGACAACCTACGCCGTCGACGGCGCGACCACTGACGGTCACCCTCACCGCTGTGGGTCTCGCCACCACTACCGAGCTCGCCGGTTCGGCGTTGCGGGTGCACGTCATCCGTTGACCAGCCCGCGGCCCGGACGCTTCCCTTCATCCATCCGCCCTTGGGGAGCGTCCGGGCCGTGCTCTGCGGTCCGGTGTGATGCTGTCATCCGATGAATGACATCCGGAATATGGGTCTTTACGGGATGCTTGCGGGATGCCACACTAGCGCCAACCCCAATGGAAGCGCTTACAGCGCATGACGGTCAGAACTGTAAGCGCTTCCAGTTCATCAACAGGAGGTCGGGTGCACGACGAGCCGCGTCCCGAAGGGCAGGCGGACGACCGATCGGGCCCCACGGGAACGTCAACCGGTCCGACCATTTACGAGGTCGCCGAGCGTGCCGGGGTGTCCATCGCGACCGTCTCGCGCGCGCTGCGCGGCACCGGCCCGGTGTCGGGCAGGAGCCGCGAGAAGGTACTGAAAGCGGTCGAAGAGCTGCGGTTCGTGCCCAACCGCCGTGGGGTCTCGCTGGCCGAAGGGCGTCACGCGGCCAACGGCGTGGTGTTCCCCGCCCTGTCCGGGCCGTACTACGCGGAGGTCGTCCTCGGCTACGAGGAGGCCACCTCCGAGCTCGGCCAGTCGGTGATCATTCTGTCCACGGACGGCCGCGGCGACGTCGAGAGCCTCGTCCGCGACCTGGCCGGACGCGTCGACGGGATGGTCATCTTCGGCCGGACCGTGCCGGACGAGACGGTCGCCCAGCTCGTCGCGTCGGGCCTGCCCGTGGTGCTGCTCGCCCGCACTCCGGTCGAGGGGGCCGACACGCTCTCCGCGGAGAACACCGCGACAGCCGTACGGCTCACCGAGCACCTGCTCGCCCACGGTCACCGCCGCTTCGCGCTGCTCGGTGACGACGCGGGCGGCGACATCGCCGAGCGCTGGGACGGGGTACGGCAGGCACTGGCCGGGCACGGCATCGTCCCGGATCCGCCCGTCCCCAGCGAGTTCAGCGTCGAAGGGGCCTACGAGGCGGCCCAGGCGCTGCTGAAGACCTCGAACCGGCCCGACGTGATCGTCTGCGCCGACGACGAAATGGCGCTCGGCGTGCTGCTGGCCGCAGAGGACGCCGGCCTCGACGTGCCGGGCGACATCGCCGTCACCGGCTGGGACGACATCATGGCCGCCCGGCACGCCCGGCCCGCCCTGACCACCGTCCGCCAGCCCATGCGCGAGCTCGGCAGGCGGGCCGCCGCGGCGCTCGACGAGCTCGTCACCGGGGCGCGGACCGACAGACGCCACCTGATTCTTCCGACCGAGCTCGTGATCCGTTCGAGCTGCGGTTCCCACCCCCTGGAGGACCAGTGAACAACCACACGCGCCGCGCGGCCATCGGCCTGCTCGCCGCCGCCCTGCTGACCGGCTGTGGCCGTAGCGCCGGCCAGGCGCCGGAGCAGGCCAAGGACGCCGGGACCGGGAAGATCTCCGGCGAGGTCACCGTCTGGGCCATCGGCGAGGAGGGCAAGGCGCTCGGCGCCTTCGCCAAGGACTTCGAGGCGGCCAACCCCGGCGTCAAGGTGAACGTGACCCCCATCGGCTGGGACGTCGCCCACGACAAGATCACCTCAGCGATCGCGGGCGGTGCCACGCCGGACGTCAGCATGATCGGCTCGACCTGGTCGGGCGAGCTGTCCAAAACCGGCGCGCTCGACCCCACCCCGGGCAACCTCTTCAACAAGTCGGCGTTCTTCCCCGGCGCATGGAGCACCGTCGACGTCAACGGGACGGCGTACGGCGTGCCGTGGTACGTCGAGACCCGCGTCATGTACTACCGCAAGGACCAGGCCGAGAAGGCGGGGATCAAGCCGCCGACCACCTGGGAGGAGTTCACGACCTTCGTCAAGGCGCTCAAGGAGAAGGGCGGCGCGAAGAACGGCTTCAACCAGGGCTACACCGAGGGCTCCTGGCAGGAGTTCCTGCCGCTGGTCTGGCAGGCCGGTGGCGAGATCGTCAAGGACGGCACGTACACCTTCGACACGCCCGAGGCGGTCGCCGCACTCAACCAGTACCAGTCACTGTTCGCCGAGAAGCTCGCTCCCAACGACACCCCCAAGGGCGCCTTCCCGCAGAACTTCATCAAGGGCGAGGTCGGCGGCTTCTTCTCCGGGCCGTGGATGGTCGGCGTGCTGAACAACGACGGCGGCGCCGACTTCAAGGACAAGTTCGACCTGGCGCTCTACCCCAAGGGCCCGGTCGCGGCCACCAGCTTCGTCGGCGGCGCCGACATGGTCGTGTTCAAGAAGGCCAAGAACCGCGACGCGGCGTGGAAGTTCGTGCAGTGGCTGACCGACCCGAAGGTGCAGGCCAAGTGGTACACCACGGTCAAGGCGCTGCCCAGCGTGCAGTCGGCGTGGCAGCAGCCCGAGCTGACCGCGGACAAGCAGCTCGCGATCTTCGGTGAGCAGCTCAAGGACGCCAAGACCCCGCCGCCGTTCCCGACCTGGGAGCAGGTCGCCAGAGTGCTGGAGGGCGAGCTGGAGAAGGTCGCGCTCGGCACGTCCACGCCCGAGCAGGCGGCCAAGGCTATCCAGTCGCAGGCCGACACCATCGGGACCGGCCTGTAGCCATGGCCGTGCTCACGGAGGAGCGCGCGGGTCCTGCCGCTCCCACCCCTGCCAATGTCAGAATCCGCGGCCCGCTCAGGCGGGCGGGCCTCGGCTGGGTGTTCGTGCTGCCGTTCGTGGTGATGTTCGTCGTGTTCCACCTCGGCCCGCTGCTGGCCGGGCTGGGCATGAGTGTCACCGACCTGCGCAGCACCGACGTCGCCGACCCGTTCGGGGTCGACCTGGTCGGCGTGGAGAACTACATCCGGCTGGCGAACGACGAGGCGATGCGCAAGGCCGCGGTCAACACCGCGATCTTCGTGGTCACGGCGCTGCCGCTGACGATCGCGCTGGGCCTGGCCGCGGCGGTGGCGCTCAACTCCGGCATCGCCCGGCTGCCGGCCGCGTTCTTCCGCCTCGGCTACTACCTGCCGCACATCACCAGCATCATCGGCGTCGCGGTGGCCTGGAAGTTCCTGCTCGAACCCGACGCGGGCCTGGTCAACAGGCTGCTCGAACTCGTCGGCGTCCAGGGGCCCGCCTGGCTGCAGGACGAGACGACCGCCCTGCCGTCGATCATCGTGATGACCGCCTGGCGCAGCTTCGGCTTCGACATGGTCGTCTTCCTCGCCGCGCTCCAGGGCATCCCGAAGGAGCTCTACGAGGCGGCCGAGGTCGACGGCGCGACCCGCCGGCAGCGGTTCTGGAACGTGACCGTGCCGCAACTGCGCCCGGTGCTGCTGTTCTGCACCGTCTACAGCTCGACCGGCTTCATGCAGTTCCTGGAAGAACCTCTGGTCATGACGGGCGGTGGCCCGCTGAACTCCACGCTGTCCGCCTCCTACGCCATCTTCGAGCAGTTCGGCGTGGGCAACTACGGCTATGCGGGCGCCGCGGCGACCGTGCTGTTCACCGTGATCGTCGCGCTCGCCGTACTCCAGCTCAGGATCGGGAGGGAGCGGACGTGAGACGCACCCGCCGCCAGAACGTCGTCACCTACCTCGGGCTCGGGCTCGGCCTGCTGCTGGTGATCGGCCCGTTCCTGTGGGCCGGGCTGAGCTCGTTCAAACCGGAGGCGGAGATCAGGCGCGATCCGCCGACTTTCTGGCCGGAGACGTTCACCCTCGGCAACTACGCCGAGCTGTTCGACCGGGTCGCGATCGGGCAGGCGTTCCTCAACAGCCTCCTTGTCGCGCTGATGATCGTCGCCGGCAACCTGCTGTTCTGCTCCATGGTCGGGTACGGCTTCGCCAAGCTGCCGTTCCGGGGAAGGAACGCGGTGTTCGCCCTGGTCCTGGTGCAGATGGCGGTCCCGGCGATCGTGCTGATGATCCCGCAGTTCGTGTTGATCGCGAAGCTCGGCCTGGTCAACACGTTCCTCGGCATCATCCTGCCAGGCCTCATCACCCCGCTGGGGGTGTTCATGATGCGGCAGTTCATCGCCGACCTGCCCGACGAGCTGATCCACGCGGCCAGGGTCGACGGGGCGGGGGAGTTCCGGATCTTCTTCGGGATCGTGCTCCCGCTCTGCAGGCCGGCCATGGCCACGCTCGGCCTGATCACCTTTCTGGGCGCGTGGAACAACTTCCTCTGGCCCGCCGTGGTGGCCCAGTCGGAGGACATCTACACCCTGCCCGTGGCCCTGAACATCCTCAACGGCCACGAGGGCACCCACTACAACCTGCTGGTCGCGGGCGCGGTCATGGTGGTCGCCCCGATCCTCGTCCTGTTCGTCTTCCTGCAGCGCTTCTTCGTCCAGGGCATCGCGACCTCCGGTCTCAAGTAGTCCCGGTCTCAAGTAGTCAAGGAGCACCCCCCCATGCGTAAGACGCTTCTCACCGGCATGCTCACGATCAGCCTGCTCGCGGCCTCGACGCCCGCGAGCGCCACGAGTGGTCCTTCGTGGAAGGACCGGGTCACCCTCTGGAAGTACGCCGCCGACACCTGGCGCTCGATGAACGCCATGGTGGACCCGGTGACCGGCGTGCCGTCCGACAAGGTCTCCGGCGACCTGAAAACCAGGGCGAAGGTCACCTCGCCCACCAACCTGGCCACCTACCTGTGGAGCGTCATCTCGGCCCGCGACGTCGGCCTGATCGGGTCGTACGACGCGACCAGACGGGTGCGCAGGGTGCTCGACGCGCTGGAGAGGATGGAGCGGCACACGCCGAGCGGCCAGTTCTACAACTGGTACGACCCGGCCACGCTCCAACTGGTCCGCACCTGGCCGGACAACGGTAACCCCGTCCACCTCTTCGCCTCCAGCGTGGACAACGGCTGGCTGGCCAGCGCGCTGATGATGGTCCGCTCCGCCGTACCCTCCCAGACAGAGAAGGCGCAAGCCGTACTGTCTCGGATGAACTTCGCCTCCTACTACGACCCGGACGCCCGCCCGGACGCCGGCACCGGCCTGCTGCGCGGCGGGTTCTGGCCCGAGAAACCCGAGGGCTGCTCGATCGAGGGCGACTACGCAGGAACCGGGGCCAAGGTCTACTACACCTGCCACCACTACGGCGCGCCCGGCGAGACCAGGATCGGCACCTATGTCGGCATCGCGCTCGGCCAGATCCCGCGCGAGCACTACTACGGCCTGTACCGCACCTTCCCGGACAACGGCTGCGACTGGGCCTGGCAGGACCAGAAGCCGGTCGGCTCGTGGAAGGAGTACCTGGGCGTGAAGGTCTGGGAGGGCACGTACGGCTACCGCGGCATGCGGGTGATGCCGACCTGGGGCGGCAGCATGTTCGAGGAGCTCATGGCCGACCTGGTCGTGCCGGAGCAGACCTGGGCGCCCAAGAGCTGGGGCCGCAACCACCCGGTGTTCGTCAAGGCGCAGATCGAACACGGCCTGAACGAGGCCAGGTACGGCTACTGGGGCTTCTCGCCGTCCAACGATCCGCACGGCGGCTACCGCGAGTACGGCGTGGACGGTCTCGGGCTGCAGGCCGAGGGCTACACCTCCGACGCCGAACGCACCCAGGTCGACCCCGGCTACGAGGGCTGCAGGCCCGCCCAGCCGGAGCCGACGGCCTACGGCGACGGCGTGGTCACCCCGCACGCGACCTTCCTCGCCCTGCGCTACGCCCCCGAGCAGGCCCTTTCCAACCTGGCCCGGCTGAAGAGGAACTTCGACGCCTACGGGCCCGGCGGCTTCTACGACGCGGTCGCCGTGCGCTCGGGCAAGGTCTCGAAGTACTACCTCGCACTCGACCAGGGCATGATCATGGCCGCGCTCGGCAACGCGCTGGCCGGCGACAACATGCGGCGCTATTTCGCCACCCAGGCGGTGGAGGCCGCGCTGCGGCCCGTGATGGAGCCCGAAGAGTGGGACGTCCGTGGCTGAACGAACCAACGCAATCACCTATCGGGGAGATCGAAAGATGACGACGGCCGAGACCGCACGGCGTGACTGGCAGGAGCGAATCCACCTGGCGTCGGGGGAGGCGACGGCCTACGCCGAGGTCGAGCTGATCGCACCCGCCGGGCTGCGCGCCGCGCCCGGCGCCGGACACGTGACCCTGGAATGGGACCCGGTGCCGGGCGCCATCGGCTACCTGGTGCACCGGGACGGCGTCTCGGTCGAACAGCCCGATGTCGACGTCCCGGCCGTTCCCGTGTGCCGGTACGTCGACACCGGCCAGGGCCCGGCGAGCTACGCCGTGGCCGCGATCGCCACCATGAACGTGACGGGCCCGTTCTGCGCGCCGGTCGAGGCCGCACCGCTCGACGCCGCCTCGCCCGCGGTGACAGTCCGGGTGGACGCCGCCGCCGTCACGCGGGAGCTGCCGCGGCCGTGGAAATACATGATCGGCGCCGAGCACCTGTCCCACATGCTGAGCGCCGATCTGACCGGGGGCAGGCCGATCGGCGCCGAACTGACCGAGGCGCTGCGGACCATGCGGGAGGAGATCGGGGTGGAGACCGTGCGGGCGCACGCGATCCTCTGCGACGACCTCGGCGTCTACCGCGAGGTCGACGGCGAACCCGTGCACGACTTCGCCAAGGTGGACGAGGTCTACGACACGATCATGAGCTTCGGGCTGCGGCCGATCGTGGAGCTGTCGTTCATGCCGCGCGACCTGGCCGCCGACCCGGCCAAGACGGTGTTCGGCTACCAGGCGATCATCTCCCCGCCCAAGGACTACGACCGGTGGGGCGACCTGGTGCGCGCCCTGACCGCGCACCTGGTCGAGCGGTACGGCGAGCGCGAGGTGATCGACAACTGGGCGTTCGAGGTGTGGAACGAGGCCAACCTGGAGGTGTTCTGGTCCGGCACCCCCGAGGAGTTCTTCCGTCTGTACGACGTCACCGCCGCGGCCGTGAAGTCGGTTCATCCGGACCTGCGGGTCGGCGGCCCCTCCTCGGCGGCCAACGGCTGGGTCGAGGAGTTGCTCACGCATGTGGACGCCTCGGGCGCGGCGCTTGACTTCGTCTCCACCCACACGTACGGCAACGCCCCGCTGGACTGGCGGCCGGCGCTGGAGCGGCACGGCCGTACTGGGACCCCGATCTGGTGGACCGAGTGGGGGCCCACCCCGACGCACTTCCACGGCATCGGCGACGGGCCGTTCGGCGCGACGTTCCTGCTGCACGGCATGAAATCGGCCGCCGGGCGCATCGACGCGCTGGCGCACTGGGTGGCCTCCGACCACTTCGAGGAGCTCGGCCGCCCGCCGAAGCTGTTCCACGGCGGATTCGGCCTGCTGACCGTCGGCAACCTGCGCAAGCCGCGGTTCTTCGCCCTGTCGCTCGCCGAGCGGCTGGGCCCGCAGGAACTGGCCGCCGAGGTGAGCGGGGACGTGGGCGGGGTCGAGGTGTGGGCCGCCAGGCACGAGGATGGCCGGATCGGCGTCCTCGTCTGGAACGGCACCCTCAACCAGGCGCAGTCCGACGGCGCCCCGGAGCTGACCCGCACGGTCACGCTCAGCCTGGAGGGCCTGCCGGCCGAGCCGTACGAGCTGCGCCACCTGCGCATCGACGAACAGCACTCCAACATCCGCGCCGCGTGGCGGGCGATGGGCGATGCCGACTGGCCGAAGGACGAGCAGTGGGACGAGCTCACGGCGGCCAACACCCTGGAGGAGTACGAGCCCTCCCGCACGGTCACGCCCCCAGCCGTGATCACCTTCGACCTGCCCATGCCGGGCGTCTCGTTCCTGGAATTGACGAGGCGGCCGTGATGGTTGCGGGGACGCATCACGTGTCAGACCGGCGGCCGAACATCCTGTTCATCATGGCCGACGACCACGCCGCACACGCCGTGAGCGCCTACGGCAGCAGGATCAACGAGACCCCGCACATCGACCGCATCGCGAACGAGGGCATGCGCCTGGACAACTGCTTCTGCACCAACTCGCTGTGCGCGCCAAGCCGGGCCACGATCCTGACCGGCACCTACAACCACGTCAACGGCGTGCAGACGCTGTCGACCGAGTTCGACGCCCGCCAGCCGGCCCTGCCCGGCCTGCTCCAGGAGGCCGGGTACCAGACCGCGATCGTCGGCAAGTGGCACCTGGGCCACGGCGGCGTGCACGACCCGCGCGGCTTCGATCACTGGACCGTGCTGCCCGACCAGGGCCGCTACCACAACCCGGTCTTCATCGACATGGACGGCACCCAGCGGGTGATCCCGGGCTACGCCACCGACATCATCACGGACCTGTCGATCGAGTGGCTGTCCCGAAGGCAGGCCGACCGGCCGTTCTTCCTGATGGTGCACCACAAGGCGCCACACCGGAACTGGGAGCCGGACGCCAAGCACCTGGACATGTACCCCGGCGACCTGCCGGTCCCCGACACCTTCTTCGACGACTACACGGGCCGATCCACCGCCGCTCGCGCGGCGAAGACGCGCGTCGCCGACGACCTGCGCCTGGACGATCTCAAGCGGCTGCTGCCGCCCGGGCTGACCCAGGACGAGCAGGCGCTGTGGAAGTACCAGACCTACATCAAGGACTACCTGCGCTGTGTCGCGTCCGTGGACGACAACGTGGGCCGACTGCTCGACCATCTCGACGAGCAGGGCCTGGCCGAGGACACGATCGTCGTCTACACCTCCGACCAGGGGTTCTTCCTCGGCGACCACGGCTGGTACGACAAGCGGTTCATGTACGAGGAGTCGCTGCGGATGCCGTTCGTCATCCGCTACCCGCGGGAGATCCCCGCCGGGTCGGTCGGTGAAGCCCTGGCGACGAACGTGGACTTCGCCCAGACATTCCTGGACTTCGCCGGGGCCGAGGCCCATCCCCGGATGCAGGGCCGGTCGCTGCGCCCGCTGCTGCGCGGTGAGCGCGTCGCCGACTGGCGCACATCGGTCTACTACCGCTACTGGGAGCACGACGACGGCATCCACCACGTGTGGGCGCACTACGGCGTGCGGACCGAGCGGCACAAGCTCGTCTACTACTACGCCGACGGCCTCGGCCTCCCCGGCACCTCGAACCAGGTGTTCGCCCCCGAATGGGAGCTGTTCGACCTGGAGAGCGATCCCTGGGAGCTGCGCAGCGTGCACGACGACCCGGCCTACACCGACGTGCGACGGGAGTTGGCGGCGGAGCTGGCACGGATCCAGGCGGAGATCGGAGACAAGCCCCATGCGTGAGCCGTACGAGGCGACACTCGAATCGTTGCGGCGCCACGAGGTGCCGCAGTGATTCGAGGACGCCACCTCAAGGCGTACCGGCCGTGCGGTACGACGACTCCCTGCACCGATGGCGGGCCGAACGCTTCGCTTCCAGGGGAGACCACGCACCCGGCTTGTTCGGCGATGCTGGAGGTCGGATGCGCCCGGCGGACGATCTTCCTGGCGCGGCGGCTCCGAGATCGCGACCTCCAGGACGAGGCCGAGTCCGGGTTGAACATGGTGGACACCAGGCCGGTCGCGCCGCGGCGAACGCCTCCGGCCGGCAGGTCACGTTGCTGCATGTCTGACCTTGGCAGACCAGCCGGAGTTCACCCCTGCCGGGCGGTCTCGGGTTCGTCATGGGTGATGTGCATGAGCTGACGCCAGAGCGCCACCACGAACACGGCGGAGCCGGCGAAGGCGAACCAGAAGGGGGCGGTCACGCCGTAATGGGCGGCCAGCCCCCCACCGATGAGCGAACCGGCGACCAGGCCGCCGAAGACGCAGATGGTGTTTACGCTGCCGACCCGGCCCTGCAGTTCGGCCGGGACGGCCCGCTGGCGGACGGTGACGGAAGTGGTGCCCCAGATGAACGCATGCGCGCCGAATGCCAGGAAGATCACCGAGGCTACCCATGGGGAGGTGGTGAGTGCGAGGCCGAGATGGGTGAGCGTCTCGAGGATCAGTCCGACGCGCATGATCACCCCGAGGCTGAACCGGCGGGTGATCGCCCCATAGAGGGCGGTGCCGATGAGCCCACCGATCGCGCCGATCGTGGTGAGCAGGCCAAAGCCAATCGAGCCGAGGTCGAGCCGCTCCAGGCTGTAGAGGACCAGCACTGACCAGGCGGCGCCGAACGTGATGTTGAAGATCAGGATGGTGAGAGCCAGCGTCCGTACGGCGGCGTGCCGGATCGTCCAGTCGAATCCTTCCCTGAGGTCGTGCCAGAGGCCCGCGCCGCCGGCGCCGCTTTCCCGCCCATGCGGCGGCAGCACGACCCGGGAGATCATGACGAGCCCGGCCGCGACGAGCAGGAGTTGCCCGGCGAACGGCCAGGTCGCTCCGGCGGTGAAGAGCATCGCGCCCAATGGCGGCCCGGCGAGCTGGTTGAGGGTGAGGAACCCGGTCTGCAGCCGGGCGTTCGCGACCACGAGATCGTCGCGGGCGACCAACATAGGGGTGAGCGTCGACGTGGTGTTGTCGGCGAACACCTCGGTGATCCCGATCAGCGCCAACGCGATCAATGCCCCCGTCACCGTCACGGTCCCGGTGGCGATCATCGCGACCAGTCCGGCCAGGATGGCCAGCCGTACGGCATTGGCCACCAGCACGATCCGCCGCCGGTCCAGCCGGTCCGACAGCACCCCCGCGTAGAGGCTGAACGCCAGCGGCGGCGCCCAGCCGATCAGTGCCCCCAGTGAGATCAGGAACGGGTCGCGCGTCAGCGATGCGATGAGCAACGGCGCCGCCGCCATCGCCACGCCATCGCCGAAGTTGGTCACCCAGCTCGATCCCAGCAGCCACCGGAACGATGGCCCCAGCCGTTCGGGCACAAGTCGCCCAATTACTCTCGGTATCACAGTCCCAGGACCTTACGCCCCACCTTTACCAGCAGCAACGCAAATACGAGCGCCCCGGCGACCCCCGTTATAGCGCCCGCCGGATGCCCGATACCGGTGAGACGAGCGGGCTCTGGCCGTGACCCCCACTCCCGCCGGCAGAGAGCGACGAGCGTGGCGCGTCTCGGTATGGACATCGGTCGTTGATGCGAGTGATCGCGGCAACACACGGTGTCAACGAGGCCACACCGCAAGACTTCTGATGGGGCCAGGTGGCGCTCCGACCGCGATCGACGGCCGTCGCCGGGACGCAACCTCAACGAGAGCTGAGCATGGCGGCTGCTGCGAGCTGCCATGCTCAGGCCGGCGTCGCACGCCTGCATACGGTCAGCGCGCTCCGAACATCAACGTGAAGGTCGCGCCGCGGTTGCCGGAACCATCGGCGTAGCGACTGACCCCAGGACCGGCGTCCCTGAAGCCAGGATTAAGGATGGCGGCGCGGTGCCTGTTGTCGGCGTAGTTGTTCTCTGGGTGGTGATTCATCCACCAGTACACAGCGGACCTGGCGGTACCCCAGGCCCATCCGGCGGGCACCACATTCGTGCCGTCGCTGGTCCCGACACCCCACTGGGTGTTCTCGCCCAGCGTGATCGGCCCGTATCCCGAGGCGGCGAAGCGCTTTTCCGGCCAGTCGAGTCCAGGACGGGAATCCCAGTGGCCGCATTCCCAGTTCGGATTGGGCGGGCAGCCTCGCGTGGGGTTGAGAGCCCAGTTCTCCGAGTGCGCTCGCGCCGCGGCCGCGAGTTGCCGGCTGTAGCAGAGCGGCTGTAGACCACGCTGCGTTCGCTCCACGTTCACGAGGTGAAGTACCGCATGCTCGACGGTGCCGACGTCGGCGGCGCTCTGAGGCACCCTGTCGACATAGGCGGCGTACGGCTCTTCCGCCGCCCGGCAATCCCGGGGCGGGATTATGGGCGACTCCGAGTCCCACCACGATACGCCGCCGTCGTACCAGAACGTATGCCGCAGCGGGTCGCCCGGCCCGATCCAGAACACCTCCATGGTGTTCGGCATGCGCGAGACAGCGGCGATACCCGCCTGCGGCGCCGCGACTCCGGCCGGAGCAATTCTGGGCTGGTTGCCCTGCGTCCATGCGCCGCCTTCGTTCCAGAACGCGTGCTGGACCGATCCGTCCTGTCCGATCCAGAAGACCTCTATGGTGCCGGGTTTGCGGGCGAGTGCGGCGATGCTCGTCTGTGGTGCGGCGACCTGGGGTCCTGTGATCTTGGACTGTGGCTCCAGCTTCCAGCG